>SKQU01000016.1 GCA_007118855.1 Spirochaetaceae bacterium
CACATGCCGACCTACGTGTCGCTGTCGAGGCAGACGGAGTATCAGCTGCTCAGTGCGGACGAGTTTCTCGAGTGGCTCGAACCGGGCAAGCACGCGGACCTCATCGATGGAGAGATTGAGATGCACTCACCTGTCGCCATCCGGCATGCGCGGCTGACCAGTTTCGTGGATCGGCTGATCGGGCAGTTCGTGGAGGCGGGCGAGCTCGGTGAGCTCTTCCGGGAGGTGGTCGCGGTCAAGCTCAGCCCGCGAAACGTCTTCCTGCCGGATCTCGCCTTCTACGCGAAGGATCGACTCCATCTGCTGCGGGAGAACTACGTGGACGGTGCGCCGGATCTCGTCGTTGAGGTACTGAGCCCAACCACGGGTGAACGCGACATAGGGGTGAAGTTCGCCGAATACGAGCAGCACGGCGTGCGGGAGTACTGGGTGCTCGATCCGCAGACGCTCGCGCACCGGTTCTACGCCCGCGAGGGCGAGCTCCTCGTGGAGTTCGCCCACGACGAGCCGCAGATCGCCTCCACGGTCATCCCCGGGCTCGTCATGCAGCGCGCATGGCTCGACCCGGACTCGCTGCCGCCGGTTGCCGAATGTCTCGAGCAGATCCGGCGGTAAGCAGGTCGTCGCGCCGCGCTAGAATCGCCGCACGGGTCGCACGTGGCACTCGTGGACCTTCCGTGCGGAGATCATACCCGCCGTCGCAGTGTTGAAGGCCATCGCACGCTCGGTATTCCGCTCGGTCGAGGTCCAGTACGACCCGGTCGTGAGGCCGCCCATCCCGGCGCGGTACAGGTTCTCGTAGGCCGCGATCATGGTGTCCCGTGAGGGCAGGAACCAGTCGTCGAACCCGTTGATCACGGCGTCCGCGCAAAGGCGGGCGGCGTAGTCGGCTCGGGCCGTGTCCGGATCGGCTTCACCAAAGACGTCGAGTATGGCGATCGTGTTCGCGAGGCCGGATCCGGCGACGTCAAGCTGTGCACCCGCAAGCGTACCCGTGCCGCCCCAGACGGCGACAGGGTCTGCGGCGTCGCCCGACCAGCCGACCGGTGCGGCCTCAATATAGCGCCAGCCGTCGGACACCCTCCCCTTGTCGTACACGATGAACCCGCCGGCGGGGCCGGTGGCACCAACCTCGTAGACCACGGGCACCGGCTCGACTACGGTTTCAACGCGGGTGATCTCCGGTGTCGCGCAGGCGGCAAAGAGGCCTGCAAGGAGGACCACGGTGATTTTTGCGAGGAGCGGTTGTGTCTTCATGCTTCAGCGTAACCCGGAGGGTTCGCGGGGTCAAGGCGAAAGAGCCGGTTGCCGGTCGGTAGCGACAGCGTTATCTTCGCGCAGAGGCTATATGACCAGAATACTCAATAATGCTCACCTGAAGTGGATCGCGATCATCGCCGCGATCATCGCCCTGTCGGCAGTGACGGTTGCCTGTTGGCAGCCGACGGATGCAGAGCTGGACGATGGATTGGTCACACGGGCGCCATCACGGATAAGCTTCGATGGTCAGACCGCAGATGTGAGCGATCTGTACGTGCGCGACTACGGCTTCCTTGGGGAAGAAACCCATTACATCGCGCTCTTTCTCGTCACCGAGGACTTCTCAGACGGCACCGGTGCCTACATAGAGCTGCACTTTGAGCACGACGGTGAGGTGACCGGCGACACCGTCGCTGAACTGGTGGCCAACGCGAACTGGGTCTTCTACTACGCGCAGGCGCTTGCGAACTTCGGTCAGTACGAAGCCGGGTTCTACGAGGTCTACGAGACGGACCTCCTCCCCAAGGAAGGAGTGACCATCTCGTACGCAGACGGCACGTTTGTGGTCACCGGCACGGTGGACACGGACAGGAAGACAGGGACACCAGCCGTCGTAGTCGTTGACTTCAGTTTCACCGGGCCCAAGTCAGGAACCTATAACGAGATAGAGTGGCCATAGAGCCCTGCCGGAGGTGACGCCCGGAACGCTCACGGACGAAACCGCGGCACCTCCAGCACGCCGCGGGCGTGTTGCTCCGGGGTGAGGCGGCCGCGTTCGAGCATCAGGGCCATGACTGCCCGCATATGGGCGAGCCATGCCGGAGGGACCGCGCCGTTCTTGAACTGCGAGTGACGCCGGCTCGGGCTCGGCAGCGCGGTCGCAAGCCACACCGCCTCGGCGACTGAGAGCGCCTGCGGAGCCTTCCCGAAGTAGTAGCGCGCGGCGTGCTCGATGCCGTGGATGCCGGGCCCGAACTCGACGATGTTGAGGTAGAGTTCCACCATCCGCTCCCGCGACAGGTGGGCTCCAAGCTGCATCAGCGCGACGAAACCAACCTCCTGGAGCTTGCGGACGATCGTGCGCTCATGGTCGAGAAAGAGGTTCTTGGCAAGCTGCATCTGGATCGTGCTCGCCCCCACGACAATCTCGCCGGCGGCGACGTTGCGCTCGAGCGCGCTCTTCGCCTGGAGCCAGTTGATGCCGTCGTGGCGGTAGTACTCCCCGTCTTCCGAAGTGATCGCGGCACTGATCATCCACGGCGCGATGTACGAAAGCGGTGCATAGCGGTAGTCCAGGTCGATCGTCACCGGGTGAACCATGCCCACGCGCGCCGCGCCGATCAGTTCCGGGACGAACCATCCGGATCCGGGAGATCCCGATCCCGCGCGCGGCGACGGCGGAACGGCGGATGCACCGTCAGCGGCTGTGACCCCGGTCTCCCCGGGGAGCGAGCCCCCCTCGAACGCCGGTATCACCACGAAGCGGTCGACGGTTCGGAGCCCAGGGAGCCGGTAGAGAAACTCACCATTGAGCCGCCGCACGTCGTAGGCCGCGGGTATATCCACGATGTCGAACCCTTCAAGGCTGGTCGACGCGTCCCACCCGGTCCAGGAGAGGCCCGACGTGGGAGCCTCGAGGTCCAGGTCCCACGACACAACTCCGTCGACAACGAGACCGGCAAGGGGCCCAAGGAGGGCCTGCGGCAGTGCGTCGATGATCCGCTGTACCGGTGTGCCGGGGAGCGAGAGGCGCAGGTCGACTCTCGCGGGAACGGCCCCGTGGTCACGGTACCCGCGGAACGCCGGCGCAAGCTCCATCGCAACCGCACCAAGCCGGATCACCCCGGACTCGAAGACGATCTCGCCGCGAAGCTCCGCATCCTCCGGAGCGCCCGCCCCGGGCGGCGGCGGATCGGTCGTGCCGGGGATCCGGCGCGCGAGCCTCGCCCGGGGCAGCGGCGCGGTCATGTCTGACCGCAAGGCAAACTCGTACCGCGCGTCGGCAAGCTCGAGCGGGGATTCGGAGACCGGCGGCACAACCATGCTCCCGCCGGCAAGCGCCACGACACCGGAGACCGCCGACGTTTCTGAGCGCGGCGAGCGCTCTATGTCGATTCCCACTTCGAGGAGCCCGCCGGGGCGCTCCATTGAGCCGGCGGGAAGCAGGAACGCGACCGAGGCGATCTCAAGATCACGGATCGACAGCGATCCACTCCACACTTCCTCGTCCGGGCTGACGGTCATCTCTACCGACCAGCCATCGCGGCCGCCGGCGGCCCAGGCGCCCTGCGCGTCCAGATGGACGGAGCGGTCGCGCGCGTCCGTGCGAAGGAGCGCGTCGCGAATGGAGAAACCGAACCGTTCGGCGACCCGGGGTGCCCCGTTCTCGTCCTGCGCGACGCGCTCGACGTCAACGCGAGCGCGGCGGACTGAGACCGTCTCGGGAAGGATGGGTAGCACGCCGCGCAGCGCGTCGAGCACGGCCGCCTCCGCCGCGGCGAGCCCGGGGAACGGCAGGACGGCGGGGTCCTCGGGCGCGGACCGCGGGCGTGTGGATAACGACGCGGTGGGGTCTGACGCCGGATCGCCCCGGGACCCGTGACGGATGCCCGCCGCATCGGCGAACTCGGGAGCGGCCTCCGGCGCCGAGGGCGGATCGCGCAGCGTGAAGAGCGCATGCAGACCGTCGAGCCGCGCGGACGCGACCGGTGGGATGCGCGCGGTGGCAACTCGTTCCGCGAAGGTGACGAAGACGCGATCCACCCCGACGTCGAGTCCGGCGAGCGGGGCGTCCGGAATGTGAAGGGCGAACCCCTCAATACGGCGTCGGTTTATCCGGACCCGACCGGCTTCCACTCGAACTCCGTGCGGCGGCGAGGTGAGGCTGACCTCCCGCAGCACGACCCCGTGGACCAGCGACAGACGCAGCCGCCGGTACTCGAGCTCGACGCCCGCCCCGGACGCGGCGGTCTCGAGCAGGCGAGTCGCCGCGCTTCGCGCCACGACGACCGCGACCGTGACAATGCCGGCGCTGATCGTCGCTGCGAGCGTGAGAACGGTGATGAGTCGTATCGTTCTTCGAAGCATCGTCGGCGCCTGGATCCGGGTGGAACCATCAGAAGATAAGGACGTGGCGCGGAAAAGCAAGACGGCGCGGCGTCGCCGACCGGACGCAGCCCTGGTGCGACGCATGCTGGCTTTATGCGTCCTAGTATGATAGCATATAGTATGGGAGGTGCGAGAATGGCGACGTTCACAATCCGGACCTCGGACGCAGCGCTCAGCGAAGCACTCAAGCGCGAGAGCCGGCGGCGAGGCATGAGCGTGAAC
>SKQU01000283.1 GCA_007118855.1 Spirochaetaceae bacterium
AGTCGATGTGCGAGAGCGCGTCGAGCCACCGCCGTCCCCACCACGTATGTCCAAACTCGATGCGTGCCACACTCCCTCCGCTTGAGGCACCATGCTACCGGGCGGGACCGCCGGAGGCAAGTGCCGGGGCGTCGGCCTGGACGAAGGGCCTTGTTGCTTTCGGCCTCACGTTGTAGAAACAGGAGATATGCGGAGAACCCGGAAGACTGTTGGTGTCACGTTCGCGGTGATTGCCGTTGCATGGGGTCTCATGGCGGTACTCCCGGGGAGCCCGCAGGACGTCGCGCCCCACTGGCGAGCCGATCGCGACGGGATGCCGCGGGTGATCGCGCATCAGGGCGGCAACCAGGAGCGCCCGGGCCAGACGAACCTCGCCTTTGAACACGCCCATGAGATTGGTGTTGGCGCCTATGTGCCGAGCCTGCGTGAACTCTTCGAGACCTATCCGGGCATGCTCATGCTCATTGAGATCAAGGATGATGGTGAACGCGGCGCCCTTGCCGCCGAGGTACTCCGGGACCTGATCCGGGAGTTCGGTCGCGAGGACCTCACGGTGGTTGCATCGTTCAACACATCACCGCTGCGGCATTTCCGGTCTCTTTCCGACGGCCGCGTACCGACGTCGGGCTCCATGGATGAGGTTGTGCGGTTCTATGTTGCCCACATCCTCGGCCTGAACGCTCTGAACAGAGCGATGCCGTTTCAGGTCTTCAACCTGCCGGTCAGCTTCGATGTGGGGCCGCTCACCCTGGACCTGACCTCCCGCCGACTGCGGCGCGATATCGCGAGACGCGGTATGGCCGTCCACTACTGGACCATCAACCGTGACGACGAGATGATCGAGCTCATCGAAATGGGGGTGGACGGCATCATTACGGACCGCCCGTCACGACTGCAGGAGCTCATTGCCGAGTATTGAGATCATCGACGCTGGAGAGTGCATCGCCGCGACCTTCGAGGTGCGCAGGAGGATTACGGATGACTTCGAGAGAGCGCGTCCTGAATGCGTTGAGCAGGGAGAAGACCGATCGGATTCCCGTTCATTATGAGGGGACCCCGGAGGTGAACCATACACTCCTGGATGCGCTGGACATGGAGAACATGGAACAGCTGCGCCACGCGCTTGGCGAGGACCTGCGCTACGTCGAGCCGGACTACGTTGGCCCGGAGCTCCGGACGTATCCTGACGGCAGCGTTGAAGGATACTGGGGCGAACGCTACAAGCAGAAACCCTATGATGGCGGCGCGTACCTGGAGCCGGTCCACCTGCCCTTTGAGAACGTCTTCGAGCTGGAGGACCTGGATGAATCGCGCTTTCCCACGGCGGACCGGTTTCGCTACGACAACTTCCGGGAGAAGTGTCGGGCGTTCGGAGATCAGTACGCCCTGTGCATCGGGTCGGCCGGGGACATGGACTTCATCAACTCGATCGGGCGGGCCCGCGGCATGGAGCAGGTGCTCATCGATCTCTACACGGACGATCCCGTGTACCTGCGCATCATGGATGCCCGGTTCAGGTTCTACTACGACACGCACGAGCGTCTGCTGCAGGCCGCCGACGGTCTCGTGGACATCGCCCACATTGGCGAGGACCTGGGGAATCAGAACGGCCCCATGATCAGCATGGAGATCTTCGAGAAGCACTTCGCCCCCAGGCTGGAGAAGTACTTCTCCATGGTTCACTCGTACGGAGCGCGCACGATGATGCACATGTGCGGCACCGTGGACCGATTCCTTCCCAGGCTCATCGACCTGGGACTGGACATACAGGACGTTGTCCAGCCGACGACTCCGGCAATGGACATAGGCGCGCTCAAGACGAGCTTTGGCGAGAAACTCTCGTTCTGCGGATCGATGTGCGTTCAATCGACTCTGCCGCACGGCACGGTGGAGGATGTGCGCCGGGAGACCGATCGGCGGCTGCGTCTGTTTGACCGCGGCGGGATGATCCTGGGCCCGACGCACGCGATCCAGGTTGGAACGCCCGTGGACAACATCCTTGAGATCTACCGCACCGCGGGAAGCCTGGCGTCGAGCGAAAAGATGGAGGTCATCCGAAGGACGGTCCACGGTGATCCTGCTGAGGCGCACACCATCAATATGTCCAAGCTCTTCTGAGGAGGGCGCTCGGGCTCAGCTCCAGTCTGCCCGGTGGCGCGTGATGTGGACGAGCTGTGACTGTTCGGCCGCATCGCGCGCGTGAAGACACGTCGAGGTCAACATGAACGCGTCCTGTTGGGTCAACTCGCTGTCATGTCCGTCGCGCAGGCTCAGGAGGAAGTCTTTGTAGAGCATGGCCTCTTCGGGCAACTCCACCGGTTGCGGTTGCGCTCCGTCGGTCAGGACGGTGCACTCCCGGCGTGAGCCGCTGGCCTCCAACACGCCCTTCGTACCGACTATGCGCACCCAGTCGTCGCCATGGGTCGCGGCGTCGCCCGGGCGCAGATAGTCGACGCTGACCGTCGCGCACCCGCCGTTGCTGGTTGACAGCAGCAGACCGCAGAAGTCCTGGCAGTCCGGGCGTTCGGTATGGCAGAAGTTCCCCTGCATGGCGGCAACGCTTGTGAACTCGAGGCCGGTGATGAAGCTGATGAAGTCGAGGGCGTGGATGCCCACCCACCCAATCGTCCCGCCGTAGAGCGACTTGTCGCCGAACCACTCCGGGCGCGTTCCCCACTTGTAGCTCTTGCGGCCGTTGATCTGAACGGCCTCGCCGATCACACCGCTGCGGTAGACGCGGCGTGCTGCGCGAAAGTGCGGCTCGGACCGCATTGAGAGCATGGAGACCGCCCTGACGCGGGCGGCCGTGACCGCCTGGTATAGACGGTCGAGCGTCGGGTGATCGAGAGCCATGGGTTTCTCGCAGATTAGATGGCATCCGGCCTCCGCGGCTGTGATCGCGACCGCCGGGATCCGGTCGAGCCGGGTGCTGACGACCGCTACGTCCGGCGTGAGCTCGTCGAGCATCTGACGGCAGGTGTCGAAGTGCCGCGCATCCCGGCAGGCCGGATGCCGCGTGTACGCGCTCGTATCCTCGTCCGCGTACGCGGGACTCTGCCCGACGATCCGTGCCTCCGCCATCCCCGCGATCTCGTCCAGCACACGGCCGGCATGCCCGAACCCGCCTATGATTACGACGTTCAGTGGACCCATTGCCAATGAACTATACCAGCCGCACCCAGCCGGTTCAAACGGCGGAATCCACCGGAGCCGAATCGACCTCGCCTCCGGTCACGCGCCCCATGATCACGAAAGCGACCGCCATCATGATCGCCGAGTAGACGAAGATCATCCGCAGCCCGACGGTGTCGCCAAACGCGAACGTAAAGAGGTCGATAACCGCGCCGCTGAGCGGCGGGGACGTGATCGCGGCCCCCTGGCTGAAGAAGTAGTAGACTCCTGTGTAGACGCCCATGTTGCCGAAAGTCGCCATCTGCCAGAGCATGGGAAACGAGTTGGTGATGACCGAGCCCCACATCATACCGAAGCAGAAGAGGATGAAGAGGAAGACCATCCAGGCCGCCTGCTGCGGCACACCGACGAGTTGCATGAGCGGGTCGTGCAAGAACATGAGCAGGAGCGCGATCACGATCCCGACGAGGCAGAAGCGGATCACGCGTCGGCGTCCGAACCGGTGGGCAATGATCCCGGATGGAATCGCGAGCAGCAGATACCCGATCGCGACGGCACCCGGCGAGAGACCGGCAAGCCCCTCGCTGACACCGAGCACCAAACGGCTGTAGATCCCCATGAAGGGCAGTACGCCCTGGTAGCCGAGAAACCAGAAGTAGAGCGAGAGGAGGATGAGCATCGCGCTGCGGTCACGCCCGCTGAAGACGAGCTTCAACGACTCGAGGAGCTTCGTGCGCTCGCGCTTCTCCCGCGCCGCGGCGCTCTCGCGCACGAAGGTGAACAGCAGGATCGTCGCGACGATCACCAGCAGCCCGGAAATGAGAAAGGGAAGTCGTCGCTGTGTCTGTCCGATCAGAGGAAGCGTCAGCTCGAGGTCCATCAGCGGCGCGAGCACGATCGTCCCGACGATCGCCGCGATCGCGCCCATCGTGTTGATGACGCCGTTCGCCTCGCTTCGGAACTCGCCTGGTATCGTGTCCGGCATGAGCGCGACCACCGGACCGCGCGCCGCCTGCTTCGCGAGGTTGAGCACGAAGATGAGTATGATAATGAGGGCCAGACTGCCTGACGGCAGGCCGCCGTAGGGCACCAGCGCGAAGAAGATACCGGACAGGGGAACCGTGACCAGGATCCACGGCATGCGCCTGCCGATCCTCGTGTTCGTGTTGTCCGAGAGGTTTGATACGATGGGTATGAGGAACAGCGCGAGCAGGTTGTCGAGCGTCATGATCGCGCCGATCAGGAAGCGCGACGTGAGAAAGTCCTGGAGGAAGATTGGCACGTACGTGTCGTAGAGCGGGTCCATCAGGCCCATCGTGAAGAACCCGAGCCCAATCAGCACCGTCACCCGGTAGAAGCCCTTTGGAAGGGCAGCCTTTGCTTCGCTCATGATGCGGCATTGTAGCCGGGAACGCGATCACGGGCAATCGTCGAGGAATGTCATG
>SKQU01000382.1 GCA_007118855.1 Spirochaetaceae bacterium
ACGGCGTGAACGGCGCGTACTTCGGGCACTTCACGACGACGGGCGTGCGTGATCAGCGGGTGCGCACCGACGTGCGGCCGTAGGACAACGCGCCGCGTACGGGCGCTGCTTGCGGGCGCTCGAGTCTTGACTTCCGGGGCCGGATTGACGAAAGTATGGGTGCGCGATGACGGAGACGAGTACCATCGCCCCTGGTCATGAGAGAGGGTCTCCGGACCGCAGGCCGGACGGCTGCGGCAGGCTGAGAGAGACCCGGCGAAGACGGTGGGAAAACCCCTCCTGAGCTGTCGACGGAAACCGTTGCCTGCAGATGCGGGAGTATGCTCGGCCGGGTCATCCACGAAACGGATGCAATGAGTGCGTTGCGGGAGAGAAAGCCCGCAGCGAACCAAGGTGGTACCGCGGAGCAGTGGAAGGCCCCTGTCTTCGTCCTTGGAAACCGTTTGAAGAGAACGGTCCAGGGAGAAGACCGGGGCCTTTTCTTTGTTGGAGGAGAATCATGGCAGACGTAGCAGAGAAGCAGGACAAGACCCAGGAGCGTCACGACCGACTCCACCGGATACGCCATTCCACGGCGCACATCATGGCCGAAGCCGTGCTTCGGACCTTTCCGGACGCGAAGATCGCGATCGGTCCGGCGATCGAACACGGGTTCTACTACGATTTCGACCTTCCGCGCTCGCTCTCGCCCGAGGATCTCGAGCAGATCGAGGAGACGATGCGCGGGATCGTCGGCGAGGACCACGAGTTCCGTCGCGAAGTCGTCGATCGGGATCGGGCCGCCGAGCTCTTCGGCGACCAGCCGTACAAGCTCGAGATCCTGCAGGATCTGCCCGCGGACGAGGAGGTCTCCATCTATACGGTGGACACCTTCACCGACCTCTGTCGCGGACCGCACGTAGAGCACACGAAGGAGATCAACCCGAAGAGCTTCAAGCTGCTCAACGTCGCGGGCGCCTACTGGCGGGGTGACGAGAAGCGGCCCATGCTGCAGCGGATTTACGGCACCGCCTGGGAGAACCCGAAGGAGCTGCGGCAGCATCTCGACTGGCTCAAGGAAGTCGAGAAGCGCGATCACCGGCGCATCGGGAAGGAACTCGACCTGTTCAGCATCCACGAGGAGGCCGGGCCGGGGATGATCTACTGGCACCCCAAGGGCGGGCGGATCCGGCAGGCGGTTGAGGACTACTGGCGAGAGGTGCACCGGCGCGACGGGTACGAGATCCTGCATACGCCGCACATAGGCAAGAGCTGGCTCTGGGAGACGAGCGGTCACCTCGACTTCTACGCGGAGAGCATGTACTCGCCCATGGAGATGGACAAGGCGGACTATTACGCGAAGCCCATGAACTGCCCCTTCCACATCCTGATCTACAGGACGGGTGTGCGCAGCTACCGCGACCTGCCGCTGCGGTGGGCGGAGCTCGGAACGGTGTACCGCTACGAGAAGTCGGGAACCCTGCACGGCCTGCTGCGTGTCCGCGGGTTCACGCAGGACGACGCGCATATCTTCTGTACTCCCGCGCAGGTCGAGGACGAGATTCTCGAGGTGCTCAGGTTCAGCCTGCGGATGTGGAAAGCCTTCGGGTTCACTGATCTCAAGGCATACCTCGCTACCGCTCCGGAGAAGTCCGTCGGGTCGATCGAGATGTGGGAGCAGGCGCTCGGGAGCCTGCGAAAGGCGATCGAGACGGAAGGGCTGCCCTATGAGATCGACGAGGGGGGCGGCGTCTTCTACGGCCCCAAGATCGACATCAAGATCAAGGACGCGCTCGGGCGCGAGTGGCAGATGTCAACGATCCAGTTCGACTTCAACCTGCCCGAACGGTTCGACATCTCCTTCGTCGACTCGGACGGAAAGGAGAAGCGGCCCTACATGGTCCACCGGGCGCTGCTCGGCTCGCTCGAACGGTTCTTCGGCGTGCTCATCGAGCACTACGGCGGGGCCTTCCCCGTCTGGCTCGCCCCGGTCCAGGCCGTGACGATCCCGGTCGCACCGGCGTTCGACGAGTATGCGCGCCGGGTGGCAGACTCGCTGCGCGCCGCGGGGTTCCGTGCTGAGTCCGACCTCTCGGACGCCAGGATGGGGGCGAAGATCCGCCATCACCAGGGACAGAAGGTTCCCTACATGCTGATCCTCGGCGAGAAGGAACAGGACGCCGGTACCGTGAGCATTCGCCCCCGGACCGGGGCGCAGATCAACGGCGTGGCGCTCGAGGAGTTCGTCGCCGCCGTGAAGTCGATCGTCGACTCGAAGAGCGCGGAGTTGTGGCCCCCGGAGTAGGGCGTCGGCTTACATCTGAACCAGCTTGTGCTGTACCGCGTACTTGACCAGGTCAACCTTCGAGTGGAGCGAAAGCGACTGCATGATGTTGTTCTTGTGGACGTGAACGGTATGGTGCGAGATGCCGAGCTCCTCCGCGATCTCCCGCTCGGTAAGACCGTCGCAGATCAGTCTCAGGATCTCGAGCTGGCGCGGGGTGAGCTGCGTCGCGCCGGTGGAACGCTTGGCCGGACCGTAACGGAACTCGTTCACGAGCGTCTCCGGGATTCCGGTCCGGAACCAGTGATCACCCTGCGCGACGGCGACGATTGCCTCTACGATGTCACGCGCAGCGTGGTCCTTGAGGAGATACCCCCGAACGCCGGCGGCGACCGCCCGTTCGACGAGCTCGGCGTCGTCGTGCATTGAGAGTACGATGACGCGCACCTTGGGCTGCCGAATCGTGACGGTACGGGCGAGCTCGAGACCGTCCATGCCGTGCATGGAGATGTCGGTCAGGAGGACCTGGAGGTCGGTCTTCTCGAGCTTCTCGAGCGCCTCGTGCGCCGAAGAGGCCTCCAACACGACGCACATAGGCGGGTCGGCTTCCTCGATGACGAGCTTCAGCCCATCCCGGAGGATCGCGTGGTCGTCAACCAGTCCGATCTGCAGCGCGGTTCCGTTCATCAGACTCCTATGATGCTGACTTCCAGCGGATGTGGCAAGCGAGCGGCATAACCCATACGGCCGATTGAGGCTCCGTTACGGACGCGCTACGTTACACCTAATGGAGCACGTAGAGGAGCTGGTTGCCGGACTCGTCGCGAGCGCAGAGGCTGACCTGTTCGTCCGGATCAAGCTCGCCCCTGACGATGACACACTCGAGGCGATCGGTTCCGACGGCATCTCCGACTCCGATCTGTCCGGCCTGCTCGCAGCCCCGAGCCTGCGGGCGCTCTGCGTACAAGCCCGTGAGACCGGAGCCCCCGTCGTTCTGAACCGGCTCGCGGAAGGCGAGAGCCCGTTGCACGAACGCTATGGTTTGACGGCGATCGTGGTCATCCCTCCTCCGGCGGTCTCGGAAGCGGACTCCTTCCTGGTCTTCGGTGCGCGCACGGTCACCGCATTCGAGCATGCCACCGTCGAGCGGCTGCAACGCATCGCGCGCGTCACCCACACGCATGATCACGAGAATCAGCGCCGGGCGCAGCAGCTGCGGCGACTCGTCATCCAGCTGACCGAAGCCGAAGACCGTGAGCGCCGACGGATCGCCCTGCTTCTGCATGACGATCTGCAGCAGACGCTCGCCGGCATCAAGGTCCATATCGATATGGCTGCACGCCGGATCCGGTACGACGACTACGTCACGAGTCGACTCGAAACCGCCGGTGATCTGCTCGACCAGGCGATCCAACGGTCGCGCAGCCTCTCTCACGAGCTGAGCCCGCCGCTGCTCCGCATGCGCGGCCTCGTCCCGGCGCTTCGCGTGCTCGCCTCCGAGACCCAGGGCACTCATGGCCTGCGCGTCACGATCAACGCGCAGGACGAGCACCCCGAGCTTTCCCCCCTCGCGGGCCACGTCACCTATCGCGCTGTCCAGGAGCTGCTGTTCAATATCATCAAGTACGCCGGGGTCGAGGAGGCGACGGTCGACCTGATCGAGCGCGAGGAGGGAGTCGAGATCACCGTTCGCGATCAGGGACGTGGTTTTGACGTCGAGTCCGCACTCAAACACGATTCGCCCACCGGGCTCGGGCTCCTGAGCCTTCGGGAGCGCATCGAGGCGATAGGCGGGGTGCTGGAGATCCGCAGCATAGTCGGCGCCGGCAGTACCTTTACGATCTACCTTCCCTCGAGCGCGACGAAGGCCGAAGGCGTGCTGAAGGAGACGCCGGTGGAGCCCGCTGGTGGGCCGCTTGAAGGGCGCAAGCTGTCGGTGCTCGTGGTCGACGACCATGCCGTCATCCGTCAGGGACTGGTTCTGCTCCTGAACGAAGAGCCGGATCTCGAGGTAGTGGGCGAGGCGAGTAGCGGGGATGCCGCGGTCGATCTCGCGCACCAGTTGCTGCCGGACGTTATCGTCATGGACCTGACGATGCCCGGGCTGGCCGGTGACGAGGCGACCCGGGCAATACTCTCCAGAGTTCCCGACACCCGTATCGTGGGGCTCTCCATGCACTCTGAGGAAGAGGCCGCGGAGCGCATGTTGTCGTCTGGCGCCGCCGCCTATCTGTCGAAGGCCGGCCCCTCGTCCGATCTCCTCGCGGCGATCAGGGGCCGCAGCGCATAGACGTGCGCGGCTGGCG
>SKQU01000156.1 GCA_007118855.1 Spirochaetaceae bacterium
GATTGACTCAGACGTCGGGTTCAGGTGGGTCATCCTGCGCGTCGTCGATGACCCGGAAGTCGCGCACGACCGTACGCACCTCTGGCTCGCCGTCCTTGTACTCCTCGATCAGGTTGACCGTCTGGAACGGGATCATCAGGTGGTCGGCACGGCCGAACGTCCGACGCACCTCGTCCTCGGAAGGGTCGATGATGATCTTCTTCCCTTCAGGAAACACGAGGTCCGTGATGGAGACGAAGTAGGGATGGGTGAGATCGAGACCCCGAGCCCGGAGTATGAGCTCCTTATCCTTCCACTTGAAATGCACGCGGTAGATCGACACAGCTCCTCCGTCCCGGTCATTCGGGAATCAACGCAACCATTCTCTGACTCGTCAAAGATACGATACCAGTCGCTTTCGGCAAGGGAGTACGACCAGGTGAGTTCTGCGGCCGAGCGAGAGGTTCGCGCGGCGGTCGGGTCCTTCCTCTGCCTCCGGTCATACCACCCCCTCCCGGCGTCTGAGATCCACCACACTCTCAATGTGAAAGGTCTGCGGGAACATATCAACCGGCTGCACGCGCCTCACCTCGTAGAGCGTGCTGAGAGCCGCGAGATCGCGTGCCTGGGTCGAAGGCTTGCAGCTCACGTAGACGATCTGCCGCGGCGCGAGGCGTAGGAGCTCCCCGGTAACCGCCGGATGGAAGCCGGCGCGCGGCGGGTCGAGCACGATGAGATCGGGCCGTTCGATTGGAGAACCGGCGCGCCCGGCGGCTGCCAGGAGCTCACGGACGTCGCCCGCGTGGAACTCGGCGTTCCGGATACCGTTCAGCGAGGCGTTCAACCGAGCCCCCGCGACGGCCTCCTCCACGTATTCGACGCCGACGACGCGAGCGACCCGGTCGGCGAGGAAGAGCCCGATGCTGCCGATTCCGCAGTAGAGATCGAGCAGGCTGTCGCTCCTTCGCGCGTCGATCCATTCGCGGATCACCGTGTAGAGGCATTCGGCCTGGCGCGAGTTCGTCTGGTAGAAGCTCTTGGGATGGATCGCCAGACGCAGCGGGCCGCAGCGTTCGTGGATGACATCGGTGCCGTAGACGTGGCGCGCCTCGTGCGGGCCTATGTCGTCGTTGCGGCTGGGGTTGACGACGTAGTGCGCGGAGGAGATCGCGGGAACGGCGCGGCCGAGCTCGGTGAGCATGGTGGCGGCGAGGTCCGGGCGCTCCTCGTGGATCACGAGGATCACCATCACCTCACCGTCTTCGGTCGTGCGGACGATGAGGCTGCGAAGCAGTCCTTCGTGGCGCGCCGGATCATGAAACGAGCACGAGAGGTCCCGGGCGATCGTGCGCGCCCGGGTGCGGATCTCGTTCGAGGGGTCCGGCTGCAGATAGCAGGTGTCGATGTCGAGCACCCGGTCGAACCGTCCTTTGACGTGAAAACCAAGTGCCCTGCGGTCCGCGATGTCCAGTCCCGCGTCGATCTCCTTCCCGGAGAGCCATCGCGTCGGCGAAAAGGAGAAGTCAAGCCTGTTGCGGTAGAAGCGGTCGCGCTCGCACCCGATGATCGGCAGCGGCGTCGGCTCGGTGATGCCCGCGAGCCGTGCAAGGACGTCGGCGACGAACCGCTCCTTGTAGCGAAGCTGGTCCTCGTACCCGAGGTACTGCCACGTGCAGCCGCCGCACTCATCGAAGTGAGCGCAGAACGGTTCGGTGCGACGTGCAGATGGGCGGTGGATTGCGGTGGGAACGCCGAAGGCCGCGCCCTTTTTACGGCGGGTCACGCGCACGTCGACGAGCTCGCCGGGAAGCACGCCTTCCACGAACACGACGCGGCCTTCGGGCTTCACGATGCCGTGCCCCTGGAACTCGAGGTCAAGCACTTCCTGCTGTTCGTAGTGTTTCTGCCTGGCCATCACGCCCGTCCTTCGCGCCGCCGGTCCTGGTCCGGCACGCTGTCCTGCGCAGGCTCGTCCGTCTCGGCGAGTCGGCGCAGAAGCTCGATCTCCTGCTTCCACCTGTCCGGATCCGGGGTCTCGAGCACGAAGGGAAGGTGCGCCAGGCGCGAGTCACGGACGAAGTTCGCCAGCCCGGCGAGGCCTATTGCTCCTTCACCGATCAGCTCGTGACGATCCCTGCGGCTGCCGAGCGCGACCTTCGCATCGTTGAGGTGGATCGCGACCAGCCGATCGAGGCCGACCTCGCGCTCGAACTCGTCCATGGTCCGCGCGTACGCCTGCGCGCTCCGAACGTCGTATCCTGCGGCGAAGATGTGGCACGAATCGATGCACACCCCCATTCGCCGCGGGCTGCCGGTGCGTTCGATGATCTGTCCCAGGTGAGCGAACCGGTGTCCGACGTGCGATCCCTGGCCGGCCGTCGCTTCGAGCACCAGCACGGCGCTCGACGTCCGATCGAGGATCGAACGACACCCCTCGGCGATGAGCGAGAGCGTCTCGTCATCGTCCAGATCGCCCATCCCGCTTCCCGGGTGGAAGTTTACGAGCGAGAGGCCGAGCTGTTCGGCGCGGTTGCACTCGTCGAGCAGGCCGTCGAGCGATTTCCTTCGCTTCTGGGGGTCCGGATTCCCGATGTTGATGAGGTAGCTCCCGTGGATCACCGCGTGTGCCGCGCTGATACCCGCTTCCTCGAGTCCGCCCCGGAACGCCGTGATCTCATCGGGCAGCAGCGGCTTCGAGGCCCACTGCCGCTGGTTCTTCGTGAACAGACCGAGCGCGGTGGCGCCGAGATCCACGGCCCGGTGCGGTGCGGTCTGCACGCCACCGGCAATGCTCACGTGGGGGCCAACGTAGATCATGTCCGTGCCTCCTTCCGTCGCGCGAGGAACTCGCGCTCCAGGGCCTCTGCGCGGCCCACGCTCGAACGCAACCAACCGAGCATGACCCGGATTCGATCATCGGGCGACAGCCGATAGGCGATATCGCTCGAGCGTAGACGACTGCTGAGCCGGTGCAGCACGATCGCGGCGGAGACCGAGATGTTGAAGCTCTCCACGAAACCGTACATGGGGATCACCAGATGCTCGTCGGCGGTCTGCATCGCTTCGCAACTCAGCCCGTCGAGCTCGTTGCCGAACAGGAGCGCCGCCGGACCCGCTTCGAGGTCGAACCGGTCGAGCGATACCTCGTGAGTGTGCGGCGAGGTCGCCACGATCCGGTACCCGGACTCCCGGAGGCGGCGCAGCGCATCTCGCGTGTTGTGCTCGTTGCTGCCGTAGCGGTGCAGGGTCAACCACTGAGCCGTCCCGAGCTCGACGCCCGGATTGAGCCGGTACTGGTTCCGGTTCTCGACGATGTGCACATCCTGGATACCGAAGCAGTCGCAGGTTCGAAGCACCGCGCTCGCGTTGTGGGGCTGGTAGACATCCTCCACCACGACGGTGAGGTAGCGGGTCCGTTCGTCGAGCACCCGGCGCATCCGGGCGAGGCGCTCCTCGGTCACGAAGCGTGCGAGGTATGCGACGAGCTCGTCGATCGGGGCCTGGTGCCCGTCTGCAGGCAGGCCGCTCATGCCTGCCTCCCTGCATTCTCCAGCCGGTACGCGCGGCCCTCGGCGGCGTCGAGCGATACGACTTCCATCATCCCGCGGCCGGTCCGGGGAGCTGCGCCGCGGTTCGATCCGGTGTGGGTGGAGAAGAGCAGTTGCGTCTCCGTCCGGGCGGCGGGCGGCAAGGGAACGAGCAACCGTTCTACCGCCTTGCTCGTGCTGGTATTCGCGGCGAAGACGATCGTCGCATCCTGCGTCCGGCGGGCCCAGGCGATGGAAGCGGTGCCGCCCGTCGCATCCGGCGGAAGCAGCCATTGCGCCGGCGCGCCGGCGGCATCGTCCGAAAGCTCCGGAAGCAGCTTCGGCAGCAGCTCCGTCGCGAACCGACGGATCGTGACGATCCGTCGGTAGAGCGCCACGTTGGAGCCGAACCGGTACGGGCCGCGCGTCGCCTTTGGTCCTGACTTCTCGTGGAAGACGTAGAGCTTGGTGTAGTACTCGTTCTTCGCCGGATTCTCGTGACGGTCCCGGAGCTCGAACCCGAGTGCCGTATAGCTGGGCAGGCTCGGCAGGAAAAGCGACAGGAAGAGGCGAAGCTCGTTGCCCGCGAGGTAGAACTCGTCGAATCGCGGGTCGTCCTTGTCGCCGGTCATCACCGTGAAGCAGGGTGTCACCGACCGTGCAGACGCTATGTCGCAGTAGCGGCGCAGTCGCGGAAGGAACTGCGGCGAGTCGATTGCGACGGACTGGAGGTCGCCGAGCGTGACGTCGGCCTGCGACGCTTCGAGATGTTCGATCTCGTCTCCGTATGCCATGACTCCCGGCGGCGAGAGGAAGCTCTCGGCGAAGTAGGCGAACGACGGCCGCTGCCCGGCAACGCGCCGCTTGACCCAGGCGAGCGGGTCGTAGTAGCGGTCCGGTTCGAGCGGAACACCCTGAGGCCGCATCTGGACGTGTGACATGTCGCCGCGCATGAAGGCGAATGCGTATCTCGACTGAAGCTCCGCAATGTGTCGCGCGAGATAGTCGAAGACCTCCGGACGAGGCGAGGCGAAGTCGATCTCCCAGTTCCGGTTGCCGTCGC
>SKQU01000054.1 GCA_007118855.1 Spirochaetaceae bacterium
CGAAGTGGCGCTCCGCGTACTCGGCCATCGCCTCCCTGATCAGCTCGCTCGCGCTCTCCTCACGCTCCTTCGCCCGACGCTGAAACGCAGCGTACGCGTCTTCCTCGACGTGGATCGTGATTGTCTTCACTCATACACAGTGCCATATGTATGTCGGTTCATCAATCCCGTGATGGGCGCCCGGCGCGGTCCCATTCCGCGAGGATATCGCGATACGGGTAGCCGGCGCGCATGTCGGCCGTGAACCGGTCGTCGGACTGGCACTGAAGGATGGTGACGGCCAGCGAGTGGGCCTCCCTGAGCGAATCGCGGTCGCCCTGCCCCATGCCGTCGTCGCTTCCCAGCCGGTAGCGGTACCATGCGGCCACCATGCGGTCGTAATCGCCGCTCATGGCCGCCGAGGTGATGAGGGAGTCAAGCTCAGCAAGGTAGAATCGGCCGCCTTCCTCATCGCGACCTTCCAGTGCGCGCAGTGTGAGCTCCAGCGTGGTGAGTAGGGCATCCTCGTACGGCTCCACGGCCAGGTCCATGAAAAGCTGGCGCAGCTCGGCGAGTGCCGCGTCAATCTGTCCCATCTCCACGCGCGCCATGGCCAGGGATACCGGCCCGTAGTACCAGAACAGGTGGTCGCGGGCCTGCCGGCTGTAGTAGGCCGCGCGCTCGAGGTGCGCCACAGCCTCATCAGGCATGCCAAGGTGGTGCGCAGCCATTGCGAGACCGCTGTACACGGCGGAATGATAGCCGTACCACGGTCCGGTGACCCCGCCGATCTCAGGCTGAATTGCGAGTATTGTCCTCCACGACCGGCAGGCGATCAGAATCCGCACGAGTCTGCAGTACTCGACAGCCCTCGCAAAGGCGGCGATCTGCGGCGGGTCGCCCCGGGTGGCTTCCAGTGATTGCAGCGTGTGATCGTAGGCCGCCGGATAGTCATACCGCTGCAGCGCTCGCTCGCCCATCGCACCGTACCGCTGCGATGGATTGGCGAGCGCGGCGAGCAGGCGGTCTGCCTCATCGGTGTGTCCCTGTCGTATGCACGCGATCGCCAGGAATGTGCGAACGCTGTCCGTGCGCGCTTCGGCTCCCGAGCGCTCGTAGTGGCGCAGCGCCTCGTAGCCGGCGCGCCGCGCTGCCGCGAGCGCGCCGTTTCTCGAGTGCCACCCCAGCAGGAAGGCGTACGCCTTGCCCATGAGATCCGAGCTCCGGGTCTCCAGCCCGATGCGCAGGAGCCTGCGGATGCTCGAGTCGGTTTCATGATTCGGTGCATTGGTGTTGAACAGGATTGCGAGGCGCAGGTACAGAAGCTCCCCAACGAGGTTCGGATCGGAGACTGCAGAGCCTGCGAGTATGGCGTCGATGGGTTCGAGAATGCGGCGGTCGAAGTTCGCCATGCGTCCCCGCAGTTCCTGAAGCGTGAGTGCGGCCTGTCTCTCTTCGCCGGTGCGGACCAGATGGCGGACACGCACGACCGGGGGGAGATCGTCGTCGGCAATCGACTCGACCGCCGCCGCGTGGAGCACGCGTTTGTTGTGGTGGAGCAGCGAGTCGTACACCGACTGGCGCGTAAGCTCGTCGGCAAAAACGAAACGGTTGCCTTCCCGTCGCAGACAGCGTTGTTCCAGAAGACGGTCTAGTACGTCGTCAGTGGCAACATCGCCGCATACGCGCTCCGCGTCCTGCGGACGGAACGGATGGTCCATCACGCTCAGGCGTCGAAGCGCATCCCGGCACTCCTCCGGCAGCGTCTGGATACCTGCAAGGATCACGGTCTGGATCCTGACCGGCAGCTCGGTCGCGCCGGGATGTTCCTCGAGATAGCGCAGCAACTCGCGAACGAACGTGGGGTTTCCGCCGGTGCGTGCGTGCATCTCCGCAACGAATTCCTCGTCCGGCGTTCCTCCCTTGAGCTCCATGATCAACTGAGCGGTCTCCGACTCTGTCAGCGGAGGTACCTCGAGCACTGATGCGTTGGGCAGGATATCCACCGTCTGGTTCCTGAGGTCTCTGCTCGTCGCCACGTAGAAACGCTTCGACTCCGTGCTGCCGACGACGAACCGGAGCAGATGACGCTCCTCCGGAGACAGCTCATCGAGGTCGTCGATGATGAAGACGCCGGGAAACAGCGCCGTGTCACTGCGCGTGAGGTGTCGCAGTACCTCACCAACCATCGGGTAGAGTCCTCCCGGATTAACCTCGCTCGCTCCGTTGCAGAGGAACTCCACGACCGCGTCCTGCGACTCTGCCGGTACCAGAGTCTGCGCCACGGCGTCCCGGATCTCTCCCTCGCTTGAGACGTCGTCGAGGTCGAGAAGTCTGCGTATCGCGTACCGCATCGCGCTGTACGGACTCGCGGAGTACGGAGTCGGGCGGGCGATGATCACCGCCCCGTCGAACCGCGGGAATGCCCCTATCTCCGCTGCAAACCGGCGCGCGATCTCGCCGGCGCCCATCCCGGGCGCCGCGCTGAGCACCACGGACGCGGCCGAGCCGCCGGTGCTCTGCAGGTAGCGCCGGGTGAGTTCCTGCAGGAGCTCCTCCCTGCCGACGAAGGGCTGTTCGATCTGTGCAGCCCGGCCTCGTCGGTCTTCCACGATCCGCGCAATCGCCACTTCTTCGCGTCCGCGCACGCGGACCTCACGCGGCTCGCCGAATGAGAACGCTTCACGGGCGACCTCGTAGACCTCCTCGGACACGAGGATCTCACCCGGCTCGGCCGTCGTTTCGAGCCGGGACGCAACGGCAAGCGCGTGACCGGTGACCACGTCGTGCTCACCACGTTTTCCGGTCGTGATCAGGCCCGAGTGGATTCCGGTCCGGAACGTGAGGTGCTGGTAGTCCGATGCAACGAGCTCACGGAACTCCCACGCGGCAGCGACCGCGCGGACCGCATCGTCCTCGTGGACGCGCGGGACTCCGAATACTGCCACCATGGCGTCCCCGATGTACTTCTCCACCGACCCGCCGTAGCGATCGACGATCCTCGTGAACTCCCCGAAGACCGAAGTCATCAGGCGATCCACTTCCTCGGGATCTGCGTCGTGCGAAAAGGCCGTGAAGCCCTTCATGTCGGTGAACAGCACCGTTGCGTGCAGCCGCTCTCCGTGTCGAAGCCGCCGCGTGTCGTCGGAATCGTTCATTCGCGATACCCCGCCCTCAGCCGAGTACACCCGTCGCCTCGAGCAGGCGGGCGGGCGTCATGGGCAGGGTGGCGAGCCGGACCCCGGTCGCGGCGCAGATCGCGTTCGCTATTGCCGCGGGGGGCGGGACGATCGGCGGCTCCCCCACGCCGCGAACACCGTACGGGTGGTCCGGCCACGGCACCTCCACGATCACCGTGTCTATGGGCGGAAGGTCGAGGAAGGTCGGCATCTTGTAGTCGAGGTAGTTTGCGTTGAGCAGGTGCCCTTCCGCGTCGTAGGAGAACCCTTCATAGAGCGCCCAGCCTATCCCCTGCGCGACACCCCCGCGTATCTGGCCCTCCACCTGCTGGGGGTGGATCGCCCTCCCGGCGTCCTGCACGGCCGTGTAGCGAAGGACCCGGACCCTGCCGGTCTCGGTGTCCACCTCCACGTCTGCGATGTGCGCGGTGCAGGCACCGCCCCAGCGCTTCACGTCAACGTCCCCTCTGCCGCGCAGCGCGCCGCCGGTCGCCGGAAGCCGGGACGCCGCCTCCGCGAAGCTCATCGTCTCGCCCGTGTCCGTCCGCGTGAGCGTTCCGTCCCGGTAGCTCACCTCGTCGGCACTGACCTTCCAGAGGGAAGCGGTCCGCGCTCGCATCTGCGAGATCACATCCTTCGCCGCCTCCACCGCGGCCACGCCGGTGGCCATCGTCGTGCGGCTGCCGGCACTCGTATCCGTGTAGCCGGTTGACGCAGTGTCGCCGACGCGCGAGGTGATGCGCTCCAGCGCGATACCCAGGGTCTCGGCCGCCTGCATCGCCACGGTCGTTCGGGTGCCGGTGATGTCGACTGATCCGCTCAGCAGATCGACGCTCCCGTCGAAGTTGACGCTGAGTGTCACGCTCGAGCGCGCCCCCCAGTTGCCCCAGTAGGCGAACGCGACGCCTCGCCCGTAGCGTAACGGTCCGGAGGCCCGCGGCAGCGCCGACCGGTAGTGGGGATGCTCCATCGCAGCCTTCAGCACCTCCGTGCTCCCCATCGAGGCGTGCGGCATGCCTTCGAGCCTGACCGTCCCCTCGCGTGCACGGTTCCGGTGGCGGAGCTCGAACGGGTCCATGCCCAGCCGCCGGGCCGCCTCGTCAATCAGCGTCTCCGCGGCGAACACCGACTGCGTCGTCCCCGGCGCCCGGTAGGAGCCGGTCTTCGGCTTGTTCACCAGAACGTCGTACCCCTCGATCCGGCCGTTCGGGATGTCGTAGGCCGCGAACATGCTCGCGGCGGCACCCGCGACCCACCCGGCCGGGTACGCGCCCGCCTCGAACCGCAACTCGGCCTCTACCGCGAGGAAGCGTCCGTCGCCTCCCACGCCCATCTTCGCCCGAATCCAGGAGCCCGACGTGGGCCCGGTAGCGAGCAGCACCTCGCGTTGGGTCATGACGATCTTCACG
>SKQU01000407.1 GCA_007118855.1 Spirochaetaceae bacterium
AGCCGAAGGCGACATTCGTCAGCGCACCCGCGACCGCGGAGACCCGGTACTGCAGGTACTGCTGGAACTCCGTCTTGAAGAGCGCCCAGGAGGGGCTCACCGCGCGTGCTCCCGGTAGACCCGCGCGACGATCTCCTCGATCGGTTCCCACGTCGACATCAGATCGACGATCCTCCGCGTGGCGGTGACCGACGCGATGATCTCGTTGATGTCGGTCACCCTCGGGTCGTAGAGGCAGCTCAGCGTGCCGCCGCGCTCCTGCATGTCCACGCCTGCAAGCCGCGGAACCTGCCCGTCGCCGGTCGAGTCGATCGTGAGCTGGCGCTTCGCGCCGGTGGCCGCGCGAAGACCTTCCACATCGCCGCGGTAGATGAGCTCGCCGTCCTTCAGCACGAGGATGCGGTGGGAGAGCTCCTCTATGTCGTCCATGTCGTGGGTGGTGAGGATCACCGTAACCCCGCGGCGGCGGTTGTACTCGCGGACGAAGTGGCGAACCGCGATCTTCGCCTCGGCGTCGAGCCCGATCGTCGGCTCATCCAGGAAGAGAATCGCGGGCGAGTGCAGGAGCGCAGCCGCGAGCTCGCACCGCATCCGCTGCCCGAGTGAGAGCTGACGGACCGGGACAGGCAGGAGCGGCGCGAGGCCGAGCAACTCGTCGAGCTCGTCGAGGTTCCGGGCGAACTCAGCGTCGGCTACCCCGTACATCTTCTGCAGGAGCCGGAACGACTCGAGCGCAGGCAGGTCCCACCACAGCTGGGTGCGTTGGCCGAATACGACGCCGATCCGCCGGACGTGTTCGATGCGATTCTGCCAAGGCACCATGCCGGCGACCAGGCACTCGCCTGCGTCCGGTTTCATGATCCCGCTCATGATCTTGATCGTGGTGGATTTCCCCGCGCCGTTCGGCCCTATGTACCCAAGGATCTCTCCCTCTTCCACCGTGAACGAAAGGTCGCGAAGCGCCCGGATCTCGCGGTACTCGCGCTTGACGAGCCCCTTGAGCGCGCCACCGAGGCCGCTTCCGCGGAGCGAGATCCGGTACGTTTTCTCGAGCCCGGAGACGGAGATGCAGGGCATCAGCATCCCCTACTGCGCGAGCGGGTCACCCTTGAGCGTCGGCAGCGGCGCCGGCCGGACGAGCACGCCGCCTTCCTCGTACGACTCGATCGCCGCGAAGGTGTACTCGAGCGCCGCGAGGGCGTCACGGCCGGAGGCGCGAAGCTTCTCACGGGGAACGCTGTTCGTCACGTCTTCCAGGAAGGCGTGGATCCGGTTGGGGAAGGTGGTGCCGAAGTCGGTGACGCCGCTCTCGGTAACGACGGGCTCCGGCGACTGTCCGAGTCCCAGATTCTGCGGCTGCGCGGCGTCCTCCGGGTTGGGCGCGGGCCAGTAGCTGACCTTTTCCACGCAGTTCTCGATGCAGAAGGTGCCCTTGCTGCCCGCGACCTCCACGCTCCACCAGCCGCCGAGCCCGAAGGTGTAGTCGCCCCGCTGGCTCAGGAGGTAGCCCACCGCGCCGTTCGCGAACTTCACGTGGATGCTGTTCACGCTCACCATGAGCTCGCCGGCGTTGCGGCGGAACCCGGGTCGGTCCATGAACGCCTGGACGTGGGTGATGTCGCCGCAGAAGTGGCGCATGATGCTGAAGGGGTGGTGGAGAAACGCCTTCACGTGGAAGTAGGGGAACTCCCTGGACCGCGGCGCATCCGAGGGAACGTAGCTCGCCTCACCGCCGGGGAAGCCCATGCGATGGACGCAGTAGCCGAGCTCGCCGATCATCCCTTCGCGCAGATACTCGTCCGCCTTCTCCGCGGGCTTCGTGAAGTAGTGGTTGAGGTTGCACCCGAGATAGAGGTCGAGCTCCGCCGCGCGAGCGACCATCTCGCGCGCCTCGGTGATGTCGTTCGAGATGGGTTTCTCCACGAGCACGTGCCTGCCCGCCTCGAGCGCTTCCATGACCGGCTCGAAGTGCCAGCTCCCGTTCTCGTTCCCGCCGGTGCAGACGTCCACGACGTCAAGCTCCTCGTTCGCGAGCATCTCCCGGAGCGTGGCGTACGACTTCACTCCGTGCTTCGCCGCGAGCTCATCTGAGCGCTCCTTGCGCGCGTCGCAGATCGCAACGAGATCCGAAAGCTCATCTTCCATATGGGCCGACGCGTGATTCCCGCCGATCCCCCGTGCTCCAACGATACCGACTCGTAGTGCCATGTTGCCCCCTCGTCACTATACCCGGTACGCGAAGAACCGGGAATGCGCCGCAGTGGGTTTTCGTTCTCCCCCGATTCGCCATCGCCGGTTGCCGTCGCGCGGGCATCCCGATTGGAGTTCTACTGCCGGTACCGTTCGCGAAACGCACTGGGGCTCATCCCGCGGTGTCTGTTGAAGAACTTGGTGAATGACGATGCCGTCCAGAAGCCCACGGCGGCCGCTATCTCACTCACCGCGCAGACGTCCCTGAGGAGCATCTCCTCCGCGACGAGGAGCCTCCTTTCCGCGACGTACCCGGAGATGGTCGTGCCTGTGTTCTGGCGGAACAGGCGTGACAGGTATGACGAGTTCAGGTGCGTGAGATCACTCAGTCTCGTAAGCGACAGGTCCTCGCCGAGGTGTGAGTCGATGTGTCGCTTGATCCTGACGACCGCGTTGTGAGCAGCTATCTGCGGGTTTTCGCGGAGATTATCGAACACGATGCTGATGAGTTGCTCCAGAGAATCAAGGAAGGTGCAGACATCAGTGTCAGCGCCAAAGTCGGTGAGGGCCCCAATGTCGACCGTCTCGGCCACCTGATCGTACAGGCTCCACCTCCTGACGAACGAGAGCACGAAGGTTACGAGGGAGAAGTAAACGCCCTGCGTCAGCTGAAGATGGGTATCACTGCGGCTCTCGACTCTCGCGCGCACATCGCGGAACAATCGGAAGAACGAATCGTGATCGCCACGTTCAAGATAGAGTTCCATGAGGTTGAGCGCCTTGAACTCTGACAGGAGCGGCAAACTCCGTTCTACGGACGCCGCAGGGATGCGGTCTATGGCATCCCGCGACAGGAACAGGACGTGGTCGTCCTTGGGAGGAGTGGCGTCGGTCAGCTCAAGAAAGCGAACGTACTTGTGGATATCATCCCAGGCCATAGCGAAGTCGTATCCGACGAAGCGTATGCTCACCGCGACCTCATGCCTGATCCTCCTCGCTGCAGACTCAAAGGCGCCCCGCGTGCGCTCACCGAAACTGAACACCGGGTCGTCCTCGTCCTGAACGAGCCAGGCCACTTCTTCAGGGCCGACTCGGAAGCCGACTGAGACCATCGCGGAGGCAAGTACCTCGCAGACCGTCGCAATGATCGTGGGGACAAGTCTGGTAACTCGGTCGCGGGCTCCACCCTCACCTGCCTTCAGGTACCCGACCATCAGGTAAACCTCCTGTTCGGGCCGCAGCGGAATCCCGATCTGCTCGAGGTTCATGTCCTTCCGGATTGGCTCAGGGTCTCCTTTCACGAGTCGTTGAAGGTAGCTCTGACGAAGCACTCCCACCGACTGCTGCTTGAGCGATTCTGACTGCACTGCCTCATGGTTCTCGATCGACTCTTGTTCGACCTCCCGCAGCGCTCGGCGCACCGCGTCGAAGATCCGTTCGTCGCCTTCGCTCTTCAGTATGTAGTCGAATCCCTTGTTGTGGATAGCCTGTTGAACGTAGTCGAATCGGCTGTACCCGGACAGAAAGATAACTCTGCATCGCGACCATCGCGTCGAGGCAATCTCCTGAAGCTCGAGGCCGGTCATTCCGGGCATCGCGATGTCAAGAAGCAGGACATCCACCGCCTCGTGCTCGAGGACGCGGGCTGCCTCCATGGCCGAGTACGCCTTGAGCACCCTGAGGTCGCCAAAGTCACCCTCGCGAAATGCGTCGCAGAGGTCATCGGTAATCAGTGGCTCGTCGTCAACGATCATGAGCGTGGGCATACGGCTACTCCATTTCGCGTGCCATGACCACGACCACCCGGAGACCGCCGCTGTCGGCCCGGCTGAACGTCAGGCCGCTCTCGCCTCCGTAGTGGAGCTGCAGCCTCCGGTGAACGTTGAACAGGCCGCTCGAATCTGCAGAGTCAGTAGTCGCTGCCGTGATCGTCTGCAGGGCGCGCAATGTCTGGTCTGACAACGCTGCGCCGTTGTCCTCAACAACGATCCGCACCGCAGCATCGTGCTCCTCGAACCGAACGAGCAGCTCGCCGTTGGTCATCCTGTCTGCCAGCCCGTGCTCGTACGCATTCTCGACTACCGGCTGCAGGACTAATCTGGGCACTGCGAAGTGCACGAGGTCCGCCGGCAGGTCACCCAGCACCGCACGCACGCGAGAGCCGAACCGTATCTGCTGAATCTCAATGTAGTTGCGTGTGTGCTCGACCTCCTCTTCGAGGGAGATGACGTCATGCAGACTCCTTGTTATGAACTCGAAGTACCGTCCTAATAGCTCGATGAGATTGGTGAGGGCCGGATCATGGTGTCTTCTGGCGATTCTCTTGATGCTGAAGATACTGTTGTGCAGGAAGTGAGG
>SKQU01000050.1 GCA_007118855.1 Spirochaetaceae bacterium
GACGCGGTCGCCGAGTTGCGGGGAGCCGACCGACCTGCCGGATCGACTCCGAAGGCGCTGACGACCCTCGAACGCCACCTCTCCACGGTCGTCACGCTCCCGCACCGCACGGGGGGCAGGGAGGAGTCCGCACGATTCAGAGCCGCTCACGGTCACTACTACACCGGGATACGCGCCTATCCGCAACACCGGCGAACGCTCGCGCAATGGGTGCTGCTGCTCCCAGTGGTCGAGATTGCCGGCATCGAGCGCTCGCTCGAGTGGGGAGTCGACGCCTGGCCGGAAGCGGCGGAGGACCCCCGCATGGTCCGGTTCGCCCTGCGCTCCACCGACTGGCACCTGGACCGGCCCAGCCCGGCGCAGCTCGCGCGGCGCCTCCTTCAGGACGAAGACGCGCGGGAGGCCATCCGCTTCCACACGAGCGGCCCGGAGTACTACCACAGGGAGTCTATGACGGACCTCCTCTGGATGCTCTTCGCGCTTTCGATGGTCCGACTCATGAGCACCTCGACGCTTGCCGGTCGCACGGTGCGCGACCAGGTGGCGGCTGTGTACGATCTCGGCCTGGGTCTCGAAGAGGCGAACCTGGCGGCGAGGGGTCGCGTCGACCTCCTGCTCAAGGCTGTCGATCAGCGCTCCCGCCAGAGCAGCATGACCGGCGCCGCGGAGAAGCCGGATGAAACGAGCGCCGATCCCGAGGCCGTCAGGCACTCGCCGGAGACCAGGTCGACGTAGTCGCCCTCCGAGAGCCCGCGCGGAAGCTGCAGAACGGCCTCACGCGCCGACTCAGACACCGACAGCCGTGCGCAGGTGATCACCGCCTGCTCGCCGTGGACGCGCGCGAACGCGATACCGCAGGCGCCCGGACCGGTCACGGTCAACGGCACGTACGAGCCGGACTCGAACAACCGCGGCGCAAGGCGCCGCAGCCCTAACCCGAGATGGATGACCGCGAGCTTCTGGTGAGCAAGCGGCATATCGGTGAGCGCCTCGCGCCGCCGCCGGCCCCGTTCGGCGTCGTCCCCGCCGGAAGCACCGCCGGAAGCACCGCCGGTCCCGCACCATCCCAACCGCTCCTCGACCCAGCCTGAGACGGCATCGAGCGCGTCGTTGCGCCCGGCCCAATCTACCGGCCGTCGGTTGTCCGGGTCGACGAGGGTAAGGTCGAGAAGCTCAGCGCCGCGGTAGGTGTCCGGGATGCCGGGCATCGTGAGGCGGATCAGCTGGTATGCGACCACCGATGAGGCGAATACGGCGTCGATCTTCCCGAGAAAGCCCCGGAACGAGGCGGCAAACTCACCGCGTTTCGAGCGGGAGCGGAGATGATCGAGCACTCCGGAGAGAAAGGCGCGGGCCGCGCTCTCGTAGGCGTCGTTGGGGTTGGTCCAGTCGGTGTGTCGCTTGGCCTCGCGCAGGCACTTCAGCAGGTACGCATCGAGTCGCTCGGCGATACCATCGTCAACCTGCCGCCGCTCGTCGAGCAGTCCCACAAGGGTCTGGTAGACGAGGTACTCGTCGTTCGCGTCCGGGGCGAAACTGCCGGAGACCCTGCGCCGCAGCCCCTTGTTCAGCGTCCGCCACTGACGCACCAGGCGCGACCATTCGTCGAAGTCGTGCGATATCGCGTCGATCCGCAACCTCACGTCCTCGCCCCGTTTCGTGTCGTGGGTCGACGAGGTGGTCATGGTACGCGGATGGGAGGCGGCAAGGCGTCGGACCGACTCGTGGAAGTCCCCAACGGAGAGCCCGAGGACATCCGGGCAACCGCCCACCTCGTTGACCGAAGCGAGCGGCACGTAGCCGTACATCAGTGTGTCTTCGAGACCTTTCGCCATGAGCGGGCCGGTGAACTGCTGAAACCGCAGCACCACATCACCCCATCTGGCCCGGGTCTCCTCGTCCACGTGATCGTCGTAGGCGAGCAGCAGGAAGGTCTCGACGTAGTCGAGCTCGTAGCCATGGTACGGCAGACGCTGCCGGGCGACCTTCAGGGCGCCCCGCACGTAGTCGAGATCCGCCGCGCGGTTGATCCGGTCGGTGACGTAGGTGCGGTAGACCGGGAGATAGACCATCACCTCGCCGAGCGCCCGCTTGAGGCTCGGTGCGGTAATATCAATGCCGTGACGGTCATCACCCACGACCCGCCGCACGTAGCGCGTGAGGTTATCAAGGTCGCCGGACATCTGCGTCGTGAGGATCAGTCGCTTTCGGTCGTAGAGCGCCGTTCCGTACTCCTCGCGGTTGCCCGTGAGGCCCCGGTAGTACGAGACGATACGCTTCGCTCTTCGCCGGTCCACGAAGAGCCCGTTCACCATGTTGAGCGCATCATAGCCGGTCGTACCGTCGACCGGCCAGTGCTCCGGCAGCTGCTCACCGGGATGAAGAATCTTCTCCACCCAGACGGGGCGCTCTCCGAGCCGCGACCGCAGTCGCCGGAGGTACTCCCCCGGCTCGTAGAGCCCGTCGATGTGGTCGATCCGAAGCCCGTCGATCCTGCCCTCGTCCACGAGCTCGAACAGCAGGCGGTGCGCGTGATCGAATACCTCCTCTCGCTCGATCCGCAGGCAGATCAGGTCGTTGATGCTGAAGAACCGACGGTAGTTGATCTCTTCGCTCGCGACCTTCCAGTAGGCGAGGCGGTACACCTGCTTCCAGTGCAGCTCGTTCAGCGGCGTGAACGAGTCGGGGTCATCCGGTGCTCCGTTGAAGTCGCCGACGCTCGCCTCGAGGTACGACCGGAGCGTCCTGCTCCCGCGGTAGAGCTCAAAGAGCATCCGCTTCACGAAGCCGACCTTGTCGGCCCGCGCGCCCGCGTCGTCCTCATCCTGGAGACTCTCGAGCGTGTACAGGACTCCAAGCAGCTTCAGCGCGTCCGGGTGTTCCCTGCCGAGCCGGCGTTCGAGTTCGTGAAGCCGATGAGCGAGCACATCGCGGTACGTTTCGATGCGCAGAGGAAACCGCATCTGGTAGTAGCGGATCGCGAAGCCCTCTTCGTCGTATTCGAGCGAGAGATCACCCCTGTTGAGGACCTCGCCGTACAGATCGCCGAGAAAGGGCGCGACCACGCGGCCGGTCATGGCGACCGAAGGCGGCTGCCATTCGATGTCGAAGAACTCGCGATAGCGGCTCGCTTCACCATTCTCGAACAGATCGACCAGCATCGGGTTCTCAGGCGAGTAGGCCATGTGGTTCGGGACGACATCCTGGATCCACCCGAGCCCGTGGTCGTGCGCCATTGTCGCGAGCGACTCGAACCCGTCTCGCCCCCCGAGCTCCTCGTTGATCTCGTTGTGGTCGAGCACGTCGTACCCGTGCATGCTTCCCGGGCGGGAGCGGAAGATAGGTGAGGCGTAGATATGACTGACGCCGAGCCGCGAGAGATAGGGAACGACCTCCACGGCGTCCGCGAAAGTGAACTCCCGGCAGAACTGCAGCCGGTACGTAGCGCTCAGCGGTCTCATGCAACACTCCCGCGCGGCCCGACGGCCGCGACCAGATCCCAGGGTCCAAGATGGAGCTCTGCGGTCCCATCAAGGCGGCCGCCCACGCGCTCGGGATCACCGAGCGAACAGACGACGGCGGGCGCTTCGCCGGCCTCGCCTCCCGGAGAGAGAGCTCGCCCAAAGACCGACGCGGGAACGACCTGCGTCTGCGTTTCGCCGAGGTTCGCCATCACGAGTCCGATGGACTCGGCGGCCGAGAGCTCCACGAGGAGTACCGTCCCCCTTGTTCGAGCGCGGCGCCTCACCTCAGAAGCCCCCTCAGCGGCCGGCCGGAAACAGTCGTATCGCCGCCGCAGAGCGAGGAGCTCCGCGGTGAGCGCTTGCTCCTGCGCCGCGGCGCGGTCCCCGCCGGCCGGCCCGGCGAGGACACTGCGGTCGCGCGTCCCGGCGGCCGCCGGGTCGGGCGGGGTTCCCTCCGCGTGGAAGGCGGCGAACTCGCGCGTGCGGCCTTCCCGGGTTGCCTCGAGGAGCGCCGCGTCGGTATGGTCGACGAAGTAGAGAAAGGGACGCTCTTCGCCGTACTCCTGTCCCATGAACAGGAGCGGGACATAGGGCAGGAGCAGGAGCAGGGCGCGCGAGGCGCGGTCGGCGGCCGGGCCGGCGAGCACGCGCAGGCGCTCACCGAGCATGCGGTTTCCCACCTGGTCGTGGTTCTGGGTGCAGAACACGAAGGCAGACCCCGGCAGGCCGGACGGGTCGTTTCCGTGGCGTCGTCCCCGCGACGGCGAGTAATCCCACCGGTAGCTCCAACCCTTCTCGACCGCGCGCGCGATGTGGTCGATTGGTCCAAAGTCTGCGTAGTACCCGTTTCGCTCTCCGGTCAGATGCGCGTGCACCGCGTGGTGGAAGTCGTCCGCCCAGGCCGCGTGCATGCCGAACCCGCCGCGTGAACCCGGCTCGACGACACGCCGGTCGTTGAGGTCGCTCTCCGCGATGACGATGCGCTCCCGTCCCGTTTCCCGGCCCACGGCATGGACGAAGGTGCTCGCCTCGAGCAGGAAGGGCACGGCGCTCTCGTCGTGGATCTCGTGGATCGC
>SKQU01000202.1 GCA_007118855.1 Spirochaetaceae bacterium
ACCCCCGCGCGCCGGTCGAGTCGTGCCGCGCCGTGAACAGCCAGATGCCGCGCGCCGGATCGAGCCAGACGCCCAGCTCTTCACGCACTTCGCGCAGCGCAGCGGTCAGACTCTCCTCCCCGCGCAGCGCAGATCCCCCGGTTGGCTCCCACAGGCCGCCCCTCGGGCGGTCGGATGCCCGCCTTGATACGAGGAACCGGCCCGCACGGTCTCGAATCCATACGTCAACCACGAGGTGATACTCGTGAGAGCCCATGGAGCTCCCGCGAACGACAGTCCGGCCGGTTGGCAGTCGCCGGCGGTCGTATACGTCCCATACCTCAGCGGTCACGATCGTACCCCGCGCCGTCGGGCCGGACTTCTGTGTTCGAGAGCCCGCCCAGGACCCCGACGACACTGACGCACACCACTGCCAGAAACACCGTGATCAGTGCTGGCCATCCCCACGTGTCAAGGATCACCCCGGCGCCGAACGAGCCGAGCACGCCGCCGCAGTAGTAGGAGCTGAGGTAGAGTCCATTCACCCCGTTCTCCTGCCCCCGGCCGAGCCGGTTGATGTGGCCGGCAACGGTCGCGTGGATGAGGAACACCGCACCGCACAGGAGAAACACCGTAGCGAACAGCACCGAGAGTTCCGCTACGAGCGTGAGCAGGAGAGCCGCCGCAAGCACCCCGTGCCCGAGCAGGACCACCGGCCGTTCACCTCCAACGAGTCGTGTCAGGCGCTGAGAACCAAGAGATGCCGCGAATCCCATCGTGTATCCTGCGTATACCGCGCCACGGTACCACTCCGCCGTCATTCTTGAGAGCTGGGTCACGCGGAAGGGGAGAACGTTCAGAAGGCCGGAAAACACGAGGAACACGCAGAACGCCGTCACGAAGATCCCCATGCATCTGCGATTGGCAACGAGCGAACGCAGCGTCGCAGAGCCGGTCTGCGCAGGGTGAACGGGGGTACCGCCGGCCGGCCGCAGGCAGGCTGCAACCGCGAAAAGGAGTACTCCAACCAGGATGAAGAACAGCCTCCAGCTGCCCAATGCCGATAGTATCCCCGCCAGCAATCTGCCGGAGAGTCCTCCTGCTACAGTCGCGGCTACGTACCCGGACAGCGCCCGCCGAATCCCCGTCTCATGAGACTCCGCCGCGATTCGAGCCGCAATCGTCGTGAGGATCGCCGGGAGCAGGAGCCCCTGGAGCGTGCGAATGCCGAGGACGAGCGGATAGCTCCCGGCGATCGTCAGCGCAACCGACCCGAGGCCCAGCGCCACCAGCCCCGCACGCAGGATCAACTGCGGAGCGGCCCGCGCCAGGAGCTGTCCGTAGGCGATTGGGCCAAGGCTGAGCGGGAGCATCGCAAGAGTGATGATCAGGCCGGCACCGGCGGTCGTTAGTGCGTACTGTTCTCTGAACAGCGGCAGCAGGGGCTGCGGGCCGTACAGGGTCACGTAGCACAGGACCGTTGCCGCCAGCAGCACTCTGGTGCGGGAATTGCCGGTCGAGCCCCGGGAGGATGCGGAGTCTGTGAATGCTCCGGAAGGAGCGACGGGAGAGCTTCCCTCGTTTCTCACGCCGCCGAAATTACCACGTGCGCAGAGGCTCGGCAAGAATCCGCCACCCCGGCGGGTTCCCCCCATGGCCGTCGGTCCACTTCCACGCCCGGCACCCCGCGTCTATACTCAGCCTGACGATGGCTGCTCCCCGTCCGCTCAAACCGTTGATCAGCTACGCCCTCATCCGTCTCGCGACGCTCTCCGGCGTCGTCGTGGTCGCGGTGACCGTGACGATCTATGTCGCCAACATGGGCGGCTACGTAGACGAGATTGTACGGGCCGAGATCGCGTTCGGGGTGGGGATGATGCTGCGCTCCGACGAGCACGCCCGCGGCCTCAGCCCGGCTGAACGGGTGGATCTCGCCCAGGAGATCATCGCCCCGCTCGAGGAGCGGGCGGGGCTCAATCGTCCCTTTGTTCTGCGCACCGCCGGCTGGCTCACGCGAGCGCTCACGCTCGACTGGGGCGAGTCAAAGCTGCCAGGGGTTACCGTGGGCGGCCGAAACACACGGGAGGTACAGGCGTATATCCGAGACCGTCTGCCTCGCACGCTCCTGCTCTTCGGAACCTCGAACATCCTGGTCTTCTTCGTGAGCGTCGTCGTCGCGCTCTGCTTCGGGCTTCTCGCGGCCGTCGGCGCATGGTTCGGAGGATGGGTGGATGGGGTCGTCCAGCGTATGACGGAGGTGAATATGGTTCTGCCCTTCCTGCCGGTGAGCCTCATGATCTTCACGCTCTACTCCAAGAGCTTCTGGGTCATCCTCGGCGTCACGGTGCTGCTCAGCACTTTCGGGATCGGGCTGAGGAACTATCGAGCGATCTTCCTCTCCGTGAAGCACGCCCCCTACATAGAGGCGGCGCTCGCCTACGGTGCCGGGAACCGGCGAATCGTGGGGCATTACCTCCTGCCCAGGACAGTGCCGGTGCTCATCCCGCAGATCGTCGTCCTCATACCCAGTTACGTCTTCCTCGAGTCCGCGCTCTCCTTCCTGGGGATGAGCGACCCGAACCTGCCAACCTGGGGCAAGCTCGTCCAGGCCGCCTTCGCATCCGACGGACTTTCCGGCTCGTACCACCTCGTGCTCGTTCCGGCGATCGTGCTTCTGGGACTGGGGCTTTCGGCGGCATTGGTAGGGTACGGGCTCGACCGCGTTCTCAACCCCCGACTCATCCGTCTCGCGACGCCCTTCGGCGACCACTGTCCAGCCCCGCCGCACGGAGCCCCGCGCCGCCTCAGCTTCACACCGCGCTGTGATCTGTCTACCTTCTACGTAGGGACAGAGATTACGTCAGGACAGAGACCCGGATGGAGGGCCCATGAAACGTCTGCAGGCTCAAGTCAATACCCATTTCCACCTCGCACTGATCGCCGTGCTGTCGCTCAGCTTCGTCTCATGCCAGACGAACCCGGCCACCGGGCGGCTGCAGTTCAACCTGATCGGCCGTGAGCAGGAAGTGGCGATGGGTCGTGAGGCCGACGAGCAGATCGGCATGACGATGGGGATCTACGAGAACGAGGCGCTCGAGCAATACGTCTCAGATCTGGGAGAGGCGATGGCGGCGACGAGCGAGCGACCGGATCTGCCGTGGTCCTTCAGGATCGTGGATGACGATACCGTGAACGCCTTCGCGCTGCCGGGAGGGTTCATCTACTTCACGCGCGGCATCCTCGCGCACTTCAACAGTGACGCGGAGCTCGCGGCGGTGATTGGACACGAGATAGGGCACGTGACAGCCCGTCACGGCACGAACCGCCTCAGCAGAATGCAGATCACCCGGGCCGGAATCGGACTCGCGATGGTGCTCGAACCCGAGCTGCAGCGTTTCGCACCGCTTGCCGGAATCGGGATGCAGCTCCTGTTCCTCTCCTTCAGTCGTGACGACGAGCACGAGTCCGACCGGTTGGGCGTCAGGTACATGACGAATCTCGGCTACGATCCTCATGCGATGATCGATGTCATGGAGACCCTGCGCCGCGTCTCAGAGGCTGCTCGACCGACAAGGCTTCCCGAGTGGCTCGCGACCCATCCGCACCCCGAGAACCGCAGCGAGGAGATACTTCGCTACATCGAGGAAGAGACCGACGAGACCGACCATGCCGAGTGGCGTTCACCTGAACGGGACGGGTACCTGCGCCGGATCGACGGCATCGTCTACGGGCCCGACCCGCGTCAGGGCTACACGCGAAACGGCACCTTCCATCACCCGGAGTTGCGCTTCACCATCGTCTTCCCGCAACAGTGGCGGGTCGTCAACCAGCGGCAGGCAGTGATTGCCGTGAGCCCCGAGCGAGATGCCTCGGTCCAGCTCACGATCTCGGATGAGACCTCCATTGAGGCGGCTGCTCGGCAGCTCTACGACCTCGAGCAGGTTGAGGGTCCCGGGATCCGGCGTACCCGGATCAACGGCCTGTCCGCGGGGGTAGGTGACTTCACCGTGCGATCGGAGCAAGGGTTGATCTCCGGGACTGCCGCCTTCATCGAGTATGGTGAACGGATCTACCAGCTGCTCGGGTATTCCGCCGCGGAGGCCTGGCAGCACTATCAGCAGCAGGTTGACTCGTCGGTTCAGAGCTTCAGCCGACTCACTGATTCGAGAGCCGTTGAGGTGGAACCGCTGCGGATCGATATCGTGCGGGTGGACCGTGCCATGACGCTTCGGCAGCTCTACGACGACTACTACGGCGCGGCCGGCCCCGTTCCCTTGCCTGAGATCGCGCTGGTCAACCAGATGGATCCGGAGGACCAGATCACCGCGGGGACCTCCATCAAGATGGTGCGCGGCAGCTTACCCTGAAGCGCGGACCGCTGTCTACCCGAGAGCTCGCTCCGGGGGCACGTAGTCGTACCCGAACCCGTCGGCGATAGCCTTGTAGGTGATCTTGCCCCGGTAGATATTCAGCCCCCGGGTGAGCTCCGGGTTCTCCCTGCAGGCCTGCTCACCCTTGTCGGCTATCTCGAGGGCGTAACGAATGGTGGCG
>SKQU01000041.1 GCA_007118855.1 Spirochaetaceae bacterium
CCACGATACTGCGCCGCGAGCTGACGATCTACGGCACGTGGAACAGCAAGGTCACCCCGCGCGGAGACGACGAGTGGACTCGGGTCCTCAGGGCTCTTGACCAGGGCGTCGCCGTCGCTCCGCTGATCAGCCACACCGTGCCACTGACCGAGGGGCCCGAGATGCTGCGGGCGATGCACGAGCGTCGCACCTGGTTCAACAAGCTCCTCTTCCAGGTCGATCCAGGCGTCCCGGTGGAGGAGCCTCGATGACCCTCTCGCTCGGCATCAAGAGCGACCCCGTCGAATACCGCTACAGCTACGAGTGGCTGTTCGGGCTGATGCGGGAGATGCGCGTCGAGAACCTGCAGCTCGGAAGCTGCTTCGAGTTCTACCATGTCGACGACTCGTACTTCCGCGACCTGCGCGCGCTCGCCGAACGGTACGGAGTGCGCATCAGGAGCTGTTTCACGGCCCATCGCGAGCTCGGCGGCTTCTTCACCGGCGATCAGCGTCTGGAGTCGGTTGCGCGTCGCTCCTATGAGCGCTGGATCGAGATAGGCGGCCTGCTCGGTGCCGACTTCGTGGGCAGCAACCCGGGCGCGGTCTACCGCGACCGAATCGAGCACAAGTCGACGGGCTCAAGCATCTTTCTCCGCCACCTGACCGAGCTCCTGCACAAGGCAGCCGGCGCCGGGCTTCGCGGCCTCACGATGGAGCCTATGTCGAGCGCGGCAGAGCCGCCGTCGCTGCCCGACGAGCTCGAGCACTTCGCCCGCACGGCCTGCGGCTACCACGACGAGCACCCCGGGACCACGGCTGCCGCCTTCTTCTGCGGCGACATCTCGCACGGGGTAGTCGACGCATCAGGCGAGGTTCTTCACGACCACTGGGAGCTCTTCGAGATCGAGATCCCCTTCATGGCCGAGTTTCACTTCAAGAATACCGACGCGCGGTACCACTCGACTTTCGGCTTCGGCCCGGCCGGGCGCAACGGTATCATCGACCTCGGCGAGCTGCGCGAGATCCTCGACCGCCGGTCGGACGGCTTCCCCGTGGAAGAGCTCGTCGGCTATCTCGAGATCGGCGGGCCGAAACTCGGGCGCGACGATACCGACCCGCTACTGCCGGATGAGCTCGCCGAATCGATCGACGCGATCCGGACGGTCTTTCCGGAGAGCTGAGCAGGCTCGCCTCTGTCGCGCTTCGCCTTACACCTGTGCCGCCGTCGACCGGGAGTTCGCGATCACCTCGTCCGCGGTCACTTCCTCGTCGCGGTCGTGCGAGAGGTAGATTCCCTGCTGGATGAGCATCGTGCTGAGCGCGAGCTCCGCGGTCGGCAGGAGCTCGACGCGCCCGTGAAGCGCCGCCGCCCAATGGTGCTGCGACGAGGACATGTCGCGCGCAAGCTCCGGGTACATCAGCTGCCTGCGCCGCGCCACCGATCCCAGATTCGCCGTCATGTCGAAGTCGATGTCCGCGATGGTCCGGTGGAAGCTGAATGGATCGACGCGCACTCCGCCTTTCGACCCGGCGATGTAGCTCGCCGAGAACGGATCGAGGTTGATCGCCCAGGCTGAGACGATCGCCATCGTAAGCCCGCCCTCAAAGTACACCATACCCGTGGCGAACTCCTCGACGTCCATTTCCTTGCCGCGCACCGGGTCCATCTCGAGCTCGCTGTAGGTCTTCCCGGTGATCCGGTCTACCGGCGGGTTGCCGAGCAGGTAGAGCATGCGCGCGAGCTCGTAGATACCCGTATCGTAGAGCGCGCCGCCGCCGGACTGCGCCTTCTGGACGAAACGCGCCGTCCCGTATCCGTCCACGTACGGTCTGCCGCGCCGCCGGTATTCGGTCGCCGCGGCGTGGTAGATACGTCCGAGCTCTCCCGCCTCGATGAGCATGCGGCTCGCGGTCGTGGCGTCGGTATAGAGCTTGGCGAGCTGGATGTGCAGCATACGTCCGGTCTCGCGCGCCGCGTCGACCATCGTCTTGCCGTCGGCCCAGGAGCCGGCGATCGGCTTCTCGCAGTAGACATGCTTCCCCGCCCGCAACGCCTCGACCGTCACCGGCGCGTGCAGGTTGTTGTGCAGGCAGACGTCCACCGCGTCGAGGTCATCCCGCTTCAACAGCTCGCGGAAGTCCTTCGTCGATGCGGGAATGCCGTACTCCGCGCACGTCCGCGCAAGCGAGACCTCGTCCACGTCGCAGGCAACCGCGACCTCCACTTCGTCGATCTCGGCCCACCGCTTCAGGTGCGCCTGGGCAATCTGCCCGGTTCCAATGATTCCTATTCGTTTCATGGGTTTCCTTTTCCGGCGAGCTTACACGTTGATGCGGAAGTGCGAAAGGGGGCGGTCAGCGGGCGAGCGCGTCGTCAACCGGCGCCCGCCGCTCACGCGAGGCTTCGCAGGCGCACCTCGATTGACGGCTCGGTCTCGAGCGCCTTCACGAGCTCGCTCACCATCGTCTCGCCGTAGTGGTAGGGGTAGAGGATTCGCGGCGAGATCAGGCGCGCCGCCTCGGCGGCCTGGGTGACCGTCATGGTGAAAGGGTAGTTCACGGGCAGAAAGGCGACGTCGACGTGCCCAAGCTCGGACATCTCCGGGATGGGCTCGGTGTCGCCCGCGACGTAGACGACGAATCCGCCGAAGTCCAGGAGGTAGCCGTTGTCGCGTCCCTTCGGATGGTGGTGAGCGCGATCCGGCGTCGTGTTGTACGCGGCGACCGCCGTGACTTCAATGCCCTTCACCGTGACCGACTCGCCGTTGGCGAGGGCTGTGCCGTCCTCGAGCTGCTCGCGCGAGGCAGGATTGGCCACGACTGCCCCGCCGTCGGCTGCGAGCTCCGCGATGAGCGCCGGGTTGAGATGGTCACGGTGGCCGTGCGTTACGAGCATCAGGTCCGCCCGCGGGAGCTGCGCGTAGTCCGCCTGCTCGGGTACCGGGTCGAGGTGCACGATCGTCCCGTCATAGTCGAACATGAGGGTGCCGTGACCAAGGAACGTGATCGCAAGACGTCTTCCCCCGGCGGTAAAGACGTCGGTCTCAAAGCCTCCGGATGATCCCGCGGGTCCGTCGGCTGCGAACGCGACCAGGAGCGGTTCGTGATCAATTCCTCGCATCTTGCCTCCTCCGTCAGGCTCAATATACCAAGAGGGCGGACGAAGGGGGGCAAAGCTTGAGCGGGCCGACCCCTCACCCGCCCCTCATCGCAGATGACGTTCCACCAGGCCGTAGAGGGCGTCCGCCGTGCCGGAGGCGAGATGCGTGGAGCGGTCGGTCGCCTCGTACCCGCCCCGCTCGTATTCGTGCGCGAAGGGAAGATACCCCTGGTAGCCGCCGGCGCAGGAGATGAGCACGCTCTGCGGGAAGCGTGACTTCATCCTCGTCGCGAACTCTGACAGAACCTCGAAGGGCAGGGCTACGAGGGTGACCGGGCCGATTCCCAGGAGCGTCACCGGCACCGCGAAGCGGTTCTCCGGGTAGAGGCTGCTTCGAAAGCGCGCGAACAGGGCGTCGGCAAACCCCTCGCTCGTTTCTCCGGCCTCCCGGCTCTTCTGCAGCTCCGCCTCGTAGCGGGTGAGCGCCTCGCCCGGATCGAAGGCGAGGATCGTCTGCGCCTCCATGGAGAGGCGCCTCACGGTGATGCCCCCGTCCACGGGTGCGAACATCCGGTCAGCGAGGACGAGCGATTCGCCGAGTACCGCTCCAATGCGCCTTCGGCTCTCACCGTAGCGGTCTCTGGGCACTGCGTCGCCCGCGGCTCCCAGCGTGAAGTGGAGGGTGTATCCCCATGCACCCTCGACGGTTCTCCTGAGGTAGTGGATGTAGTCGGAGGAGATGCGGGAGGAGTCGGCCTCACTGTCGTACCCGCCGGTTACCGGATGGCAGCCGAAGTTGGCGAGTACGGCGCCGGTTCCGGTCTCCGTGACGAACCGCATCGCCGTGAGCTCTCGATCGACCTCGCCGAAGGCCCAGTCTCCTTCGTTGGGGTACCGGAAACTCGTCTCGACCGACCCGTCCGGGCGCGCCGTCCGGCGGTTGAAGCTCACCCCGGCTACGTCAATCCGCACCGACTCCACCCGGCACGGCACGAGCGTCTCGAGCGCCTCCTTCGCGGCTCCCGTCGCAGCGCTGAAGATCCGGTTGCGGTCGGCCTCTTCCGGCTCGAAGAAGCCCACCTCGTGGCTTGAGAACCACGCAGTGGAGACCGCCGGCGCGAAGTGGGTGTGCGACGCGCAGATGAGGGTGTTCGCGGCGGGTACGCCCGTCGCCCGCTCCACCGCCGCAGCGAGCTCCGCCGCCTCGGTCGTGTGGAGGCCGATCGTGTCCAGCGTGATGATGAGCGCCTGCGTGGTTCCATCGTCGAGCGCAAGGGCGGAGAGCCTCAGAGGCTCGCTCACGCCGTTCGACCGCTCCACTCGATGCGCATAGCCGTGCAGCACCACCGGCCGCACCGGGGTGATGTCTCTGATTGCCGTACCGAATCGTATCGCCGTCATGCTGTATCCTCCCGTTGCTGTGGCCGTGGCCGTCGCCTGGG
>SKQU01000412.1 GCA_007118855.1 Spirochaetaceae bacterium
CGATCCCGTGACGGCCGTCGCGCCGGTCGCCGAAGGTGAGCACGACCCGACCGTCGGCAAGCCCAAGGAGATGTCCCGGGTGCTGGGATCCCTGCGACACCTGCTGTTCGCGCCGCCAGCTTGCGCCGGAGTCGGTCGACCGGAAGAGCTCGAGATGCTGGTCGTCGCTCGTCCTGCCGCACGCAAGCAGCTCGCCGTCCGGCAGGACGAGCGGGGTCGTTTCGTTGATGGTGCCGGCCTCGATGGTTCCACGGACCGACCAGGTGTACCCGTCGTCACCGCTCGTGTAGAAGTGACATCCGCGCTCGTCCGGCTCACGCCAGCTGTAGAGACAGGCCCCCAGGCTCCCTTCCGGGAGGCGAACGATGTCGCCGAAGGGGACGATGTGTCTCCCCGCCGCCACGGTGTGCTCGTGCGTCCAGGTCCGTCCCCCGTCACGAGAGCGACAGACCCACGGCGCAAGCGGTTGCGCCGGCGGCTCATGCCCGGCGCTCCCCTCCCCCTTTCGCGGACGGTGGGACCAGCCGGAGGCGAGGACGACCAGGTCGCCGCGGGCGCTCAGCCCGGCGGCGACGTTCATGCGGTTCGTGCCGGACTCGTGGGCTGCGGCAGTCCCTCGCAGGCTCCAGGTCCGTCCGCCGTCGACACTCGCCCATGCCTCGACGTCGCCCTCCCACAGACCGTGGCAGGGCTGGTTGAAGATCGTCGCGACGATCGTGCCGTCAGGCAGCCTCGTCAGGTTCGGCCAGGCGCAGACATTGTCGATCGCGACATACCGTTCCATGAGGCCTCAGCGCAGCGCATCGCGCAGACGGGCGACCGCCTGCGCGCGGTCGTCGGCGCCGAAGATGAAGGAGCCTGCCACGAAGACGTTCGCGCCCGCGGATTGGACGTCGGCTATCGTGCGGTCGTTGATCCCGCCGTCGACCTCGATGTCGACGTCCTGCCCCAGGAGCTCGCGCGCCCGCTCGATCTTCCGAAGCATCGCCGTCTCGAACGACTGCCCGCCGAATCCCGGCTCGACCGTCATGATGAGCAGTCGGTCGATGAACTCCTTCACCGGCTCGAGAAGCCGCACGTCGGTCGCGGGCGTGAGCGATATCCCGGCATCCACACCGGCTGCCCGCAGCTGCCTGAGCAGGGCGTACGAGTGGTCGGTTGCCTCGTAGTGAAAGGTCACGATGGAGCTTCCCATGTCGACGAACGCCTGCCAGTAGCTGTGGGGGGTGCTGATCATCAGATGGGTATCAATGACGGAGTCGGGGAACGCGGATCGAAGGCCGGCCGCAACCGGCACCCCGAAGGAGATGTTGTCGACGAACACCCCGTCCATCACGTCCAGGTGGATCTCGTCGACGAGCGGAGCGACCTCGGTCAGAGCATCGCCAAGACGAAGGAAGTCCGCGTTGAGTATGGACGCCGAGATCTTGTTCGTCATGCCGGCTCCTGGTAGCCCGGCACCTCGAGCGATCCGAGGATCTCTTCGATGACCCTGGCCTCGTCAAGACCCTTGGCGGTATGCTCGGTCTTGATGAGAACCCGCTTGCTCAGGATCGGTAGCGCGATCTCCTTCACGTCTTCCGGCACGACGAAGTCACGGCCCCGGAGCGCCGCGAGCGCCTGCGCGCCGCGGTAGAGCGCGAGCGAGCCCCGCGGGGAGACGCCGAGCGTGAGGCGCGAATCGTGCCGCGTCTTTGAGATGATCCCCATGATGTAGTCCTGGATTCTGCGGTCAACGTGCACCTCGAGGATCGCCTCCTGCATCCGGACGACCGTCTCCGGCTCGCTCACCGGCTGCATCTCCTCGATCGGCCGGGCCTCGCTCGTCTGCGAAAGCATGATCCGGCTCTCCGACTCCTCGTCCGGATAGCCGAGACTGAATGAAAGGAAGAACCGGTCTTTCTGGACCTCAGGAAGCGGGAAGGTCCCCTCGGACTCGGTGGGGCTCTGCGTCGCCATGAGAAAGAAGGGGGCCGGCAGCGTAACGGACTTCCCCTCGACGCTGACCTGCCCCTCGGCCATCGCCTCGAGCAGAGCCGATTGGGTACGTGGAGTCGCCCGGTTGATCTCGTCGACGAGCAGCACATTCGTGATCACCGGCCCCTGGCGAAAGGTGAACTCACCGGTTCTGGGGTTGTAGATGGAGACGCCCAGGACGTCCGACGGCAGCAGGTCGGGCGTGCACTGAATGTGGCTGAACTTGCCGCCGAGCGCGCGAGCGATCGCGCGGGCGAGCAGGGTCTTCCCCACTCCCGGCACGTCTTCGATCAGCACATGCCCGCGACACAGGATCGCGATGAGGAACCGTTCTATGTGTTCGGGCTTGCCGAAGAACACCGATCCTACCGCGTCGGTCACGGCGCCGGCCCAGGCTCTGATATCCTGCACTTCAGTATCTCCTTTCGTTCCTGCCGTACCAGACGCCGTGGCACCTCATACCGCCGCAACGGCGTCCGGCGCGGGCACACGGTCGAGCAGCTCGTCTATCACCTTCTCCTCAGTGAGTCCCTTCAGGAGGTGCTCGGACCTTACGCTGATTCGCTTCCACAGGACCGACGGCACCAGGTCCTGGACGTCGGACAGCTCGACGCGGCGTCGTCCGCGAATCGCCGCAAGCGCCTGGGCGCCCTTGTAGAGGGCCATTGAGGCACGCGGGGAGGCGCCCAGCTTGAGCCGCGTCTCGCGTCGCGTCTCGGACACGAGCGCAAGCACGTACCGGCGAAACGGCTCGTCCACCTCGACCGACCCCACTTCGCCCTGCAGCTCGATCACCTCTTCGGAGCTGGTCACGGCGGTGAGGTCTGAGACCGGATGGGTCATCCGGCGCTGCGAGTCCATGATCTCCTTCTCCGCGGCGTGCACGGGGTAGCCCATCCGAGTGGAGAGAAAGAACCTGTCCTTCTGGGCCTCCGGAAGAGGGAAGGTACCCTCGAATTCAACGGGGTTCTCCGTGGCGAGCATGAAGAAGGGTCGGGGCAGCCGCATCGTGTTGCCGTCCACGGTCACGCTGCGGTCCTCCATCGCCTCGAGCAGCGCCGACTGCGTCCGCGGGGTCGCACGGTTTATCTCGTCTACGAGCAGGAGATTCGTCATCACCGGTCCGGTGCGAAACTCGAACTCTCCCGATTGCTGGTTGTAGATCGACACGCCGAGCACGTCGGCAGGCATGAGATCCGGCGTGCACTGCACGCGTTGCATCTCCCCCCCGAGCGTTGAGGAGATTGCCCGCGCGAGGATCGTCTTGCCGACCCCGGGGACGTCCTCGAGCAGCACGTGACCGCGACAGAGCAAGGCAACGAGCAGTTTCTCAATGACCTCGTCCTTCCCGTAGATGACCTTGCCGACCGAGTCCTTGATGGTCTCGGCCCAGCGCGCGATGTCTGCCATGATCGAACTCCTCAGGCCGAATGCGGTGGAAAGCTCCACCTGGACCAAGTATACCAACCGTCGCCTCTTCGCCCAAGCGGAATGTGGCCCTATCCTGTACCGATTCGCTTCGTGAATGCCTGCCCGAGCCTGCGGGTCACCGCACCGGGCCGGCCGTCCGCGATCGGTCTGCCGTCGAGCCGGACGACCGGCATCACCTCGCACGAGGTGCCGGCCAGAAACACCTCGTCGGCGCTGCGGAGCTCGCTCTCGGTCAACGGAAACTCGCGAACCGCAAGGCGGAGCTCATCGCAGAGCTCGAGCACGACCTTCCGGGTGATCCCGGCGAGAATCAGGTTCGAAAGCGGCGCGGTGCGCACCTCACCGTCGGTCACGGCGAAGACGCTGCTGTGGCTCGCCTCGGTCACGACCCCTTCCTTAAGCATGATCGCCTCGCACGCGCCGGCCTCCAGGGCTGCCTGGTTCGCGAGCACGTTCGCAAGAAGCGATGTGGACTTGATGTCGCAGCGGGCCCACCGCTGATCGGCGGTGGTGATCGCATCCACGCCATGCTCGAGCTCTTCCGGGCTCGTATCTATGGGTGCCACCTCAGCGTAGACGGTCGGTGGCGTGCCCGGAGCGGGAAAGGCATGGGTCCGTCGTGCCGCGCCGCGGGTGATCTGCACGTAGAGCTTCATCCGGTCCGGCGGTGCGCCGTTCCGCCTCAGGAGCTCTTCGCCTATTCGCGGTAGCTCACCTGCCGCGTCGCAGGCGATACGCATCTTCGAAAGCCCGTCGCGCAGGCGGTCGAGGTGCGCTTCAGCCTCGAAGAGCCGGCCGTCGTACCAGCGGATGACCTCGTACACCCCGTCGGCGAAGAGAAAGCCCCGGTCGTCAGGCGAGATGCGCGCGGCGCGCTTCTCCACGAAGGACCCGTTGAGGTAAACGGTCATGAGGGATCCGCCCGCGGGGAGACGATTGGTCGTCACACCTTGTCTGTCTTCCATTCGGCCTCGCCGGCCATTGTAGCGATCCGTCGAAACCTGTGCACGCCTCGCCTGTTTAACGATGGCGTCTGCGATACCGCTGCCTGTCGAGCATCGGAACGGTCTCTGCGATCGCAAGGCAACTGTCCCCAATGTGCTCGAGATGA
>SKQU01000150.1 GCA_007118855.1 Spirochaetaceae bacterium
AGGTAGTCGACCAGGCGCCGTCCGTCGAGCACGCGCAGTCCCACCGTCGATCCGCCCAGGTGGAACGCGAGCGCGCTCGTATGCGCGCACGTCGTGGGAACCGGCCCGCCGAACGGCCTGTCGAGGCGCGAGAAGTCGGTCGACCGTTCACCAAAGCACGATATCTCAGGCGCCGCGACCAGGAACCCGAGCCGCGCGAGCGCGAGGGCGAAGTCGGTGTGGTAGCCGTCGGGCGTCTTGCGCTCGCTGCCGTCCTCCCAGAGCCCCACGATATCCTTGACCCCGTAGCCGTGGCCGTGGAACGCGATCACCGTCGGGGCGGGCGCGGGAAGGTCGTGAGGTCTGACCAGGTAGACCGGCATCAGCGTATGATCCGACGTCCTTATCACGATCTTCTCGCGGATCAGATCGCCGCGGTCGACCGATTCGATCACCTCGGGTGCAGGATCCACTGCCGGCCACTCCTGGAAGCCGATCCGCTCGCTGAGCGCCGCGCGCGTCTCAGTCTGCCACGCGAGCGCCGCCTCCGCGGTCGTCGCGGTGAACCGGCGCGTCGCCGCGCCCTCAAGAAGCGCGCGGAGCGCCGTCGCCGGCTGGAGCGCGGGCCGCTTTGCGCCGGACAGAATGATGGATGCCATGGAACCCCCTGACGCGGGCGGACCCGCCGCGGGTGATTCTACCCCGTGAGGCGTGCCGGAATCGAGTCCCACCGTTGACATCGCCGCCGGCCGCCTGAGATAATCGCGGAACCCATGGACGAGACCCCGGCGCGTCGCCAACGAGGTCCTCGTTCGGACTGCCATGGATCGCCGGGCGTCACGATCAAGGACTTAGCGAAGAGACTCGGCGTGTCGTATGCTACCGTCTCGCGCGCGCTGAATGACAAGTACGGGGTCAAGCACAGCACGCGCGAACGGGTGGTCGCGGCCGCCAGGGAGCTGAACTACCGGCCAAACGCCATCGCACGCGGCTTGATCACGCGCAGGACGCGCACCATCGGTCTGGTCATACCGGATCTTCGCAATCCTTTTTTTCCGGAGGTTGCCGCCGGGATTGAGGCGGCCGCTGAGGAGTGCGGCTACAGCGTTCTGCTCGGCTCCACCAACTGGAGCGCCGAGCGCGAGGACAAGTACCTGAACCTGCTCGCAGAACGTCGTGTCGACGGGATAATCCTGGCTCCGGTCGTGCGCCCGACCGCGCATCACGCGTCGGTACTCCCCCCCGACATACCCGGTGTCTACGTCTCAAGCGTGCCCGAAGGCGTGACCCGCGGCTACGTGGTGATTGACAACGAGCGTGGGGGATATGTCGCCACTGCGCACCTGCTCTCACGCGGATACGCGCAGATAGCCTACCTGGGTGCGGCAAGCGGTTCAGACACCGGGCGCGCCCGGCGCGAAGGGTACCGGCGTGCGCTCGAGGCCGCAGGACGGACGTTTGATCCGCAACTGGTCATGCTCGGACCGTTCACGCGGGAAGGCGCGGCCACACTGATTGAAGCCGCGGTCCGCGACGGCCGTACGCCCCGGGCGGTCTTCTGCGAGAACGATGACCTCGCGCTGTCGGTCATCCAGACGCTGACGGACCTCGGTCATGATGTGCCGGGCGATGTCGCGGTGATCGGGTTCGACGATATCCCGTGGGCCGGTCTGCACACGGTTGAGCTCACCACCGTTGCCCAGCCGATCCACGAGATGGGCCGGCGTGCGTTGCGGATGCTCGTGGATTTCGTCGACGGTCAGGCGGAACTCGACGCCGTGGTGCTCGAGCCGCGGCTTGTGGTGCGCAAGACCACGTAGGCGCTGTTGTTTCGTCCTTTCGTAAACGTTTGCAAAAGAACCGGAAACCGGTTAGTCTGAAGCATGGAACAGGTGAACACCCTTGTCGCAGGCGGCGGACGGATTGGGGAGATACACGCGCGAAATGTCTTTGCGAGCACAGCCGGGTTGCGGCTCGCCGGGATCGTGGAGCCGCACCCATCTGAGTCGCTCATGCGGTTCGCGCAACAAGCCGGTGTGCGAATTGTGACCGACCTCTCCGACGCGCTGGAACGGTCTGGTGACATCGACGCGGTGATCGTGGCCACTCCGACCGCGCTCCACGAAGAGGTCGTCAACGCCGCGGCCTCAGTCGGCGCGCACGTCTTCTGCGAGAAACCGCTTGCCGGTGATGTCGAGAGCGCCCGGCGAATCGTCTCACTGATGGAAAACGCCGGGAAGACTCTGCAGGTAGGGTTCAACCGACGCTTTGACCATAACTTCGCCGCCCTGCGAAATGCCGTCGCGACCGGGGCGGTGGGGCGCGTTGAGCTCGTGCGGGTGACATCCCGGGATCCCGCTCCCCCGGGGCTCGAGTACATCAGGACGTCCGGCGGTCTGTTCATGGACATGACCATCCACGACTTCGACATGGTGCGCTTCATCACGGCAGACGAGGTCGTGAGCGTGTTTGCCAAAGGCGCCTGCCTTGTGGACGAGCGCATCGGGTCTGCCGGCGACATTGACACCGCAGTCGTTACCCTCACCTTCGGTAACGGCGCTATTGGCGTTATTGAGAACAGCCGCCGTGCCACGTACGGATACGACCAGCGTGCCGCCGTCCATGGATCGGGAGGAGCCGCCGAAACCGGCAACGACGTCAAGAGCAGCGTCGTGGTGAGTGACGCAACCGGAGTCCACGGTGAGACGCCGCTTCATTTCTTCCTCGAGCGGTACCGTGATTCGTTCGTGGCGGAACTCGAGAGCTTCGCAGCCGCCGTGGGCAACGGTTCGCCTCCCGAGGTCTCCGGGCGTGACGGGATTGAGGCGATGCGCATTGCGGATGCCTGTCGTGTGTCGCTCTCAGACGGGTGCGAGGTGAGTATCCCTGAGGAGGGTCAGGCCGGCACGCGCGCGACAACTCCGGCCGGCAGCGGTGCTGGAGCCAATCGATGATTGTCCGGCGCGCTACCGATTTTCCAGCCGGATACACCGCGATCACCGCTGTCGACGGCCTGGGTGCGGAGATGCGCATGGACTTCGGGGTGCTCGTCCTGGAGACCGGCGGGAGGTTCGAGGCCGGCGAGACGGAGAAGGAGCAGGCGTACCTGCTGCTCGACGGTGAGCTGGACTTCAGGTGCGACCGCGTCGCCGTCACGGCGCGACGGGCGTCCATGCTCGACGAGAAGCCATGGACGCTGCACTGCTCAGCCGGATCACGCGTTGAGATCCGCGCGGCCAGGCGCAGTGAGCTGGTGGTGCAACGGGTCCTGAATCCCCGGCGATTCCCCGCGGACGTCTACGGCCCGGACGAGGTGCGTTCGCAGCGCTTTGGCGAGGGAACGATGAGTGAGACCTCTACACGGACCGTACGGACGATCTTTGATGCGGCAACGCATGAGCTGTCCGGAATGGTCCTTGGGGAGGTCGTAAACCATCCCGGAAAATGGTCGAGTTATCCGCCCCACTCACATGCCCATCCGGAGGTCTACCACTACCGGATGTTCCCGCCGGACGGCTTCGGATTCGGGCAGGTAGGCGATGAGGTATACCGGATGACCCATAGAGATTCACTTCTCATCCCCGGCGGTGTAGTGCATCCGCAGACCGCCGCCCCCGGGTACGCCATGTTCTACGTCTGGGCCATCCCGCACCTGCCCGATAACCGGTTCGGTCCGGACTCCCGTGAGTTTGACCCGCTGCACGCGTGGGTGATGGAGGAGGGCCGGAAGTTCTGGCCGGAGAACCACGCAGGAGAGATACATGAAGCCTAGAACTACCAGACTGACAACGGCGCAAGCGCTCGTACGCTTTCTCGACAGACAGTACCTGGCATGCGACGGTGCCACCGGCAAGTTCGTCCACGGAGTCTTCACCGTCTTCGGCCACGGCAACGTCGTTGGTCTTGGTGAGGCGCTCGTGGAGATGGATCACGAGCTGACCGTGTACCAGGGGCATAACGAACAAGGGATGGCACACGCGGCCACGGCGTTCGCGAAACAGAAGAACCGCCGTGAGATATGCGTCGCCACGAGCTCGATTGGACCCGGTGCAATGAACATGGTCACCGCGGCTGCCACCGCGACCGTCAACCGCATCCCGGTGCTGTTGCTGCCCGGCGATGCGTTCGCGTGCCGTCAACCCGACCCCGTCCTTCAACAGATCGAACACCGCACGGACCCGAACATCACCGCCAACGACGCCTTCAAACCGGTCTCCGCGTACTGGGACCGCGTCTCACGTCCGGACCAGTTGATGGCCGCCTGTCTTGCCGCCATGCGCGTTCTGACCGACCCCGCCGAAGCCGGCGCGGTCACCCTCTGCCTCCCGCAGGATGTCCAGGCCGAGGCATACGACTACCCCGACGATTTCTTTGAGCCGCGTACCTGGACGATCACCCGAACGCCGCCGGCGCCGGAAGCCGTGGACTCGGTCGCGAAGGTGATCGCCGGCGCGCGCCGGCCGCTGGTGATCGCCGGCGGCGGTCTGCGGTACTCCGCCGCCGCCGCCGCCCTGACCGCTTTCTGCGAGCGAAG
>SKQU01000056.1 GCA_007118855.1 Spirochaetaceae bacterium
CGGTCCCCGGGTGCGAGCTGTGCGCCTTCACGACGACCGGGCAGCCGGCGGCGAGTGCGCTCGCCGTGTCTCCCCCCGCGACCGAGAAGGCGAGCGGGAAGTTACTCGCGCAGAAGACCGCAACCGGGCCGAGCGAGACGAGCATGCGCCGCAGGTCCGGGCGGGGCAGGGGGGTGCGGTCCGGCATCGCGGTGGTGATCCGCGCGTCGACCCAGGAGCCCTCCTCGATGAGCTCGGCGAACATCCGAAGCTGGCCGCAGGTCCGCCCGCGCTCGCTCTCCAGGCGCGCGTCCGGAAGCCCGGTCTCGAGTCGGCCCCGCTCGATCAGCTCGTCACCAAGCGCCTCGATCTCCTGTGCGATCCTGCGCAGGAAGCGTGCCCGTCCCGCCGGGTCGGTCCCGCGGAAGGCCGGCCACGCCGCCTGCGCCGCGGCTGCCGCGGCGGCCACCTCTTGCGGCGTCGCCTGCGCGAAGCTCGTGGGTAGGGTCTCACCGTCAATAGGCGAGACGGCGCGCACCCGGTCCTGCCCGGCGGCGTGAAACTCGCTCGCGATGATCTGGGTTCCCTGCAGGCTCATGCGGCTCCTCCCTGTACGACCGTGTTGACCAGCGGCGGAAGGTCACCTATGCGGATGGAGACCTCGTCGCCCGGTCGCAGCGTGAACGAATCGTCCGGGACGATCCCCGTCCCGGTCATGAGGTAGCAGCCGTGGGGGAAGGTCTGGTCCCGGAAGAGGTACGAGACGAGCTCCTCGGGGTCCCGCTTGAGCTCGGCGAGCGTCGTCTCGTCGGCGAATGCGACGCTCCCGTCCCGGGTGATCCGGAGGCGGATCGCCGTGGACCGGTCGGGCAGCGAGTCGGAGAGCACGAGCACCGGCCCGAGCGCGCAGCTCCCGTCGTACACCTTCGCCTGCGGCAGGTAGAGCGGGTTCTCGCCCTCAATGTCGCGCGAGCTCACGTCGTTGCCCGCCGTATAGCCGATGATCCGCCCGGCCGCATTCGCCGCAAGCACGAGCTCCGGCTCCGGCACGTTCCACGCTGCGTCGGCCCTGATCCGGATCGGCCGACCGGGCGCGACGACCGTGCGCGCGTTGCCCTTGAAGAAGAGCTCCGGCCGCGCCGCCTCGTAGACCCGGTCGTAGAAACTGCCGCCCCCCGCGCTCTCCGACTCTTCCATCCGCGCCGTACGGCTTCGGAAGTAGGTTACCCCCGCGGCCCATACCTCCTGCCGGTCCACGAGCGGCAGCGCCTGCTTGCGCCCAGCCGTCGCGGCGCCCGCCTGCGCGGCGCCGCCGCCACCGGCCGCTCCGGCCGCCTTCTCGAGCATCGCGACCGGGTCGTCGGCGCGGAAGATCGCGTCCCACTCGACCGCGCACGCGCGCAGCCCTCCCGACGCGTCGGTCGGGTCGGCTACGAAGATCCCCTCGTCAGTTCGGTGTACGTACAGCATACCGTATCGTATCGCGGACTCGGCCCGTTGTCACGCGGCGGTGGCGCGCCGGACCTCACGCGGCGCTTGGCGCTCCTCGCCATCTGCACTACGATGGCCGGCGTGACCTGCAAACTGATCGTATCCGACGTCGACGGCTGCCTCGCTCCGGAAGAGTCGGCCGCGTGGGACCTCGAAGCATTCGCTTCGCTCGCCTCGCGCGTCCGTGCCGGCAATGCCGAGCGGCCCTTCACCCTCTGCACGGGGCGGCCGCAGCCGTACGTGGAGGTGCTCATGAAGCTCCTCGATGTGCGGGTACCCGCGATCTGCGAGAGCGGTGCGGTACTATACAGCCTCCACGACAACCGCTCGGTCTACGGACCCGGGGTGAGCGACGCGAAGCTCGACGAGCTCCACGAGATCCGCCACTTCATCACGAGCGACCTGCTCCACCGCTACCCGCAGACCGTCTACCAGTTCGGCAAGGAGGCGCACCTGAGCGTCTTCAGCGCCGACCCCTCGCGGATCCCCCTCCTCGCCGATGAGGTGAGGCGGTTCGCCGGCCGGTACGCGGACGACCCGGTCGAGATCTCCGCGAGCCACTACTACCTCAACATCTCGCTGCGCGGAGTGACGAAGGGCAGCGCCCTGCGGTACCTGATGAACGAGCTCACCGTGTCCCGCGACGAGGTGGCCGCGATCGGCGACACCGCGGGCGACCTCCCGTTGCGCGAGGAGGCCGGCTTCTTCGCCTGCCCGGCGAACGCCACGCCCGAGACGGCCGCCGTCGCGGACTACGTCTCGCCGTATCCGGATGTGGCGGGGCTGATGGACATCCTCGACCGGATCGGTTAACCGGCCGGACTGCCGGGCTACACCGCCGGAGTCGCGGGGCGCAGCCGCTTCAGCGCGGGTCTGCCGGAGACGAGATTCGCGACGATCCGCCCGCACAGCGACGCCGAGATCACCCCTCCGGGCCACAGCGCGTAGTGCCCGGCGCACAGCAGGTTCGCCACCGGCGTTCTGATCCGGTTGAGCGACGGAAAGCGCCACAGCGGCGAGACCTGGTCGTCGTAGCACCAGCCCCCGGTCGACCCGTTGGTGTTCAGCGAGAACCGTTCGCTCGACAGGGGCGTTCCCACCTCCATGTATTCGATGCGGTCACGAAGACCCGGGACGAGCCGCTCTGCGAGACGCACGAGCTCCATCCCCACCTCCTGTTTGAAGGCCCGGTACTCCGGAGTCCTGCGGTGCGACCCGCTGCCGTTACGCCAGTGGTCCTGCCAGGGGAAGGAGCTGTAGGTCTGCAGAGTGAGCGCCGACTTGCCCTCCGGGGCCGAGGGGCTCTCCTTGCCGAAGTGGTTGAGCGCGACCCACATGGTGCGGTGGACGTCCGGAGGAGAGTCAGGCTGCGGGAAGATCACATCGTAGTTGGGGAAGTAGAAGGGGTGCTGCGCGCCGCCGAGGATGTCGCTGAGCTCGTCGTCACTCCACGAGAGCCCAAGGTAGACGGTGAGGATCTCCTCGGTCAGCCGGGCGGTGCGTATCCGGTTGACGAACCGGGCGGGGAAGTGGTCCGGGCCAAGGACCGAGTCGACGAGTCTTCGGTAGTCGCCGGCGTAGACGACCTTCTTCGCCTCGATCCGCTCGCCCTCGGTCGTGATCACACCGGTCGCAAGACCGGTCGACGGATCGACGTCGATGCGCTCCACCTCAGTGTTGAACCTCGCCGTCCCGCCGTGCTCCACGAACCGCCTCGTGAGCCGGTCGTGCAGGTGCTGCATCCCGCCCACCGGGTACCAGTAGTCGTACGACCAGATGTGCCAGAACCCCGCGAAGAAGAGGTAGGGCATCCGGTAGTAGCCCACCTGCGTGAACCACCTCCTGAGCCCCGGGTTCTCTATCACCGAGCACGCCTTCTCCCGGTAGCGGAAGGTCGACCACTTCCTGAGCCTGGGCAGCCACGCAGCGATGCGGCGTGCGCTCCTCGGACCCGTCTCGTTGAGGAGCGGAAAGTCCCACGGATCGTAGTTCTCGCTCAGGAACCGGGAGACCTCCTTCACCTCCCGGAAGACCGGCGCGATCCCCGGCTCGTCCGGAAAGGCGCGGCGAAGCTCCTCCTCCACCTGGCCGGGCGAGTCTATGAAGAAGTCGAAGTCGTCCGACACCATCCGGTAGCGCGCCTGGACGAAGTCGTCGGGCCCCACTCCGAGCAGGTCTCGCAGGATGGGCAGGACGATCCCCAGACTCTCGAACGACTGGTCCCCTCCGTCGAAGGTGAAGCCGTTGCGGGTGAAGCCGGACATGTTGCCCCCGGCGTGGTGGTTCTGCTCGATCATCACCACGTCGAGCCCGTCCCGCGCGAGGTAATTCGCGCACACCTGCCCCGCGATCCCCGCTCCGATAACCGCTACGTCATGCGCCATGGGCACAGTATCGCCGCGCGACGCCGCGGGCGCAACCCTTCAATGACACTCCCCCGGTGATCCACTATACTGAGCGAAACCATCAACGAAGGACGGCCAATGCAGTACCGACCCTACGGACAGACAGGGCGCGATGTCTCCATGCTCGGATACGGTGCGATGCGCCTGCCCACCCTCGAAGACGGCACCTGCGACTACGAACAGTCGGTTCCGCTCCTGCGGCGCGGAGTTGACCTGGGGATCAACTATATCGACACCGCCCGGGGCTACCTCAACGGGACGAGCGAAGTGGCAGTGGGAAAGGCGATCAAGGGCTGTGACCGCGAGAAGCTCTTCATCGTGACGAAGATCCCCAGTAACGACATCAAGAACTCGGTGGGCCGTGAGTGGCGGCGCCAGCTCGACGAGCAGCTTCGCCGGTTCGACATGGCGTACATCGACCTCATACTGTTTCACGGCCTGCGCTGGGACGCCTTTGGGGAGCACGTGAGCAGGCCCGGCTACGCGCTCGAGGCCGCGCGCCGGGCGCAGGCCGAAGGACTCGTACGCCACGTCGGCTTCTCGAGCCACGATACGGCGCAGAACATCGTGAAGCTCGTGAAGACCGGCGAGTTCGCCGGGATGCTCGTGCAGTACAACTTCCTCGACGACCACAA
>SKQU01000331.1 GCA_007118855.1 Spirochaetaceae bacterium
GCGGGTCGAGCAGCTCCTCCCACGTCGTCGGCGGGTCGGGCAGCCGCTCGCTGTCGTAGTTGAGCAGCACGTGCCCCCAGTCGAACGGCGTGAGGCGGAACTCCGGATCAATGACCAGGTGATCCCGGATCGCGTCGGCCTCGGCCGGCCGGTAGGCCTGGAAGAGATCGGCCTCCAGCGCGCGGCCGATGTACGTGTTGTCGAGACCGATCGCCGCGTCGGCCCGCGGCGCGGCGCGCTCGAGCCAGAGCTGGTTGTACAGCCCGCCGGTATCCTGGTGGCGTTCGAGCGTCGGGGTCACCCCGTACGCTTCCTCGAAATGGGTCGCGATCAGCGTCTCGAGCGACTGCGGGAACGCGTCGTACGTATAGATCGTGAGCGCCCCCGGCTCGGCGGCCGCGGCCTCGGCGGCCGCGGCCTCAGCGGCCTCCTCACGGCCGCAGGCGGCGAGCAGCCCGAGCACGACAAGAGCGGCGAACGCCGCGAGCATACGTCGTCGCGGCCGGTCTGCGGATGCGCGAGCGCTATCCACTGGTCTTGAACTGTGAAACATGGGAAACCTCCCCTTGAGTATTTCGGGGTGGTGTCGACGAAAAGCTCTGCGGAATGAAAACGGTCAAGGTTCCCTCCGCCGGCATTACCCGGATCAGGTCAGCGGGTTTGATCTCAGCCTTTCTCGCGAAAAGCACCCCGTAGTCAGAAGTTAACCACGGCGCCCGGGAGGGTCAAGCCGGCAGAAGCCGTGCTCCTCAGCGCCGAGCGCGGCGTTGAACTTGGCGCTCATGTTCTGAAACGCGATCCACGCGGTGAGCGCAGTGATCTGGTCGTCGCTCATGTGCGAGCCGAGCGCAGCGATCTGATCGTCGGTCACCTCCGCGCACCGTTCGGTCATCGTCTCCGCGTAGTCGAGCGCCGCGCGCTCGAGCTCGCTGTACAGGTCGCTCTCACGCCACCGTTCGACCTCGACCGCCTTGCGCTCGGCCCCGGCGGCGCGCAGGTAATTGTACGAGTTCAGGTCGACGCAGAAGGTGCACCCGTTGAGCTGCGCGATCCGGATCGAAACGAGGCTGCGCAGATTCGCATCCACCGGATACCGCCGGCTCTGGAAGAACCCGAGCGCCACCAGCACGGAGAGGAAAGGACCGGGAAGCCGTCCCCAGAGAAACGAGGGCGCGAGGACGCGGCCGTACTTTCGTTCCTGCCGCCGGAGAAACCACCGTACGGTCCAGGGATACGAGGAGACAGCTTTTGGCGCGATTCGTGACATAGGCCGACCGCGGTGAATCTACTCAGAGCGGCCCGGCGTATCAAGCAGTATCGCGCGGATGCGATCGACCGACTCCTGCTCCAGCCCGACGCGTGTAACCAGGTACCGCTCGACCGATCCGTAGGTTTCGTCGATGTGCCCGAGCGCCGAGACGATCCACCCGGGCTCGACGCCCATCAGGTGGTTGAGATGCTCGCGCGGCACGCCCAGGGTGAGGAGCAGTCGGCCTTCCTCGTGCTCGATGAACGCGTCGAGGACCTCGTCGAGATAGGCATTGGAGAGCAGGAAATCGGCCACGATCGTCTCCCGCGGCACGCCGAGCAACTCCAGAAGGAGCGCGGTAACCACGCCGACGCGGTCCTTCCCGTTCGTGCAATGCACGAGGACCGGATAGGCGGTCTCGTCTGCGAGCAACCGGAAGACCGGCCCGAAACGGTGCGTCCACTCTTCGAGATATTCAAGGTAGAACTCACGGAAGCGATCGGAAATCGCCTGGCGATTGAGCAGAATCGTGAAGTGCAGCGGCTTCATGTCGTCGTAGATGGGAAGGTGCACGCCGTGGGCGCCGGGAATGTGCCGATTCGGATAGCGCTCGATGCGGGACGCCTCGCGCAGGTCGACGACGGTCGAGATCCCGAGGTCCTCGAGCTTCGAGACATCCGCGTCGGAGAGGCGGCTGAGGTGACCGCTGCGGTAGTAGAGCCCGCTGCGAACCACGCGGCCGCCCTGCCCTTCGGTCGATCCGTCTTCGACGGCGTACCCGCCAATGTCGCGGGTGTTGAACGTCCCCTCGAGCGGCACGAAGCGCTCGCCGATGGGCCCTGCTCCCGCGCTCCCGTCGGCGAACTCACGGCGGGCGAGCGCTCCCGTGGCGGCGGCGAGCGGGTCGACCCCCCTGCCCCCGAAGAGGCGGACGACGCCGAACAGGACGACAACCAGTACCACGACAAGGGTTGTTCCGGTGAGTACCGTTTTCAAGACTCCACCTCCGGACTCCGGTGGGCGAATGGTACCGGATCGCGGGGCATGGATCAACCGCCGGCGCACTGTGCTACACTCTGCGTATGAGCACACTCACTTCGAACCCCGCCGCTGTAAGCCAGGTCCCATGACGCCACGCGCCTCTATGCTCGCCGCGATGCGCGGCACCCGCGGCGGCCGGACGGTGTTCGCGCCGCGCATGGACCTCTGGGCGATCGCGCTTCGGGCGCGGGGCACCCTGCCCGCCGAGTACGACGGCACGAACACCGCGGAGCTCGCGGACGCCTTCGGCGTCGGTTGTCACGCGGTGCGCGCCGACTATACGCTCCCCCGTGACCCGGGTGACCTCGTGCTGCGCGGCCTCGGCTTCGACAACCACCCCGACTATCCGTTTCGCGTGGAGATCGAGGGGCTCGAGGTGCGGTTCGAGACGACTGAGGAGGGCTTTTCGACGACCGTGACGACCTCCTCCGGGCCGGTCGACTGGTCGCTCGCCTACACGGCCGGGATGGCCCGCGCCGGCGTGTCGCTGCCCTTCGTCGAATCGTACCCTGCGTACGACGCCGGAGACCTCGATCGTCTGGCCGAGGTGTTCGAGCACCTCGTCGTGCGGCCCGCACCCGGCTCGTGGGAGCGATTCTCAGAGCGCGTAGGTAAGCGGGGCGTCGCGGTCGCGAACGGCTGCATCGTCGGCTCACCCATGCATCTGCTGCTGCACGAACTGATGCCGATCGACCGGTTCTTCTACGCCTACCACGACGAGTACGACAGACTGGCCGCATTCGCCGAGCGGGTCGAACCGTTCTTCGAGCGGATGCTCGCCGCCGTCGCCGCCTCGCCCGCGGAGGTCGTCCTCTGGGGCGGCAACTACGACCGTGATGTCACGTGGCCGCCGTTTTTCGATTCCGAGATCGCGCCGTGGCTCCGGCGGGTTGGTGCTGTGTTGGGGGAAGCCGGGAAAGTGCTTCTCTGCCATACCGACGGTGAAAACGAGGGACTCACCGAAGGCTATGTGCGCGCAGGGTTCGACGTTGCCGAGTCGGTGTGTCCCGCACCCATGACCGGCGTCGCACTCGGGTCGCTCCGCGAGCGGATGGGACCGGCCATCTGCATCTGGGGCGGGGTGCCGTCGGTGATGCTGCTCAGGGACTCGGTGAGCGACGCCGACTTCGACTCGTGGCTCGCACGCCTCACGGTCGAATCCGCCCGCACGGACGACGACCTCTCGCCGCTCATCCTCGGCGTCTCGGATAACGTGCCTCCTGACGCAGACCTGGACCGCCTCCGCGCGATCGCGGACGCCTTCAGACCGTGAGCGACGCCTTCAGCCTGATGTCCGCGTACGAGCTTCCCACATGGAGGAGGTACTCACCCGGCGCGGCCGCGAGGTCCTCGGCGCTGAGCAGGAGGCGGACCGTGCGGGTCTCTTCCGGGTCGAGCAGGACCTTGTCGAAGGCCTTGAGCTCTCGTCGCGGCCGCTCGGTCGGTGATTCCCGGCCGGCGTCCGACCCGAGGTGCTCGACGTAGAGCTGAACCACCTCGGCGCCCTCCATGCCGCCGGTATTCGTCACCGCGACCGAGACCTCCCAGAGCCCTTCGCCCCGCGGGGCGACCGTGAGGTCCGCGTAGCTGAAGGTCGTATACGAGAGGCCGTGGCCGAACCAGTAGCGTACCGGCCGCTGCTTCGCATCGTACCACCGGTACCCGACGAGGGATCCTTCGTCGTAGGGAATCTCATACGGCCAGCTCCCGGTGATGTGGTCGGGCCGCTCGGAACCGGGCTCCCCGCCCTGAACAGGATCGTGCGCACTGGCTCCCGGCGGGAGATAGGCGGCTCCCGGGGAATCGGAGAAGTGCTGCTCAATCGTGAAGGCGAGCCTGCCCGAGGGGTTGACGTCTCCGGAAAGCACGGCGGCGAGCGCCTGCGCACCGGCCTGGCCGCCGAAGGGCGCCTGAACTACGGCATTCACCGAGTCGTGCCACTCCATCGCGACACCGCCGCCTGAGGTCACCACGACCACCACCCGTCGCGCGAGCCGGCTCGCCCGATCGATGAGATCGTTCTCCGCATCCGGGAGCTCGAACGGCCGGTCGCCTCCTTCGCCCTCGTAGCCGAACCCCGTGCAGACAATCACCGTGTCCGCTGCGCGGAGGTCGGCGTCCGACGGCGGGTTACGGACGAGGACCCGCGCGGCGGCGAAGCGTTCGGTTATGACGTCGGCATACGACTCGTTGTCGTACCCTTCCACGTAGCCCGA
>SKQU01000388.1 GCA_007118855.1 Spirochaetaceae bacterium
AGCACGGGGTGTCAATACGATGCTCCTTTGGTGGCCATCACGGGCACCAGCACTACCTTGGCCATCCGGTTGAGGAGTGTCGACGCGAGGCCGAGCGGTTCTTCCGCCTTGCGATCCGGCAGACCGCGTACCTTGGTGGAGCGAGCTTCGGCACGTGTTTCGCCATCCTCTCTGTCCGCTGCCACACCGACCCGGAGCTTCGAGAATCCGTGATCGCGGACGCAATGGACGCATACCGGCGGCTTGCAGAGTACGGCGGTGAGGTCGGCCTCAAAGCGCTTGCATACGAGATGACGAGCGTGCCGCGGGAGACGTGCGCGACCTTCGCGGAGAACGATGCAGTGCTCCACGAGGGCTCGCAGATGGCGATCCCCCTGCGTGTCTGCCTGGATCTTGGCCATCGTAACCTGGCCGGCCTTCCGGAAGAGGCCGACCACCTCGCATGGATCCGCCGGTATGGAGCATCGTCTGACGTCATCGACTGTCAGCAGACCGACCTTGCGTCGAGCAGGCACTGGCCGTTTACCCCGGAGAACAACGCACGCGGTATCATCCGGGGCGATGAGGTCGTACAGGCGATAGAGGATTCCGGCGCACAGGAGATCATGCTCGCCTTCGAGGTTCGCGCCTCTGCCTATCATCCGCAGGAGGAGCATCACCTCGACGACCTGCGGCGGTCGGTTGAATACTGGCGCCAATGGATCGCTGAATGAGACGAACTGCGGTTGTCGGTGTGCTCGATCTCGGCGCCTCCGGCGGGCGGTTCTTCGCGGGAGTCCCTGACTGCGGCCTCATGCGGTTGGTGGAGGTGCACCGCTTCGTGCACCACCCGATCACGTACTACCAGAAGGACCTGGCAGACGGCCGGGTGCATCGACGGCTCTGCTGGAACACCGAGTTGTTGTACGCGCAGCTCATGGTCGGGCTTCGTGCCCTCGCGTCACGTCCGGATTGGGATGTGCGGAGCTTCGGCATCGACACGTGGGGCAGTGACGGCGGCTGGCTTTCGACCAACGGCGATCTTCTCGGACTGATCGGAACCGGTCGTGACCCGCGATGGATCGAGGGCCAGGCCCGGGTGCTCGAGGTGTTGGGTGCCGAGGAGCTTTTCACGCTGACCGGTGCGCAGTCCTATCCGTACAACGTTCTCAACCAGATCGTCTGGTATCTCAGTGCACAGCCGTCCATGCTCGACGACGCTGCCGTCTATCTACCCGTCGGGAGCTATCTGACATACCTGCTTACGGGAGAGGCGATGGGCGAGTATACGTGGATGAGTACCACGCAGCTGTGCCGTGCCGGATCATCCGAGTACAGTTCCGAGGTCCTGGACCGTACGACGATACCGGCTGATCTGCTGCCACGAGTCGTGCGCCCCGGTACTGATCTCGGGCCGCTCCTGCCCGCTGTAGCGTCTGAAGTCGGGCTCGCCGAGACCCGCATGATGGTCAGCGCTCAGCACGATACCGCCTGCGCATTCGAGGCGGCCGCGACCTCTGCGAGCGAAGGCGCAATGATCGTCAGCTCAGGCACCTGGTCGCTTGCCGGCATGCTCGTGGAGCGGCCGCAGCTCGGAGGCGACGTCTTTCGAGCCGGGTTCACCAACGAGGCCGGCGTTCGGGCTACCCGCCTGCAGAAGAACCTGATGGGAACCTGGCCGGCTCAGCAGCTGCGCATGGCCTTCTCCCGCCAGGATGGTCGCGAGATGGGCTGGGATGAGTTCGGGGCGCTTGCGGAGCAGGCCCCTGCGCATTCGATCGTGCTTGACGTGGACGACCCGTCGTTCTACGCGCCGGATGACATGATTGCCGCGATTATCTCATACTGTGAGCGGACGGACCAGCCTGCGCCGCGCGGAAGAGCGGCGTTGTGCCGCTCAGTCTACGAAGGACTGGCAATGAAGACGGCGTTTGCCGCCACTGGTCTGGCCGATCTCACCGGGAGATCTCTTGAGGAGATCGTTATCGTGGGCGGAGGGGCACGGAATGCGCTTCTCAATCAATGGATTGCCGGCGCCTCGGGACTACCGGTTCGGACGGGATCGGCGGATGCCACCGCGCTCGGCAATGCCATGGTTCAGGCCGAGGCGCTTGGTCTCACGCCGGGACGGCAGAGCAGATCCGGGAGCATGCGGCAAGAGATTCCGCCTGCGCATGCTGCGTCTGAAGACTGGAGCCCGGCACTGGAGCAACTCAGATTGCTGATGGCCACACCGGCAGAGGAGGATGCGAATGACGGTGCGCGAAGCAGGTCGCGAGATCCTTACTGAGCTCGACCGGTCTCTTGCAGCCATAGAGGAGTCCCAGGCCGACCACCTGGTCCAGGCCCTCATGTCGGCCGAGCGGGTGTTCGTCGTCGGAGTAGGGCGGGTCATGCTGTCGCTTCGAGCATTCGCGAAGCGGCTCAACCACATAGGCATCCCCGCATGGTGCGTGGGAGATACCAATGAGCCTGCCGCCCAACCAGGCGATCTGCTCGTTGTCGGGTCCGGATCGGGAGAGTCGGTGATCCCTGTCGCCATTGCACGGGTGGCACATGAGATCGGCGTGCAGATCGTTCACATAGGCTCGAGTCCATCCTCGTCTATGGCGCCGTACAGCAGCGCCTTTGTGAGGATACCGGTCCGCACGAGGCTTGGACTGCCGCAGGAGATCGACTCGATACAGCCCATGACGAGTCTGTTCGAGCAGGCGCTCTACCTCTTCTGCGATGCCGTGTGTCTGACCATCGTGAAGCGCAAGGGCGTGGATGTTCCGTCATTGTGGGAGACGCATGCGAACCTGGAGTAGCAGGGTCGATCCGGAAGGCGCAAGGAGGCACGTCGAATGGACACGATGATGGCAGCGAATCTGCATGCACCGGGGGATCTGCGGGTCGAGCTCGTACCCATGCCCGTGATTGAGTCGCATGAGGTTCTCGTCAAGGTGTCCTGTTGCGGCATATGCGGTTCGGACGTCCCCAGGGTCAACACCAGCGGGACCTATCACTTCCCCACGATTCCGGGTCATGAGTTTGCCGGCACGGCCACAGCGGTCGGCGCTTCCGCGCACGGCGTCCGTGAGGGAGATCGGGTCGCGGTGATCCCGCTCATTCCGTGCCGAATTTGTCGCATGTGCGAGCGGGGGTATTACGCTCAGTGCGCATCGTACGACTTCCTTGGCTCACGCAGCGACGGAGGGTTCGCTCAGTACGTTCGGGTGCCGGCCTCCAATACGGTGCAGGTTCCGGCACGGGTTCCGGATGAGGCGGCCGCCATGCTCGAGCCCGCCGCCACGACTCTGCACGCGGTGCGGAACCTTGGTGTCTCGTGGGGAGACACGGTTGTCGTGTTCGGGCTCGGGGCGATCGGGAATCTCACCGCTCAGTGGGCGCGTGCCTTCGGCGCTTCCCGTGTGTTCGCCGTCGACGTCGTTGACGGCAAGGTGGACATCGCGCGGCGGTGCGGACTGCCGGATGCCACCACGACGACTGGTGAGGACCTGGCGGCAATGGTTGATGCGGAGACCGGTGGATACGGGGTTGATGCCGTTTTCGATGCGTCCGGAAGCCCGGCAGCACTGGACGACGCGATCAAGCTCCTGCGTCCGTTCGGCCGCTTGGGTCTGATCGGCCGGCCGGGCCGGCCGGTGTCGCTGTCAGACCCGGCATTCGAGCGCATACTGCGCTACCAACTGACGATCGCAGGGAACTGGAGCTTCGAGTTCACGAGCTTTCCTCACCATGCATGGCGCGAGAGCGCGAAGGCGATGGACCAGGGTCAGCTCGTCGTAGAGCCGCTGATCACACACCGCTATCCACTCGAGCGGATCGCCGAGGGAGTCCGGCTCATGGCAGAGAAGAGACCGGACATCGGGAAAATAGTCATACTGCCGCACGAGGAGGGATGAATGAAACGCACGAAAGGCGAATTGCAGCGGGTCTCGGAGCCGGCGCAGGTTCGTTCACTCATAGAGGCTGAGTACGAGCGCACGGGAGGGGTGTTTCGGCTGCTCCCGGCCTGGGTTGGACGCCCCGGGATCGTCGTGCCGGGGCGGCGCATCAGGCTCGGGGCGGACTACATGAGCCAGGACCTCGCCGTGAACGAACGGTGGCTCGCCTCCGTCACCTTCTCCGATAACGGGGTCTACAACCGGATCTGTCCGGATGATCACGGGCTCAGTTATCTGCGGGTCGGGAACGCGAAAGTGCTCCTGCGTGATGCCATCGATGAGTGCAGTGAGCTCCTGCTCGGCCGCGGCCGGACATGGGACGTTCTGCCCAAGTTCTTCGACAACTGGCACAGGATTCCGTTCCACCTCCATCCGTGTGACGATCACTGCTCGCCGGGACTGCTCGGCAAGCCTGAGTCGTACCACTTTCCAGAGGAACTGAACACCAACCGCAACGCTTCGCCGGAAACCCCGATCGGTGTGGACGAGTTCTTCTCCGATGAGCAGGTTCTCGCGTACCTTCGAAACTACTTCCTTGGGGACAACCGGCTGACCGACCTCG
>SKQU01000330.1 GCA_007118855.1 Spirochaetaceae bacterium
AGGCCACCGGCGCGACGACCGAGGGCATCGTCGAGCGAATCCTCACGAAGTCGGCATTCCATCCGCACGGCATCAAGGTCAAGCTCTCATCCGGCGAGGTCGGGCGGGTGAAGGAGATTCATGACTAGGGCTGCGGCGGGCTGGCATGGCTCAGCGGTGAGCGCTCCGCCTCATACTCCTCGTAGTGCGCGGCCGTCCGGAACCCGATCTTCCGGTAGCACGCGATGGCGGCCTCATTCTGCGCGCCCACGTTCAGCCCGACGTCGAGCCCCTCATTGACGAGCACTCTGCACAGCTCCGCGGTCGCGCACGATCCGTACCCGCGGCCCCGGCGTGTGGGAAGCGTGGCGATATTACCCAGCGCCGCCACCCGGTAGCGCGGCGAGTAGACGTGTATGCCGGCGACGCTCACGAGTCGGCCCTCCTCCCGGATGCCCACGTATTGACCGGTTTCGAGCATCCTCGGATCGAACCAGTTGCCCGGGTAGGCTTCCTCGTAGAAGGCGAGGACCGCGGTCAGATCGCCGGTACCGAGCCGCACCGTCCCCCCGGCAGGCGAGGCAGCCCGCAACCGCGCTGCGGCGTCCGCGGAGAGCACCATCTTGCAGTGCAGCCCATGGGCATGGAGCTGATGCGTCGGCTCGAGCACTGAAGCCAGGTCCGGGCTCAGGTGCGCGTAGAAACGCCGCGGGAGGAGCTCCCGGATCGACGAGACGAGATCCGCCATGGGTTCGACGTCGGTATTGAGCGCAAGCAGCGTGGGCACCGCCATGCCGGCGTAGAGGAGCGCGATCGCCCTGATCTCGCCCTTCGTCCGGTGCGCGAACCAGGTGGTGTAGGACCAGAAGAAATCGTCGAGGTCTCCAAGGCTGTAGATATGGAGTCCGACGTCGGTCCTGAAGAATCGTTCGATCTCGTCCCGGTCGTGCAGAAGCGTGAAGCTCATGGGGTCTCCGTGTACAGGGTAGCCGATCCGGGCCGCCGATGGTAGCCGACCGAGCATGCGGCCTTGTGCACGACGCCGTTCGGGATCACACTACAGCCGTGCGGCGCCCCGGGAGGACGGATGCCTGAGCTCCCCGACATCGTCAACTATGTTGATGCCCTCCGGGAGCGTACCGCCGGTTCGCTCCTCGAGCGGATCACGGTGCATCACCCCTTTCTCCTTCGAACCGTGACCCCGTCGCCGGCCGACTGTGCCGGACGCACGGTGCGGGAGGTGCGCCGCGCGGGGAAGCAGATCGTCGTCGAGCTCGACGGCCGGCTCTTCGTCGCGATCCATCTCATGGTCGCCGGCCGCCTCGCCTGGTCGCCGCAGGAGGGCGAGCAAGGCGCGAAGGCCGGTCTGCGGAGGCGCAAAGGCCTCCTTGGTGAGATCGCCTTCAGGGGCGGGACGCTCAGCCTCACCGAGGCCGGATCGCAACGGCGGGCGGCTTTGAGGATCCTCGAGGGGGCCGACGCGTTGTCCGTGCTCGATCGCGGCGGGCTTGAGCTCCTCGAGTGCTCGACTGCCGAGCTCGCCACGGGGCTCAGGCGGGAGAACCGGACGCTCAAACGCGCGCTCACCGACCCCCGGCTCGTATCAGGGGTCGGGAATGCCTACTCGGACGAGATCCTCCACGCCGCCCGGCTCTCGCCCTTCGCGCGAACCTCGACGCTCCCCGACGAGGCGATCGCGCGCCTCCACGCCGCCGCGCGAACGACGCTTCTTGCCTGGACCGATCGTCTGCGGACCGAACGCAACGGCGCCTTCCCGCGGAAGGTCACCGCCTTCCACCCGCAGATGGCCGTTCACGGCAAGTTCGGAAGGCCGTGCCCGGCGTGCGGCACGGCGGTTCAGCGAGTCCGCTACGCCGAGAACGAGGCGAACTACTGCCCCCGCTGCCAGACCGACGGGAAGGTCCATGCCGACCGAGCGCTCTCCCGCCTGCTCAAGGACGACTGGCCCCGCTCGATCGAGGAGCTCGAACGGTTCAAAGACCGAGGCACGGCGCGCGGATGAGCGGTGAGGAGCGGGCACAAAAAAAGACGCCCGCGGCTGTGAAGCCTGGGCGCCTTCGTCACGGGGGATAGCCTTATGCGATGTAGGACTGCAGGCGTTCGCTGCGCTCCGGATCGCGGAGCTTGCGAAGCGCACGCTGCTCAATCTGTCGAATCCGTTCCTTCGTCAGGCTGAACCGGTTTCCCAGTTCCTGGAGCGACAGCGGCTGTTTCCCGTTCAGGCCGAATCGATACTCGATAATCGTTGCTTCCCGTTCGGAGAGCGAGGTCAGGACCTTGTTGATCTCGTCCCGGAGCGCTCCCTCCATCGTCTCTTCCTCGGGCGTGTCCCGTTCGGTGTCTTCGACGAAGTCGCCGAGCAGCGACGGATCCTTGTCCTTGCTGATCGGAGTCTCGAGCGAGACGTGGTCGCGCGAGATGTTGAGCATGCTCGCTACGTGGCTGACATCCATGTCGAGTGCCTGGGCCACGTCGCCCACGCCGGGATCGCGACCCTTCTCCGACTGGAGCCGGGTGCGGGTCTTCTCGATGCGGCTCAGCTCGAAAATCCGGTTCTGAGGCAGCCGGATCATCCGTGCCTTTTCGTAGATGGCCTTGGTGATCGCCTGACGGATCCACCAGACCGCGTACGAGATGAAATGATATCCCTTGTCCGGATCGAACCGCTCGATCGCGTTGATCAGACCGATATTGCCTTCGCTGATCAGGTCGGACAGGGGAAGTCCCTGGTTTCGATACCGCTTGGCGACGTTCACGACAAAGCGCAGGTTTGCCCGCGCAAGGGCGGCCTTCGCCTCCTCATTGCCTTCCCGGGCCCTTCGCGCGTGGTAGTCCTCTTCCTCTCGGGTCAGAAGATCGATCTGGTTGATCTCCTTCAGGTAGGTCGAGAGAACGTTCGCGTCGTCATCGCTGTACCGCCCCCGAACGGGAACGGTACGTGTCTTCTTTGGTTCGGGCATCTTGTACCTCCTCCATTAATCTGCCTCTCCGTAACCTCTCGCATCTTGTCTGCAGGATCTGCTTTCACTACCTTCGGAAAGGCAGACGGTACAGATTGCAGCGTGATCTGCAGCTGTCGCCACTGCAAAAGGCCGCTTCTCCCATACTGATGCAAGAGGCGTGCCACCAGGTGCTCTCCCCGTCCTCGTAAGGCCTTTCGGCTGAACAAGTTGGAAGGCAGCGTTCTCTATGGCACGCTTCCATCGCGACGATGAGTACATTTGACACAATTGTGCCGTGCCGGACTCAAATCGTATCAGGATGAACCACCCTCCAAGCCCAATGGTAGGAGCGTGGAAGGCGAGACTATCACAAAGATCGGCATGTGGCAAGCAGAACCGCAAAAAAAAGGCACGAATTCCTGCGACCGGGCCGTTTTTCTCGGATTTGCCGACTCGCGACCCCTCTTCTGCCCCCAGTGACGCGCTTTTTTTAGATTGACCGCCCCAACGGTGCCTGTCTATCCTGAGGAGAGAGGAGGAGTTCATGGAGTACCGCGTCTGGGCCCCACATTCCCGTCGCGTGGTATAGTAGGGCGATGCGACACGAAGCCCTGCCGACCCCCGGCGTGACGATGAACCAGGTCCACTGGCACGCGACGGATCTCCTCGACGTTCCTCCCGTGCTGCTGGTCACCGAATATGAGCCCGTGCGGATACGTCAGATGATCGCGACCTTCATAGACGGTCGCCACGTCAACGACGCGCTCTACCGGGCCGTGCTCGCAATCCGCCGCGATCACGGCCTAGAGCCGCACGCGTACGTCGTGGCCTTCCCGCGGGAGGGTTTCGAGATACCCGTCGACCTCCGGCCGATCACCGACGAGCCGTCGCGACTCGCCGGCTTCGTGAAGGAGCCTCGCGGGCAGCGAGAGGTTGTATTCGACTACGCCGAGCTCGACGGTACGCTTGCGGATGAGCTGCGGACGCTCAGTCGCGAGGAGGCGGTTGCGTTGATGAAACGGCTGAGCTCGGACGGACAGGAGTTCGCGCTCTCCGACCGGTGCGCGCACGATGAACGGTTCGCCCACACCTTCATCAACGGCGCGTACCGGCACAACTACCACTACGTCTCGTCGCTGCTGCCCGAGGTCGAGCACTGAGCTGGGCTCGGCGAAGGGACTCGCCATCGAGTGGCTCTTGTGGTATGCTTGGGGTGAGGCTGGCGCGCCCGGCCATCCGCTGTCCCATGGTGTAACGGTAGCACTACGGAATTTGGCTCCGTCTGTGGGGGTTCGAATCCTCCTGGGACAGCCTTCCCCTGAGGTCATCATGACGATCATCGCCACGGCCGACGTCCACCTTGGCATGAAGTTCTCCGGTTACGAGGCGATGCAGCCGGAGCTCGCCGAAGAGCGGTTCCGTGCGCTCGAGCGGGTGGTGGAGGCGGGTAATGCGCGTGAGGCCGACCTGCTGGTCATTGCCGGAGACCTTTTCCACCGGGTGGGCGCGGCGGCCGGGACGGTCGA
>SKQU01000160.1 GCA_007118855.1 Spirochaetaceae bacterium
GACCAATGGAAGCAAAGACGGTCATCGTGACCCGGGCGCGACGGGGAATCGGGCGGTGCGTCGCGGTAGCCTACGCGGAGGTGGGGTGGGCGTGCTCGTCAGCAATGCGGGGTTCGGCCGGTCGGCGAGCAAGGGCGGCCTGGTGGCGCTTACGCACGCGCTTGCCGCGTCGTTCGGACCGGACCGGATCCGGGTGAACTGCATCTGCCCGGGGTGGATCGAGAGCGACGCGACGTCACCTGCTCCCGCCACTGCGTTGACTTCCGGCGATGGTTCTTCCATGATGAGCGCGTGGTGTATCGTCTGATTCCAAAAAACCCGCGACCCGAACAGCTCGTGCTGAGCTTCGGACTGGGATGGAGGCTCTTTTTCGGCGCCATTGGGGCGCTCATCGCCTACGGCATGATCCAGGAAGACACCGTCGGGGTGCTCGCGCTGATCATCACCGTCATCCTCATTCTCGCGGCCCTCTACTTCGACCGGTGGGAGTTCGACCGGCAGGCCGAGGTCATCAAGCACTCGAGCGGGCTTCTCCTCGCCCACCGGACGAAACGCTATGCGCTTACCGACCTGCAGGAAGTGGTCACACGCGGCCCGGCACCTTCCCGCGACGACTCGTCGGAACCGGAGCGGGGGCTCGGCCGGATGCATCACCGTGGGCTCAACCGCGGGTTCACGAGGCTGTGGCTTCGCTTCGAGGAGGCCGGCGAAGTGGACATCCAGATGGATTCCAGCCGTCACAGCCAGGCACTGCGGAACCTCGGCATGGAGATCGCCGGCTTCTGCGACGTCGCCTATCGCGACGTGGAGCCGGGGTAGGCCGCATCAGGCGCGCCGCTACGGTAGGCTACCGTAGAGACGACTCGCCATCACGTACAGTCGACCGAGTGCTCGATCAAGGAACCAACCCGTATGCCCATTGGAAGAACACGCGTCAAGCCTGCTATTCTCACCGCATTCTTCGTAAGTCGTGACGATGCCGTTGCGGCGTACCGGAGCCTCAGGCGCGCCGGATTCCGTCGCGCTGCGCTCGTCCACAAGAGCGCGGCCGGGCGAATCGAGACCCGTACCCCGATGCTGCGCCGCGGTCCGCCGCGCAGCATGCTCGCCGAGCACTCCCGCTGGCTCGTGAACGAAGAGTCGGTCATCGTGCTGCAGGCTCCGATCGTGTCGCTGCGTCGGCCGGTAACGATGCTCCGCGAGTGCGGCGAGACACCGCCGGTCGTCTTCTTCCTCAACCCCGGACAGCCGGGTCTCTTGGACGATCTTGGTGCGGTGGAAGCGCCGCAGCCGCGGACGGAACTCCGGGAACGCGCGAGAGACCTCGCGGCCGCGGCCCGCACCGGAAGCGGCTCGGCGAGAAATGCCACACTGCTCAACCGTCTGAGGCAGTCCCGGGATCGGGTCAAACCGGTGTTCATTGCCCTGTCGGAAGCGGAAACGCTCGGCCAACGGATGACGCCGATCGTCGAGTGGATCCTCGACAACCAGTACCTGCTCGAGAGCACGGTTCTGGACGTGCAGCAGAACCTGCCGCGCCACTTCTACCGTGAACTGCCCGTTGTGGAAACCGAGCCGCATCGCGGACTACCCCGGGCCTACGGGCTGGCGAGACAACTGGTCGTCGACACCGGTTCACGCATGGACAAAGAAACGATCGTAGAGTTCGTTGACGCCTACCAGTCCGTGCAGACGCTGACGACCGCCGAGCTCTGGGCAATCCCGCAGATGCTGCGCATCACGCTTGTCGAATGCGTACTGGCGCTCGCCGGCCGTGGACTGACCGAACTGCGCGACCGCGAGATCGCCGACTTCTGGGCGAACCGACTCATCACCGCCGGCCGCCGCGATCCGGTCCGCCTCTTCCCCATGATGGCCGAGCTTACCGCGCACCAGAGCAGTCCCAGCCCGTACTTCGGCTTCCAGCTCCTGGAGCATCTCTACGGCGAGGAGGCGCCCGCGAAGTTGGTGCGCAGTTGGCTCGAGCAGATATGGCGCGAGCCGCTCGACCAGCTCGCCGCGCGGGAGCAGGACCGCCAGACGAAGGAGCAGATCGCGGTGGCGAATGCGTTCACCAGCATTCGCGAGCTGGTGCGATTGGACTGGCGCGACGTATTCGAAGAGGTGAGCCCGCTCGAGGCGGTGCTCCGCCGGGACCCCGCGGGCGTCTACTCGGAGATGGACTATGCGACCCGCGACCGCTACCGGCGCAGAATCGAGCAGACTGCTCGACGGTCGGAGCTCACCGAGGAGGTGGTCGCACTCCGCGCCATCGAGCTCGCTGAGCGAGCTTCCGGGACGACGGACGGTGACGCGACCGGCGGACCGGACCGAACGCACGTGGGAAGCTATCTCGTGGGAGCGTACGTGGGTGAGCTCAACCGTCACGTCGGTGCGAGTCAGCCGGCGGTGGAACGCATGCGCGACTGGGTGTCCCGGCACCACGCCGCGGTCTACCTGTCTGGACTTGCGATTGCGCTGGTGCTTCTCGTCGGTCTGATCGATCGGCTTGGACTGCTCCAGCTTGCGCTGCCGGTGCGGGTCCTGTTCGCGCTGATCGCGGTGATACCGGTCAGTCAGCTTGCCGTCGAGATCGTGAACTATCTCGTGATGCGCGCTTTCCCCCCGCGGGCGCTCGCGAAGATGGATTTCGAGCACGCCGGGATACCGGATGCGTTTCGGACGCTCGTCGTGGTACCGATGATGCTCACGGATGCACCGACGATCGTTGATCAGGTGAGCAAGCTCGAGGTGCGATACCTGGCCAACCGTGAAAAGAACCTGCTCTTCAGTCTGTTCTCCGACTACACCGACGCCGATCACCCGCAAACGAGTGATGACGAGTCGCTGCTGAACGCCGCGATCGCCGCTCTCGAGACGCTGAACGAACGGCACGGTGGAGAGCGTTTTCTGCTCTTCCACCGCGGACGCGTGTGGAGCGAGTCGGAGCGCAAGTACATCGGGTGGGAACGCAAGCGCGGAAAGCTCGAGGAGCTCAACCGGCTGATCGATGGGACCCGTGCCGACCATGCCGACAGGCTCGTCTACGTCGGCGACGCCGACTGGGTGCGCGGCGTCCGATTCGTCATCACGCTCGACGGCGATACGCAGCTGCCCGGCGGAACCGCCCGACGGATGATCGAGACGTTGGCCCATCCGCTGAACCAGCCACGGTTCGACGCCGACGGGCGGATCGCGGCCGGATCCTACGGTATCATCCAGCCGCGCGTGAGTCCTTCGCTGCCGAGCTCGAGCGGATCGCGATTCAGCCGCCTCTTCTCGTACGCTGTGGGAGTCGATCCCTACACCAGCGTCGTCTCCGATGCGAATCACGATCTCACGGGAGAAGGCTCGTACCACGGCAAGGGCATCTACGACGTACGGGCGTTCAGCCGCGTTCTCTCCGGGAGGTTCCCCGATGAGACGGTGCTGAGCCACGACCTGATCGAGGGCGCCCACGTTCGGGTCGCACTCGCGAGCGACATCGAGCTGCTTGACGAGTTTCCCCAGGAGTATTCTACCTTTGCGGCGCGACAGCATCGCTGGATCAGAGGCGACTGGCAGATCGCCGGATGGACAATGCCCCGCGTGGTTCACGGAGGCGAAGGTCGCGTCCGGAATCCGCTCTCGTGTTTTGACCGGTGGAAGATCCTGGACAACCTGCGCCGCAGCCTTGTGCCCGCGGCGAACCTGAGTCTGCTCGCACTCGCCTGGTTCGCCGATTCTCCGGCGCTGTTGGTCGCAACGATCGTGGTCGCGGCGCAGCTGCTGTTCGCCACGATTGCGCCGACGTTTACGATGGCGACCACGCGCCGCGGACTGAGCTCGCTTTCGGTTTCCAGGATCGGCCACGACGTGATGCGCGCGCTCGCCGAGGCTTCGCTTATCCCGCACCAGAGTCTGCTTGCAGCCGACGCGATCATCCGGGTCTGGTACCGCCGACTCGTATCGCGCCGGAACCTGCTCGAGTGGTCGGTCCGACAATCCGGGCGGCTTCGTTCGCTGACCAACCGGTCACGCCTGCTCTTGTCGATGGGTGCGATCGGCTCACTCTGCGCAGCGGCGGCCGGAGCAGTACTCGTCTGGTCGCCGGTACGCTTCGCGTTCGCTGCTCCGTGGCTCGTGCTCTGGACGCTCTCGCCGTTGACCGGGTGGTTACTGAGCCCGCGCCGGGGAGGCGAACGACGCGTAGCCCGGGTTCCTTCTGCCGACCGGCGGTATCTGCGGGGAATCGCGCGGCGGACCTGGCGCTACTGGTCGCAGTTCGTCACCGAGGAAACATCGTGGCTGCCGCCGGACAACTACCAGGTGTCGCACCAGGACCGGCTCGCGATGCGTACCAGCCCGACGAATATCGGCCTCTGGGTCCTGAGCGTTCCGGCTGCGCGCCGGTTCGGCTACGTGACCACCGACCAGGCGATCGATGTCCTGGGCAA
>SKQU01000020.1 GCA_007118855.1 Spirochaetaceae bacterium
GGATCACCTTTCGGTGCAGATCGGTGCGAATCGCGTAGACCACGTGCTGCCCCACCCATCCGGAGAGGTAGCTCTGGCGGTAGCCGGCAAGCCACTGGAGGCCCGCGAGCGCGAGCATTCCTGCAGCCACGAGCGAGAGTCCCACCAGATCGCCGCCTGCCACGAACCGGTCGATCGCGATCTTCCCCAAGAGCGGCAACGCGAGGGTTGAGGCGGTGACGACGAGCATGGCGGCAACGGCGGCGGCGATCCGCCGGCGATGCGGCGCGAGATAACGCAACACGGTGCGGATGTGGCGGCGGTCGAGATCGGAGAGCCGAAACTCCTCGGTCTCTTCCTGCATTCGTCCCATGAATCCGGGGCGCATGGCTACGGCTCCCTTTGGTTCGACGTGCTTTCGTCGCGGAACTGCAGCGCGTAGAGCGATCGGTACAGCCCGTCCCGCTCCATGAGCGCCTCGTGCGCGGTGTTCGCCGCGATGTTCGCCGCGGTGTTCGCCGCGATGTTCGCCGCGGTGTTCGCCGCGCTGCGTGCCGCCTCCTCGACCAGGCGCCCGTCGCGGAGCACGAGTATGCGATCCGCGTGGTGGACCGTCCACAGCCGATGCGCGATCACGATCGTCGTCCGCCCGCGCGCGACCGCGTCGAGCGCCTCCGACATCTGTCGTTCGGTCTCAGCGTCGAGGCTCGAGGTGGGCTCGTCGAGAATGAGCACGGCCGGGTCTCGCAGCAGCACCCGCGCAAGCGCGAGCCGCTGCCGCTGTCCTCCGGAGAGGCGCACGCCGCGCTCGCCCACGGGCGTATCGTATCCCGCGGGGAGCGCGGCGATGAAGTCGTGCAGCTGCACGATGCGCGCCGCCTCCTCGATCTCACGCACGGAGGCGCTCGGATTACCGAAGCCGATGTTGTCGCGCATCGTGGCGTCGAAGAGAAAGACGTCCTGGAAGGCGATTCCCACCGTCTCGCGCAGGCTCTCGAGCGTGACGCCGCGCACGTCGCGGCCGTCGATTCGCACGGTTCCCGCGTCGGCCTCGTAGAAGCGAGCGAGCAGGTGCACGAGCGTCGACTTGCCGGCCCCCGACGGCCCCACGAGCGCGACGAACTCTCCCGGTTCGGCGACGAAGCTGATGTCGCGCAGTACCGGATGCTCGCCGTCGTAGGAGAAGCTGACGCGATCGAAGGAAACGGCGCCACGTGGAGAGGCAAGTGGCGTCGCTCCGGGGCGGTCGGTCACCTCGGGCTCGGTGTCAAGGACCTCGAAGACACGCTCGGCCGCGGCGAGCGCCCGCATCGTGAGGCCCACCATCATGCCGGTCTGCCTGATCGGACGCATGAGCAGCCCCACGTAGACGGTGAACCCCACGAGCATGCCCGGCGATATCGTGCCCTGCATCACGCCGTACCCGCCGCCCCAGAGCACCGCCGCGGTCCCCGCGGCGATGATCACGTTCACCACCGGCATCCAGAACGCGGTGATCCGCGTCGCGCCTATCGTGGCGTCCCGGTACCGCCGGCTCTCTTCCGCGAAGCATCGCATCTCGTGTTCCTCGCGCCCGAGCGACTTCACCACGAGAATCCCCGCCAGCGTCGAGTCGAGACGCGCGGTGATGCCGGCCAGATTCCTGCGCACCGCGCCCATCGCCGGGCGCACACGCTTGCCGTACGCGAGGATGGCGATCACGATGAACGGCAGGAGCGCGAGGTAGACGAGCGCGAGCTGCAGGCTCCAGCTTGCCACGACCGCAAGGACTCCCGCGACGAAGAGCATGTTCGTCGCGATGATCACCGCCGAGCGCCCGAAGAACTCGCTCACCGTGTCCACGTCCGCGGTGACCCGCGAGACGAGGTCACCGGTCCGCGCCGAATCGTAGAAGGAAAACGAGAGGCGACTGAGATGCGCGAACAGCGCCGTGCGGATCCGGAAGACCGTGCGCTGACCCAGGTGCGCAGAGAGGTAGAGCCGCGCGAAGTCGGTCGCGCCGTGGACGAGCGAGAAGCCCATCAGGAGCGCACCGGCGGCGACGATGAAGCCGGTGGTACTGCCGGCCGCGGCCCGGTCGAGCACGAGCCGGATCATCCAGGGCGGCACGAGCTCGAAGGCGGCGCTCACAACGGAGACCGCCGCGACGAGCGCAAGCAGCCCCGGATGGTAGCGGAAGAGCCAGAGCATGCGGGCCAGGATTCGCCAGGCCGAGCCGCGCGGGCGCCCGTCGGTGGGCCGTGACGTTGCGACCCTGGAAGCTGGGCGGCTTTTCATAAGCATACACTTATTGTTGCGCGCCCGAGATGCATTGTCAAGAGGATCGAAGCCGGGCCGAGGCCCGCTGATGAGCCCGCCGTACTTGATCGTTTCCTTGTGCCTTTCTACACTGCGGCCGACCGGGAGGGGTCGTGGAAAACGAACATATTGAGACCGAACGACCGCGGATCAGACGTAGTCGCTTCCTGCGCGACGTTCTCGTCTGTTCGCTTGGAGCGTACGGCGGGCCTGAGTCGCACATCGGCGTCTTCGTCAACCAGCTCGTCAGGAAGCGCAGATACCTGACCGAAGAAGAACTGATCGAGCTCCTCGCGCTGTGCACGATGCTACCCGGACCGTCGAGCACGCAGACGATTGTCTCCGTAGGGTACCGGATGCGCGGACCGATGCTCGCCTTTCTCACGCTGCTCGTCTGGGCGCTGCCGGTGCTCGTGCTCATGACTCTGGCGAGCTTCGCATACGCCTGGCTCGACGCCCGCGGGCTTTCCACGGGGGTTCTGAGATTCGTCGGTCCCATGGCGGTCGGGTTCATCGTCTACGCCGCCGTACGGATCGGGCGCAAGGTCGTGAGCGACGCGATGACCCTGGCGCTCTTCCTCTGCTCCGCGGTGACGACCTTTTTTGTTCGTGATCCCTGGGTCTTTCCTGTCGTGCTCATCGCGGGCGGGCTCGTCGCGATCGCAGTCAACCGCGAAGCCGGGATGTGGCACGCCGTGCCGCTGCGGCCGCCCTGGATCTACGTCGGGCTCTTCGCGGGGCTCGCGGTCGCGGCGATCGTCGCCGCATCGCTCGCGGACGACCGGATCGTTCAACTCTTTGAGAGCTTCTACCGGTATGGGTACCTCGTCTTCGGGGGAGGACAGGTCGTGGTCCCGGTGATGCAGAGTGAGCTCGTGGACGTACGGCACTACATCACGAACGAGGAGTTTCTCGCCGGGTACGGACTCGTGCAGGGGCTTCCCGGCCCCATGTTCAGCTTCGCCGCCTATGCCGGCGGGATGGCCGCGCGGCAAGCCGGTCACGCGTACCAGATCCTCGGCGCGGTCGCAGGGGGTATCGGCATATTCCTCCCGGGTCTGCTGCTCATCTTCTTCGTCTACCCCGTCTGGGATGGAGTCCGGAAGATCCGCGCGATCCGCATCGCGCTTCGCGGGGTCAACGCCGTCGCCGGCGGTCTGATCGCGGTCTCAGCGGTCGTGCTTGCGCAGGCTGCCGGGCTGACCGTCGTCACGCTCGCGATCGCTGCTGCGACGGTGCTCATCCTCGGCTTCACAAAGATACCCGCGCCGGTGCTCGTAGCCGCGACGCTGATCGCGGGAGTGGTGTTCTCGTAGGCGAGCCCGGTCGCTGCGCCGCCGCGCTTCCAGGAGGAGAGCGTTGAGAGAAACCGAGACGGATGCGGACATCGCGATCCACCCGGACAGACCAACGCTCGTCCGCGGTCGTAGCGGGAGCGGCAAGTCGACGCTGCTGCGAATGCTCAACCGGATGACGCCTCCGTCGGCGGGGAGCGTGATCTACCGCGGACGCGAGCTCGCCGGGATCCCGCCGGTGGAAGTACGACGGCGGGTCGTGATGCTCTCGCAGACCCCGGTCCTTTTCGGGGGCAGCGTGCGCGAGGAGGCGACCGCCGGCCGCCGGTTCGCCTCGCTGCCTGAGGTCGACGATGGGACAATCCGCCGGGCTGTCTTCGGGTGTATCCGCGACTGGTGCGGCGACGGTCGGTCGGTGATCGCGGCGACACACTCACCGTTCACGTCCATGCTCGGTGAGGCCGACCGGCTCGTGTTCAGGAACGGGAGACTTGAGAAGGAGGCCGACGAGTGAGCGGTGCGCTCGAGACGCCCCTGCTCCGCCTCGCGGCGGGATACGTGTTCGTTGCGATCGTCCTCGCGATCGCCGCACGGTGGAAGGTCGGACGGACCTGGGAGATCGTCCTTGCCACCTTCAGGATGACGGTGCAGCTCGTTGCAGTCGGCTACCTGCTCGATCTCGTCTGCGTGCGACCGAACCCGTGGATCACGCTCGCGGTCTTCCTCGTGATGGAGGCATTCGCCGTCCGCAACGTCTTCGCGCGGGGCAGAGTTCCCACGCCAGCGAAGCTGCGCACCACGATCATCGGATCGCTCGCCTTCGGGACGGTCGTCGTCGTCTTCTTCTTTCTTCTGGGGATCATCGCGGTCGACCCGTGGTACGAACCGCGCTACTTCATCCCCATCTCCGGGATGCTGATCGGGAACTCGATGACCGGAATCGCGCTCGGCTACGACCGGCTCACCTCCGGCTTCAGGGCGAACGCACAGCGGATCGAGACCGCGATCGGCTACCGAACCTTCTTCACGCCGCAGGCAACCCTGGTCGAAGAAGCGACACAGGAGGCGTGAGCCGCAGGAAGAGCTTCGCGGGTCCGCGGAACCCGGGGCCGAGTCGGACCCTCCGTCGGCCCCTCCGTCCGTCTTGACGACACTCCCCACCTGCGTTATGATGATCGGAATACTATGCAATAGTGCATGCTGATCGGCCGGTCACATCGCTGCTGCAGCCGTGATCTCAGGACCAGGAGAGAACATGATCGATTCCACGACTACCGTTTCAGATATCGTGCGCGAGCGACCCGGACTCGCACCGTTGTTCGAACAGCTCAAGATCGACTACTGCTGCGGCGGAAACCGGCCGCTCGACAGTGCGTGCGCAGAGCGGGGGCTCGACCCGGCAACGGTCGTATCCATGCTGAATGCGTCATTGGGGCAGGAGTCGGAGGGCTCCGGTGAGCGTGTTGACACACTGCCCACTGCCGCGCTCGTCGAACACATCGTGACCCGGCACCACGTTTACCTGCGTCGCGAGCTGCCCCGGATCGTCGAGCTCACGCAGAAGGTCGCATCCGGACACGTCGACCAGGAGCCGCGACTCTCCGAGGTGGCGACCCTGGTAGCAAGGCTCGCGCCCGAGCTCCTTCGCCACATGCAGACGGAGGAGGATGATCTGTTCCCCGCGCTGCTCGACCACGAGGAGACACGCAGTGCCGACGCGGCCGGAACCGATCCGACGCTCCTCTCACGCCTCCTGGCCGACCACGAGGAAGCCGGCGCGATGCTTGCCCGCATCCGGGAGCTCACCGACGACTACACGCCCCCGCAGTGGGCGTGCAACACAACGCGCGCCGTCTACCACTCGCTGGGCGAACTCGAGCGCGACGTGCACGAGCATGTGCACAAGGAGAACAACATTCTCTTCCCGCGGCTGCGAGCCGAGCAGAGTGATCGCGTCAACCGTGATTCGCTCCGGATGCCCGGCCCGGCTGCGGGGCATCGCACACGGTGAATCGAGCTCGAGCCGCGCTACGATGAGATCTGGCTCACGCAGCTCGGACCGGCCATCGACTACTACAAGAAGCGGCGATAAGCGGAGCGCGAGAAGGACGGCAGCCGAAGATCGACGGCCGCCCCGCACGGCAGGCTGTCCTGCATATCTATACGGAAAGACTTGACAAATATGCACGCCATGCGGATAGTCAGGATTCTCAACCGAAAAAACCAGGAGGAATCAGATGAAGATGAGAATGATCATCGTGGCGATGGTGCTGACTCTCGCCGCGATCGCACTCGTGTCGTGCGCCCGGGAGGAGACGCAGACGATCAGGATCGGCGTAGCGGGCGCGCACAGCGGAGACCTCGCCTCGTACGGCCTGCCCACCGTCAACGCCGCGGAGCTCGTTGTGGAAGAGATCAACGCCGCGGGCGGCATCAACGGCCAGCGGGTGGAGCTCATAATCGAGGACGACCAGTGCGCGCCTGAAGTCGCGGCGAACACCGCGGCGAAGCTCGTCAGCGACGGCGTTGTCGCGGTGATCGGCCATATCTGTTCGGGCGCGACCAATACGGCGCTTCCCGTCTACGTGGACGAAAAGATCGTGGCGATCTCGCCATCTGCCACGAGCCCAGCACTCGCGGACTTCGAGAACTTCTACCGCACGATCGCTTCGGACGACAAGCAGGGACCGCGCCAGGTGGACTTCATCGTAAACGAGCTCGGGCTGACCAGGGTCGCGGTGCTCCACGACCGGGGAGACTACGGCAGGGGACTCGCGGGCTTCGCGCTGGCATCCCTGCAGGAGAACCCGGACATCGAAGTCGTGCTGCATGACGGGGTCACCGTGGGTGCGGTCGACTATTCGGCGATCATCAACCGGATCGACGCGCTGGGCGCCGAGATCGTCGTCTGGGGCGGGTACCACCCGGAAGCCTCAAGGATCGTCGACCAGATGCGAAACCGCGGGATGGAGACGCTGTTCATCAGCGGCGACGGCATCAAGGACGAGACCTTCATCAACGTCGCAGGCGCAGCGGCGGAAGGCGTGTTCGCGACCGGCGCACGCAGCACGGAGGGCAACACGCTTGCCGCGGAGTTCACACAGAAGCACATCGAGAAGTACGGAACCGAGCCGGGGCCGTTCTTCCAGGAAGGCGTCTCGGCGGCGCTGGCGCTGATGAACGCGATCCGCGTGGCCGGTTCCACCGACTATGAGGCGATCCGGCAGGCGCTGCAGTCTGAATACGTGGACACCCCGGTGGGAACGATCAGTTTCGACGAAGCTGGAAACGCGATCGGCGTGGGGTTCGCGGTCTACCAGGTGCAGAACCTGGAGTACGTCCAGGTCAGCAACTGAGAAGGACGCTCGGAGCGGGGACTCGGCAGCCGGGTCCCCGTCTTCGTCCCAGACCTATGAACGTCGAACTGTTCGTCAATCTGTTCTTCAGCGGGCTCACCCGCGGCAGCATCTACGCGCTGCTCGCACTCGGGTACACGATGGTCTACGGGATCATCCAGCTCATCAACTTCGCGCACGGCGAGGTCTACATGATAGGGGCGTTCACCGCGCTCATCATGACGAGCGTATTCACGATCCTGAACCTCCCGGCGCTGGCGATCCTCGGGCTTGCGCTCCTGATCGCGATCGTCTGGTCGTCCATGTACGGGTTCACACTGGACAAGATCGCCTACAAGCCCATCCGCAACGCTCCAAGGCTCTCGGCGCTGATCAGCGCAATCGGCATGTCGCTCTTCCTGCAGAACTACGTGCGGCTCGCGCAGACCAGCGATTTCCTGCCCTTTCCCAGGCTCATCCCCCGGATACCGTTTCTCAACGCGGTCCCCGGGCTCAACTCGTCCCAGTTCATCATCTTTGTGACGACCGCCGTGGTCATGGTCATCCTCACCGTCCTGATCAAGTTCACCCGAATCGGAAAGTCAATGCGGGCAACGTCGCAGGATCGGGTGATGGCCATGCTCTCCGGGGTCAACGTGAACCGGGTGATCAGCATTACCTTCGTGATCGGTTCGGCGACCGCGGCGATCGGCGGCGTGTTGATCAGCTCGCACATCGGCCAGATCAACTTCTACATAGGCTTTCTCGCGGGGATCAAAGCCTTTGTGGCCGCGGTGCTCGGCGGTATTGGCAGCATTCCGGGCGCCGTGCTCGGGAGCTTCGTGCTCGGCCTGACCGAAAGCTACGGTGCCGGCTATATCTCGAGCGACTATGAGGACGTCTTCGCCTTCATATTCCTCGTGGTGATCCTGATCTTCCGGCCGTCCGGCTTGCTCGGAAAGGCGTCGAGCCAGAAGGTGTAGGAGCGCGCATGGACTTCCTCAAGGAGATCAGGCGGTCGGCGCTTCTCGCCGCATGGTTCGTGGTGCTGACGTTTCCGATCATGGTGATTCGCGTCAATACGATCACGAACACCATTGAGTGGCGGTGGGAGCGACTCATCCTCGTCTCGGTGGGGAGCTTCGTCGGGTCGCTCGTCTGGAACTACTTCCAGCGGCGCAAACGTGCTCAAGCCGGTCCGCGCCCGCAGACGGCGGAGCTTCCGGCGGAGCTTCCGGCGACCGACATCGGGAGCGCCCCGCTCACGCCACCGGCAGACCAGCGCACGTTGATTGACAAGGGGCTCGCACGGCTCGGCCTGAGCCGCGAGACCTTCAGAAAGCCGGCTGTTGCCGTACCGCTCATCGTGGCCGCGCTCGGCGTCGCCATCGCCTACCCCATCGTCACATCGCTCTACCAGACGAACATCATGGTCTCGGCGCTGATCTACGTGATGCTCGCCCTGGGACTGAACATCGTGATCGGGCTCGGAGGGATGCTGCACCTGGGATATGCGGCGTTCTACGCGGTCGGCGCCTACACGTACGCGCTGCTCAACCATTACTTCGACGTAGGGTTCTGGATCGCGCTGCCGATCGGCGCGGCGGTGAGCATGCTCTTCGGGGTACTGCTCGCGATCCCGGTGCTGCGCCTCCGCGGTGACTACCTGGCGATCGTGACGCTCGGATTCGCCGAGATCGTGCGGATCGTGCTCACGAACTGGAGCTCGCTCACGCTCGGGCCAAGCGGCATACGGAGCATCAACCGCCCAACCCTGTTCGGCGCGAGCTTCACGCTCTCGCAATCGATCAACCTCACCTACTACATCGCGCTTGGCCTCGTCATCATCACCATCTTCGTGGTGTACCGGCTGGAGAACTCGCGCATTGGCAGGCAACTCGTCGCGATGGGCGAGGACGACATCGCGGCGCGGGCGATGGGCGTGGATACGGTCCGGGCGAAGCTCACCGCCTTTGCGATGGGAGCGATCTGGGCGGGGCTCGCCGGAGTGCTGTTCGCCTCCCGCACGACGTTCATCAACCCGGAAAGCTTCCGGGTCTGGGAGTCGGTACTCATCCTCAGCATGGTCGTGCTTGGTGGGATGGGATCAATCCCCGGCGTCATCCTCGGCGCATTGCTCCTGATTCTGCTGCCCGAATACCTCCGTCCGCTGAGCCAGTACCGGCTCCTCGTGTTCGGGGCGCTTCTGGTCATCATGATGGTGTTCAAGCCCGCAGGGCTGATCCCCAAACGGCGTCGGCACTACCGGCTTGAACCGGAGGAGATACCGCTGCCGGATGCGGGAGGTGACTCGTGATCCTCGACGCAAGTGGGGTGAGCATGGACTTCGGCGGGCTGCGTGCGGTAGACCGCGTTGACATCACGATCAACGAGCGCGAGATCGTCGCGCTGATCGGGCCGAACGGAGCCGGGAAGACGACCTTCTTCAACTGTGTCACAGGGATGTACGTCCCGACCGAAGGTACCGTCACGATCCAGCCTCCGGGCGCGGGCGTGCAGGATCTCACGGGCCTGAAGCCCAACCGCATCGCCGAACGCGGGCTCGCACGGACCTTTCAGAACATTCGCCTCTTCCCGAACATGACGGTACTCGAGAACGTCATGATCGGGCGCGACTGCCGGCTCAGATCGGGGGTCTTCGGCGCGATCTTCCGCGATCCGCGGACGCGGGCCGAAGAAGAGCAGGTCATCCACGACAGCTACACCATTCTCAGGAAGATCGGAATCGACCGGTACGTGAACGACCTCGCGAAGAACCTTCCCTACGGCGCCCAGCGGCGCCTTGAGATCGCGCGCGCGCTCGCCACGGAACCGTTTCTGCTCCTGCTCGACGAGCCTGCGGCGGGCATGAACCCGCAGGAGACGCGATCGCTCGACGACCTCATCCTGCGGCTGCGCGCGGACGAAGGACTCACCGTATTCCTGATAGAGCACGACATGAGCCTCGTGATGCGCCTGTCCGAACGAATCTACGTGATGGACTACGGCAAGCTCATCGCGCACGGTGCGCCGCACGAGATCAAGAACGATCCGGTCGTGATCAAGGCCTACCTGGGAGAAGACGTCAGTGCTTGAGCTCGAGAACGTCAGCACCTACTACGGAAACATCCAGGCACTCAAGTCGGTCAGCCTCCACGTTGAGAAGGGAGAGATCATCACCCTGATCGGAGCGAACGGCGCAGGAAAGAGTACGACCCTCATGTCGGTCTCCGGCATCGTCCCTCCCAGGTCAGGGGCGATCCGCTTTCACGGTGAACCCATCTCCGGCGACGCGCCTGACGAAATCGTGCGCCGAGGCATCATCCAGGTCCCGGAGGGGCGCCATATTTTTCCCGGGCTGACCGTCCAGGAGAACCTGGACATGGGAGCGCTCCTGCGCAACGATCCCAAGGGCATCACGGCAGATCTTGACTATGTACTGTCACTCTTCCCCATCCTCAAGAGCCGGCGCAACCAGGCCGGAGGAACTCTCTCCGGCGGCGAGCAACAGATGCTCGCGATCTCCCGAGCCTTGATGGCGCGCCCGCGGCTGCTTCTGCTCGACGAGCCGAGCCTGGGCCTCGCCCCGTTGATTGTCCAGCAGATTTTCGAGATCATCGAGATGATCAACAGGGAGAACGGAACGACGATCTTCCTGGTCGAGCAGAACGCGAATCTGGCATTGAAGGTCGCCCATCGCGGGTACGTGATGGAAACCGGCACCATCACGATGACCGACACGGCGGAGCGACTACTCGCGAACGAGGACGTCCGCCGGGCCTATCTGGGGGTGTAGTATGAACGTACGAAGCGTCATGACGCGCAATCCCTACACGATTCACGAGCATGATCCGGTGACCGACGCCCAGACCCTGATGCGCCGGGAGAAGATCCACCGGCTGCCGGTGGTGAACCACGCGAAGAAGCTCGTGGGGATCGTCAGCGAGAAGGACCTCCTCTACGCGTCCCCGTCGCCGGCATCAACGCTCAACGTCTACGAGATGAGCAACCTTCTCGCCAAGCTGAAGGTGGAGCGGGTGATGACGAAGGACGTGATCACCGTCGCGCCCGATACGCTCGTGGAGGACGCGGCACGGATCCTCGTGGACAACAACATAGGCGGCGTGCCGGTTCTCGACGGTGAGAAGCTCGTGGGGATCGTGACCGAAAGCGATCTGTTTCGCCTCCTGATCGACCTCTTCGGCACCCGGACCAGGGGCGTGCGCGCAACGCTCCGTGTGCCGGAACGGCCCGGTGAGCTCGCAGACACGACGCGCGTCATCGCGGAGGCCGGCGGCAACGTCATCTCGATTGGAACGTTCAGCGGTGACGACATCACCAATGCAGTCATGATCATCAAGGTCGAGGGCATCGAGCGGGTACGGCTGATCGAGCTGCTCGAACCCCTGGTGGTAGAGGTGCTCGACGTTCGCGAAGTATAGATTACCGGTCTACTCGGTGCGGTCGTGGTGGGCCTTCGCCGCGAGAACGGTTCCCAGGTTCATTGAACGAAGCGCGTCAGACGGCACGAGTACGAGCCCCCCTTTCTGCCGGATGCCTTCGTAGATCATGCTCATCGCGCGCAGCTGCAGCGCCGTCGGATCGTCCCGGTAGGCGTCCGCCGCCTTCGCGTAACTCGAAGCGATCTCAGCCTCGGTTCGGCCGAGGATCACCCGCGCAGCGTGTTCTCGTGATGCCTGGGCCTCCTGCGAGAGGGCGTCCTCGAGCTCCCCGGGGATCAGAATCTCCTTGAACTCGACCGAGAGAATGGTGATGCCCCAGGGATTCGTCTTCGCATCCACGATCTGCTGGATCTCGCGCCCGAGTCGCTCCCGCTCGCCGAGCAGGGTCGACAGGTCGTTCGCCCCGATACTCGCCCGCAGTGCCGTCTGCGCGCTCAGGACGATCGCCTGACCGAAATCCTGAACCTCGAGTACGGCCCTGTTTGGGTCCCAGACCATCCAGAAGGCGAGCGCGTCGACATGGACCGGCACCGTGTCGCGCGTGAGACTCTTCTCCGCGGAGAAGTCGGTGACGCGTATCCTGGTGTCCACGTACCCCGCGATGGAGTCAAACAGCGGCAGCAGCAGCAGCGGTCCGGGGCCGCGGACCTTGTGGAACCGTCCGAGCCGTAGCACCACGATCTTGTCCCACTGGTTGATCACCTCTATGCCCGGTGCGATGAGCAGTCCGAGCGTGATGACGGCCGCGACGATCGACAGATCCGTCTCGAACAGGATGGGCAGCGTCGCCCAGGCGAGCGCCGCCGCGACAACGACCGTGGCCCAGTACGGAAGCGCGAAGAGAATCCCCGCCACGGCGAGTATTCCGGCCGCCACGAGTGCAATGTCCTCCTTGGCCGGCACCTCTCCCACGTGCAGGTGCAGCGCCGTCTGCAGCCCGATCCCCATGCCGAGCGCCGCGACGAGGACCAGCGCGGAGATCGTGTTGAACCGGAAGTCGCCGCGATGACCGGCAACGACGGGGCGACCCTCCGCTGCGTCGGCTCGTCGGATCATCCGGCTAAGAGCTCGAACTTTCGCCATGAGATTGCCCCTCCTCTATACGCCTCAGGAAGCCCGTAATCTCGCCGATGGAGAATCCGTATCCGGATGCCGTGGCCAGAAACGACTGGACGAGCCGCATCAGCACCCGGTCGCGTTCGGCCTGCGAGAGCGCTACTTCCTGGTCGCTGATGAAGGTGCCGGTGCCCTGCTGCGTCGTGACGATTCCGCGGATCTCCAGCTCGCTGTAGGCTCGCGCGACGGTGTTCGGGTTGATCTGTAGCTGCACTGCGAGCCCTCGCACCGTGGGCAGCTGCGTTCCCGGCTTCAGCCTGCCGTCGGCTATCGCCATCTCGACCTGCAGGATGATCTGCCGGTAGAACGGCACACCGCCCGCGGGATCGAGCACGAATGAGAGCTCACGCTGGTTCTTCTCCACCGACCATCCCACCGCCAGGATTGTACTAGTGCGATAGCACAACGTCAGCATAGCCGAACGCCGCCTCCGGGTCAAACTCACAAACGGGCTCTCCAGCACCGGGGAAAGGCCGACGTCCATCTCGATCCGGCTCCACTCCATACTACGCCGGTTTCGTCACCACCGGTGCGCGCCAGCGCAGGAGAACTGGCACAGGAGTGTCGGTAGCAGGCGGGGGCATGATGTGGCTTTGGCCGCGCCGCGCGTGAGGAACCCCTGAACTCTCGTGCGGTGAGCATGGGGAAATTCCCTATAGACAGCTACTCACAAGTGTCCAATAATACCTTTATGTCCACCAGAACTGAAACACCACGGAGGAGCTACGAGCGGCGCTGGTACAGGTCGACCCTGCCATAGTTCGCAACACGCGGCGTGCCGGCGCGTACTGGATCATGGCGCGCTGCGACCGGCTGAAACGAGCGAAAGGGGTCGGGGCGCAGCATCATCGCCACGGCGCGCAGCATGAGCGAGATCCAGCGGGTCGACGAGGCCAGGATGAAGGGCCCGGACATCCGCCGCAGGGCGTTGAAGATGCAGGCGGCAGCATTGGATGTCGCGTGACCCGGCGTTGCCGGGAAGGAAACCACTGAGCCGGTTCGGCTCACGATCGACTTTTTGCAGGAGCTAACATGACCCGTCCAATCACCAGAACCGGGCTGCTGGTCTGCACGGCTTTCTTGGCGTTCGCCTTTGTCGCCGGCTGCTCGTCGCAGAGTCCGGCCAAGGGCTACGTGTGGAGAATCCGTGTAGACGTCGACATGATCCACCTTGAGGGATCAAGATCGAAGGTCCAACAGAATCTCTACTGGAATCCAGTCACCCAGGAGCTCGTTCGAGTAACGGACGATTTCAACGACTTCGAAACCCCCCGCAAGGTCGCCGATGCCGGCTATAGCGTGGTCTCAGGAGACTTCGTTTCTGGTCCGACTCACCTGGTGTCACGGGGGGAGAACTATCGTATTGATTATCTCTTCCGCCCGGATCCGTCCGATGTGACCCGAGGTAGCGTTCAGGTACGCAGCAGCCTCAAGCCAATTGACGACTACGGTACGTACACGTATGTCCCGATCGGGATCCAGGAGAATTCGAGCCCACTCGTGTCCGTTATCAACGAACGAGGGCGCGGACCTGCACCGGTAGTCGGTATCGTGACCATCACCGCTGTCGACGGGAATCACGTCTACAGCGCTTTCCTCGGCGGCATTCTCGAGTTCTTTGAGCGTCACAATGCCGCTGCGGATCCGTCAGACAGGATCAGCTTCGTCACCGCCGATATCGAATCCTCGGACGAAGTGCAGGCGGCCATACGTGAAGCCATCGAGCAGCTCATCGTTGAAGAGAAGGTGACCGTGATCATCAGCGGGATAATCAATGACGACACTGCCGCATTGGTTGCCTCGGAACACGGACTGCCATCGATCGGGGCCGGATGGCTCTCAGATTCGCCAGTCGCTCCACACCACTTTCGCTTCGAGGATCTCGATGGTCCGGTAAAAGCTGCGGCTCGGTTCGCTGCCACAGTGCTGGGAGCTACGACGACTGTGGTCGTTTCCGAGTATGAGAGCTTGAATGAACAGGTGCACCAGTTCTTCGATGAAGCCCGTGCGGCTGCTCCGAGCGCGGGTTCGACATCTGCGCACAAAGTGGTGATCGCGTACGGCGACCGAACGTTCCTTGAGGAACAGCTATTCGCGGGTCCGTCCTATGCTCGCGACGCAGCCGAGATCGTGCTCATAGATCGACCGACCCACAGATTTGACCACAGGGAGTGGTTCCGCAGACCGCTTTACAGTGTGAGCGGGGGCCCCTTGGAGCCTTCGGACAATGCGGTAGGACAACTCATGACAAGGTTCGAGCAGCGCACTGGTCGCGAGGCCGGATCTGGTCGTATCGCGGGTTACGAAGCCGCGGCCATCGTCACTGAGGCACTGTCACAATCCGACGACGCTACTCCGCAGGCAGTCCGCAGCGCTATTCAAACGGGAGTCTTCAGTGCAGCTATAGGGGAGCTACGGTTCTCCGCCGAACGAACGCCAATCCGACAGTACGCCGTGACTCGACACACCGGACCGACAGACCATGCCGATCTGGGTCTGCTCACGGGGCATGGGGTGTGGATCGAAACCGCACGATAGGCAAGTGATGCCGCACCTCGTCGCTGGGCGATCAGAC
>SKQU01000057.1 GCA_007118855.1 Spirochaetaceae bacterium
CAGCGGGTTTCGCTCAGTCTCGGCCCGTCCGCGACGCGACCCGACCCTGACCCAGCGGCGCAGATGACGTCGCGAGGGCCATCCGCCCGCGAAACGCCTCAACCGCGCCGATAGGTTTTCCTATCGTTCATCGGTCCGGGGCGTGACCTCGACCACCGGCGGACGAACTTCTGGTGGCTCGAATCCGGCGGCGAGGGAGACACGATCCGCGACACGGAGACGGTGCGCGACGATCTGCTGTCGATCGCGACAGGGGTCTGGGACTTTCTGAAACGCCACGCCGACGAGTTCGACACGCGCAACTGGCAGCTCGAGTGGCTCGGTTTTCTGCCCGGCAAGCGGGAGAGTCGACGTTACGTAGGCGACCATACGATCACGCAGGCGGACGTGGAAGCGGGGGGTCCGTTTGCGGACGTGATCGCGTACGCGGGCTGGAGCATGGACAATCACCCGCCGGGCGGGTTCTACGAGCCGGGCGAACCGACGGTCTTCCATCCGGCGCCCTCGCCGTGGGGGATTCCGTACCGGTCGATCTACTCGCGGAACGTGGCGAATCTCCTGTTCGCCGGCCGCAACATCAGCGCGACGCATATCGCGCTGAGCTCGTCGCGCGTGATGCGTACCTGCGCGGTAATCGGTCAGGCGGCCGGCACCGCCGCGGCGATCGCCACGCGGTGCCGGCTCACGCCTCGCGAGGTCGGTCGTGAGCGGATTGACGAGTTACAGCAGCGCCTGCTCGGCGACGATGCGTACCTGCCCGCAGTCGTGCGTCGGCCGACCGCGGTGACGAAGCGGGCGAGGATCGTCGCGTCGAATGCCGGCGCGCGGTACACCGTCGGCCGCGCGCGGAGCGTCTACCCCGACGACGTCGTCGTGTTCGCCGGCGGCCTGCGGGCCGGTCAGCGGACGAGTATCGAGTGGATCCACAGCGACTACGTCGCGGACCCAGAAGCGCTGCGGAACGGCGTCGACCGGACGGTGGATGAGGCGGATAACGGCTACTGGTGCGCGCCCGGCGACACGATCGAGTACCGGCTCGACGCATCGCCCGGGGAGGACGATTCGCAGAGCCCACCGCGGTGCCTTCGCATCCGGTTCGACAGTAACCTGAGCAGGCACTATGAGGACCACCGGATGAAGTACCACTACCCGCTCGACGATCCCGGCACGCCGGTCGCCGAGACGCTCGTCCGGGAGTTCACCGTGGAGGTGCGCGCCGCGGGCAGGTGGGACACGATTGCGGAGGTGGTCGACAACCGGCAGCGGTACGTTCGAGTCGACCTGCCCGATACGCCGATGGAGGCGGTTCGGCTGACCCCGCGCGCAACCTGGGGGGCGCCTCTCGTCCACCTCTTTGCGCTCGACCTGGAGTAGCCGTGCGATCGGGGTCGCGGAGAACCGGAGCGCCTCACACCGTGACCGCTACGCTCGCTCGGGCTGGTGTCCGTTAGGGACCGTCGGTCTCGAAACGGAACGAGAAAAGCTCGGCGTCCTTCAGGAAAAACCGCAGCTTGCAGACCGCGTCGTCCTCACCTTCAGACCTGTGAGCGATCGTCGGATTGCCCTTCCACGTCATGGTGTGGCGTACGCTGTCTCCGGTGAACGGATCACAGCGATCCTTCGTGCACTCCGAGACCACGGTATCGTGCGCGTCGACCACTTCGACGCGAATTGATCCACCGCGTCCACAGCGCCCGTTTACGACGAGCGACCGACCCACCCCTCTCATGGCCCGGGTGCAGACGAAGCCTTCGCGCAGCTCGTTCGCCGCGAGACCCGCGAATCCGTCCTTCCGAAGAGTCGCCAGCCCCAGACCAAAATCCGATCCTTCGGGGGCACGCGCTTCCGGATGGTCGAGACCTTCGACGGGACCTCGGAGGAACCAGTCATGATGGTACGCCGTTCCGCCGTGGTAGAACCAGAGCTCGTCTCCAACTTCTATCGGCGAGCTCACCATGGAGACCATGCGGCTGTCCCAACCGCCGGACTCGCTCGGAGCGAAGAAGGGCGCGCGCCCGGCCGTGCGGCTCCATCGGATCGTGTCGCGACTCGTCAGCAACTGGACGTCCATGGTGTTGTCGACCTGATGCAGGACGCCGACGGTTCCCAGGTAGACTCCGCCGACTCGAAAGAGCGGCATCCCGTAGAAGGACTCGTCCAGGTTGTCCTCCTCGTCGTCGGCAGCACAGATCACCACAGGCTCACTCCAGTGGAGGAAGTCATGGCTCCGACACATCCACAGCCGTCGCTGGCTGAAGGAGGCGAAGTTGTGCGGCTCGTGTGGCCTGTTGAACGACGATGGGTTCGTCGGATTACGTTGGTTGACTGGATTCGCGGGAGCGCCGCTCTGGAGGAAGTGTCGGGTGATCAGAAAGTAGATGTCCTTCTCGAGCTCGCTGCGCTCGTAGTCGATCGTCACGGTAACGGTGCGTCCGGCGGCATCGAGCCGCTTGTCGAGCCCTTCGCCGGGCAGGTCGTCCATCGCGGAGAGGGCGTTCCTGAGAGACTGGATGTGACGCGGATGATGCGCCTGCATCAGATAGTAGCCGGTGACCGTCCGCCGCACCGTCTGGAGCGAGTCCATGAACTCGTAGAACTGGGAGAGACTTCGCATCTGGGAGCAAGGTAGACGATCTGCGGCGGTTGGAGTATAGCCTCATTGGGTTATAATCGCCGAGCCTACCGGTACCCGGCAGGAGCAGATGCGAGTTCTCATCCGTTACATCCCTCGCACCATGAACGAGAACCGCGCGCGGACGGCGGTCATCCTTCTCGCAGTGGCCCTCCGTCGAAACATTCGTGCCGCCGGCGGTTAGAGCGCGAACATCCCCCAGATCCCGAGCGGAATGAGATAGATGCTGAAGATCCACAGCCGCCCGCCGCGGATGAGGCGCACGAGGAGCGAGAGCGAGAGGAACCCGAAGACGAGCGAGCCCGCGAACCCCGCCGCCATCGCCGCCGGAGGCACTGCCGCCCCCAGATCGCCCATATGCCGCAGCTCGAGGACGAGCGCGCCAAGGATCGCGGGGATGGAGAGAAGGAAGGAGAACTCGGCGGCGCGCTGCCGCGATACGCCGCTTGCGAGCGCGGCGAAGATCGTGCTGCCCGAACGGGAGATTCCCGGGATCACGGCGAGCCCCTGCACGGCGCCCACGATGAGCGCGTGACGTTTTCCGATTCCCTCGTACCCGGTGTCGCCGCCGGCGAAGTGCGACAGAATGAGGAGTGCCGCGGTGACGAGGAAGGCGCCTGAGACGATCTTCGGGTAGAGGTGCAGGTCGAGCGGTCTTATCGCGAGCGCGATCACAACGGTCACGACTGTGCCTACGAGCACGAGGAGCGCAAGTTTGAGGTCGACCCGGTCGTCGTCGCTGCTTCGGCGCGCAACCCACCGCGCGACGGCGACGAGCATCCGCGCGATGCGCTTGCGGAAGAAGACGACCACGACGACGAGCGTCGCGATATGCAGGACCACGTCGTAGAGGAGCGGTATCTCGCCTATCCCCATCACCGCGCGCATCACGACCAGATGCCCGGAACTGCTGATAGGAATGAACTCGCTGATCCCCTGCATGATGCCCAAAACCAACGACTGCCAGAAACTCATCCGACCTCCGAGCGCAGAGTATAGTGACAGCCGACCCCGTTTGTCAGTATACGTACTGCATATGCAGTACCTGAGAGCCGTGGCGGCTCTTCTCGTCCTACCCGTGCTCCTCTCCGCCTGCGGGCGCAGCGAGCCGCAGCGGATCAGCGAGTCCGAGTTCCTGCTCGGCACGGCGGTCACGATCACGGTCCAGGACCATCGTGGCGCCGGCGAGGCGATTCAGCGAGCCTTCGAGCGGACGCGGGAGATCCAGGACAAGATGAGCGCGAACGACGCGGCGTACGACACGACGGAGATCATCCGGGTCAACCGCTACGCCGGTGATCGTCCCGTGGCCGTCTCCGACGAGACCTTCTTCGTCGTCTCGGAGGCGCTTCGATTCGCCGAGCTCACCGGAGGCGCCTTCGACCCCACGGTCCTTCCCCTCTTCAGGCTCTGGGGCATGGGCACCGAAGACGCGGCGGTCCCGCCGATCGAGGAGATACTCGAAGTGCTCGAGCTCGTCGACTACGAGGCGGTGGAACTCGACCCCGAGCGGCGCACCGTCTACCTCCCGCAGCCCGGCATGGCGCTCGACCTGGGGGGCATTGCGAAGGGGTACGCGGTGAACGAAGCCGGACGCGTGCTTCGTGAAGCCGGGGTCCGGCACGCGATCCTCGACTACGGGGGTGACATCGTCACGATCGGCGCCCGGCCGGACGACACGCCCTGGCGCATCGGCGTCCAGCACCCCAACGGTCGGCGCGGGCAGTTTCTGGGGATTCTCGAGTCAACCGACGAGAGCGTCGTGAGCTCCGGCGCCTACGAGCGGTACTTCACGC
>SKQU01000418.1 GCA_007118855.1 Spirochaetaceae bacterium
CGACGATGTGCGCGTAGTGACCGTCGCGACCGACGCCACCTGGCCGCCGATGGAGTTTGTTGACGAGAATCGCGGGCTCGTGGGGTACGACATCGACCTGATGCGCGCGATAGCTGACGCAGCCGGGTTCCGGGTCGAGTTCAAGAACACCGCATGGGACGGCATCTTCGCAGGGCTTGCGACCCGGGAGTACGATGCGGTCATCTCGTCGGTCACGATCACCGAAGAGCGCCGGGCGACGATGGACTTCTCCGAGCCGTACATCAACGCCGGACAGGTGCTCATCGTCGAACGCACGACGAGCGGCGTCACCGAGCTCAGTGATCTCAGAGGAAAGCAGGTGGGCGCGCAGATCGGCACGACCGGCGCCTTCGAGATCGACGCCGTCGACGGCGTTGAGCTCGTCACCTACGATGAGCTCGGCCTGGCGATCGCGGATCTCGCGAACGGCCGGATCGCCGGCGTCGTCGCGGACACACCGATCGCCGCCGACTACGTCCTGCAGAACGAGGAGTACTCGGGCACGCTCATGATTGTGGGAGAGCCGTTCACGCAGGAGTTCTACGGCATCGCGGTACGCAAGGGCAATGCTGAGTTGCTCGATCTGATCAACGAGGGGCTGCGACAGGCACTCGCCTCCGACATCCCTGCGCAACTCGAGGACAAGTGGCTGCGGTAGACGGTCGCCGCGGCATTGAAGTCAGCGACGGGGCCCTGATCCCCGCCCGCGACGACAAGGCGGGATTCTCCGCCTGGCGGATCAGTTTCTTCGGCGCGATCGGCTTGCTGATCGCGCTTCCGCTCATCTCTCCCAAGCCGTTCTGGGATATTCTTCGGTTCATCCCGGACGGGGTGCTTCGCACCTTTCAGGTTACGGTCTTCTCGATCGTCTTCGCACTCATCATAGGGCTCTTCACGGGACTGGCGCGAATCTCACGGATCATGGTGCTGAACCGGATCGCAACCGTCTATGTGGAGGTCGTGCGCGGCATCCCGCTTCTCGTGCAGCTGTACTACATCTACTACGCGCTCGGAAACTTCGTTCAGGTACCGCGCCTGACCGCGGCCATAATCGCGATGAGCATCTGCTACGGCGCCTATCTCGGCGAGATTTTTCGTGCCGGCATTCAAGCAATCCCGAAGGGCCAGATGGAGGCGGCGCTCGCGCTCGGGATGAGTCGCACCCAGGCGCTCAGCCGCGTTATCCTACCGCAGACATTCCGGATCATCCTGCCGCCGGTGGGCAACGAGTTCATCGCACTCCTCAAGGACTCTTCGCTCGTCAGCATCCTCGCGGTCGCAGACCTCCTGCGGCGGGGGCGTGAGTACGCCGCGCGGACCTTTGAGTACTTCGAGGCGTACACGATCGTCGCGCTCGTCTACCTCGTCCTCACGCTCTTCTTCTCGAAGCTCGTGGCGATCATGGAAGAGCGCCTCGGATCGCACCACAGGAGCGGCTGATGGCGGCAAATCAGGTCCCCGACACCGCCGCTGCTGCGGTTCCGCGCATACGAGTCGAAGACGCGCACAAGCGCTTCGGCGACGTTGTCGCCCTGCGCGGGGTGAGCCTCGAAGTGCAGGCGGGTGAAGTCGTGCTCGTGATCGGTCCTTCGGGAAGCGGAAAGAGCACGATGCTGCGAAGCGTCAACCGCCTCGAGACACTGACATCGGGACGCATCTGGGTCGACCGCCAGGAGGTGACCGGACGTCACACGGACATCCGTCTCATCCGCGAGGAGGTGGGCATGGTCTTCCAGGCCTTCAACCTCTTCCCTCACCTCACTGCGGCACAGAACCTGGTACTCGCCCCCTCGATCGTCAAGCACGAAACGAAGGACAGGACCCAGGCACGAGCCGAACAGCTTCTCGCGAGAGTCGGGCTTTCGGACAAGGCCGACGCCTATCCGGAGCAACTTTCGGGCGGACAACAGCAGCGCGTCGCGATCGCCCGCGCGCTCGCGATGAGCCCCAAGGTGATGCTCTTCGACGAGCCGACGAGCGCGCTCGACCCGGAGATGATCAAGGAGGTCCTCGACGTGATGCTCGATCTCGCAAAAGAGGGGATGACGATGATGGTCGTGAGTCACGAGATGGGCTTTGCACGGGCAGCCGCCGACCGGGTCATCTTCATGGACGAAGGCGAGATAGTGGAGACCGGCCCACCCTCCCAGATCTTCGAGTCGCCGACCCACGAGCGGACGAAACGGTTTCTCGAGCACATCCTTTAGGCCGAGCGAAGGCCCCGGGGCTCAATTCCGGAAGCTGTGAATCGGCGCCGGGATCCGTCCACCGCGCGCGATGAACGCATCGCTCGAATAGGGATGCACCGGGAGCACCGGGGCGCCGCCGAGAAGCCCGCCGAACTCGGCCCAGTCGCCGGCTGCCTTTCCCGGAACCGGGATGATCCGGACGGCGGTGGTCTTGCCGTTCACCATGCCGATCGCCATCTCGTCCGCGATGATCGCAGAGATCGTCGACTCGCCCACGTCGCCGGGGATCGCGACCATGTCGAGGCCAACCGAGCAGACGCAGGTCATCGCCTCGAGCTTGTCGAGCGTGAGCGCGCCGCTTCCGACGGCGGCGACCATCCCTTCGTCTTCGGACACCGGGATGAAGGCGCCGGAGAGCCCGCCCACGTGGGTCGAGGCCATCACGCCACCCTTCTTCACCATGTCGGTCAAGAGCGCGAGTGCGGCGGTGGACCCGTGAGCACCGGCCGTCTCGAGCCCGAGCTCTTCAAGAATGCGGGCGACCGAATCTCCCACCTCGGGCGTCGGGGCGAGCGAGAGATCGAGGATCCCGAAGGGTACTCCAAGACGTCGAGCCGCCTCCGAGCCTACGAGCTGTCCCATGCGCGTGATCTTGAAGGCGGTCTTCTTGATCGCCTCGGCCACCTCGTCAAAGCCCGCGCCGCGGAACGACTCGAGCGCGGCCTTCACGACTCCCGGACCGGAAACACCCACGTTCAGCGCGGATTCCGCCTCACCCGGCCCGTGGAATGCACCCGCCATAAAGGGATTGTCCTCCGGAGCGTTACAGAAGACGACGAGCTTGGCGCAGGCGATGCCGTCACGCGATGCGGTGCGCTGTGCAGCGTCGGTGATGATCGCCCCCATCTGGCGCACCGCGTCCATGTTGATGCCGCTCTTCGTGCTCGCGAGGTTCACCGACGCACACACACGCTCGGTCACCGAGAGCGCCTCAGGAATCGACTCGATGAGCCGTCGGTCCGCCTCGGCGTATCCCTTCTGCACCAGCGCGGAGAATCCGCCCACGAAGTCGACGGCGAGCTCCCCGGCTACCTCGTCGAGCATCGTAGCGTAGGGAGTCAGATCGGCTTCCCGGGCCGACGCGGCGACCAGGGCGATCGGTGTAACCGAGACGCGCTTATTGATGATCGGCACCCCGTACTCGGTCTCTATCGCCTCACCGACGGTCACCAGCGGTCCGGCGACGCGCATGAGCTTCTCGCGGATCCGCTCCCGGGTTGCCGAACCGGTGGACGCGGCGCAGTCGAGGAGCGACACGCCGAGGGTGATCGCCCGGATATCGAGCTTGTGACGGAGGAACATGTCCACCGTCTCCGTGATCTCGTGTGCGCTGAACAGCATCGCGCGTCCTAGATCCGGTGCATCGCGGAGAAGACACGTTCGTGCATCACGCTGATCGATACGCCCATCGAGTCACCGAGCTCGGTGAGCTCTTCCTTCACGGTGGCGAGCGGCTTCGTCGAGCCCGAGAGATCGACCATCATCATCATGACGAAATTGCCCGACAGAACGGTCTGGCTGATATCTTCGATGTTGATCGAACGGTCGGCCAGGAATGCGCTCACCTTCGCGATGATACCGACTTTGTCGTTGCCCACGACGGTCACTATGGCGTTCAGACGGAACCTCCTCCAGATGGGCGATTGTAGCCGATCGGCCCGCTTCGTCTCCACCGGTCGACCCGTGCCTCGTAGCCGAGCCCGTCGGCGAGGTAGAGGCGGTACCAGTGGAGCGCGCTCATCATCACCGCATGAACGTGAAAATCGGGCGGAACCAGGTCGAGAAGCTCGCCTGCGGGAATGAGAGCCACGTCGACCAGCTCGTTCTCATCGAGCCTCTGCGCCGAATCGCGTCGCGCGCCGTGAGCAAGAAAGGTGAAGGCGGTATTCGCCATATAGGCGGGGTTCGGATTCACCCGGCCGATCAGCTCGAGCCTCTCGGCGGTGTAGCCGGTCTCCTCCTCGAGCTCCCGGCGCGCCGCGGTCTCGGGGGCTTCATAGTCGTCGACGAGGCCTCCCGGAAACTCGACCGTGATCCGCTGCGCGCCCTGGCGATACTGCCGCGCGAGCACGAGACACTCCGTCCCGTCGCTTCGGCGCACCGGCGCGATGACGTTGCACCAATCGGGAGAGTCTACCAGGGTGTACTCCACCTCCCGGCCGTCCGGTGCGGCGCGTCGCGACATCCGGACGGTGAAGATCTTCGCGTCATAGACGGGTCGGGAGTCGATCTCCCGCCACAGAAGGTGGTCGTCGCCGGGTCGCTGCATGAGACACGATACCGCTTTCCCGCCGCCCTGAGAAGACGCTCCACTATCTCGTCGCCGAGACCGCATTCGCCCGATTCACTCTTGCGTTCCGGCGGGAAAGGGCTATCATAGGAGGGTGGGAGTTCGACTGCTTGTCCTTGGATGCCTCATCCTGCTCGCGGCAGGCCTCGCGACCGGCTGTGCACACCGATTGCCGGTGACCGAATCGACGCGGCTCTCACCGGGCTTCGTTCACGAGGAGTCGATCTACTTCCTGGTCGAGCACCGCGTCTCGCGCAGGCGCCGTCCGGTCTGGTTCATCATGCCGATCGAACGCAGCCCGGTCGTCTATGAGCACACGATCTACCTCTACCGGTACGAGTCGGAGGCGGGCCGGGTTGAGCGTCTGGCGACGATCGCCGAACGACCGCCGTCGGCGAGTCTGCAGTACACGAAGTTCGCGAGCGACGGGGACAGAGTGGTATTCGCGTCTCAAGTGGCCGTCGATCTGCACGACGGCACGATTTTTGAGCTTCGCTTCTGGGACACAAGCTCCGGCGAGCTGATAGACCCAGGTCCCGAGAGTCGTGGGCCGGCCGACTCCCCGCTCCACCGGCGCTATTTCGCCGGCTATCTCAGTCCATGGAGCGCCAATCCCGGTATCGTTCCGACCTCCGACCTGCGCCGGATGATCCCGGAGCTCGACGTCGGCCTTGACTGACTTTTCGGTTGGTCGATTGCCCCGGGCACCGGTCAGCCGGTAGAGGCGGACTCGTCGGCGATTTCCACCACGAACCGTGCGCCCCGACCCCGCAGGGCATCCTCCACCCTGATCTTCCCGCCGTGCAGGCGCACGAGCTCCGCGGCGATTGCGAGTCCGAGACCGCTTCCACCGGCCGACCGGTCTCGCGCATCGTCGAGACGGACGAACCTGTCAAAGACCCGCTGCCGGTCGTCCTTGCGTATTCCGGGACCTTCGTCCTCGACGGAGAGCTCGACCCACCCTTCCCGCGCCGCCGGCCCGCCGCCGAGGACGATGATCCCTCCCTCCGGCGAGTGACGGATCGCGTTGCCGACGAGATTCCCGAGCACCTGCTCCATGCGCGCCGGATCGACCCGTATCGTAGCGGCCGCGACGTCCGCACGGATCCGTACACCGCGCTCGGCGGCCGCCGGCTCGAAGGCGGCAGCTACGCGGCTCAGAAGCTCTCTCACATCGCACGGCACCGTCTCCACCGAGAAGCGCCCGGACTCGAGCCGGGCAAGCGTCTGAAGATCCTCTACCAGCCGCTGCATCCGCGCCATCCCCGCCTGCAGCGCGCCCCACTGGGCGTCATCCGCAGCATAGACGCCGGCGGCGAGCATCTCAACGCGCGCGGACAGCAGCGACAGGGGCGTGCGCAGCTCATGGGCGGCGTCGGCCACGAACCGGCGACGCGTCTCTTCCTGCGCCCCCACCTCCTCGGCCATGAGGTTGAAGGCGTCGGCGAGCTCGGACAGCTCATCGCGGCGGTGCGGAACCGGCACCCTCGTACGATACTCTCCGCGGGCCATCGCGCTTGCCGCGTCTGCAAGGGCACACAGCGGGCGCGACAACCACCTCGTCCAGAGCAGGGACGAGACGGCTATCGCTGCGAGCACGACAAGCGCCGTCACGGCGGCCGCGGTTCGCGTCGTTCGCACGATGAAGGCTCGCATGGGATTGGCCTCCGGCTGCACCATGGACCCGACGAAGAGGTAGCCGAGCGGTCGGCGCGCGTCTCCAACGGGAACCGCGTGCTCGAGATCACCTCGGCGCATCTCGATGATTCTCTCGCTCACATTGTGGGCGGCGAGCACCTGCCCGGTTCTCGAAAAGACCAGGATCGGCTGATCGAGAATGGCGCGTAGGTGCGCATCGGCTGAAGGCAGGTGTCGCATCAGCGGTGCTCGCATCATGGGCATCTGGGGAACCTGGCGGGCGTCGTGCAGCATGCCGTGCAGCCCCTCCCACGAGTTTCGCTCGCGATAGAAGCGTGCGATCCACGGTGCGAGCCGAACAGCCGTCGCGTGATCGGCGCGCTGCCCTGCGGCCACCGCCTGGGCTTCGGTCACGGCAAAGAGCACCGCGATGAACACGCCGAGCGCGAGTACGGCGGTCAGCAGGTGGCTCATCACAAGCCGTCGTGCGATCCCCGACTTCATCGCCCCTCCAGTCTGTATCCTACCCCACGAACCGTCACGAGGCGCCGTGGACGTCGCGGGTCCGCCTCGATGCGCTTGCGGATGTTCTTCACGTGGACGTCGATCGTTCGCTCGTAGCCTTCGAAGGCCTCACCCTGCACGGCCACGAGCATCTGCGCGCGGGTGAAGACACGCCCTGGGGAAGAGGCGAGCAGATACAACAGGTCAAACTGCACGGCGGTCAGCTCCACGCGCCGGTCGCCCACAAAGACGGTGCGCCGGTCGGCATCCATGCGCAGATCTCCCACGCGTTGCGTCTTCGCGGCGGACGCCCGCCGGTCGCCGTGGATCGTTCCTTCCGTCCGACGGAGGACAGCCTGAATCCGAAGCGCGAGCTCCGGCAGGCTGAAGGGCTTGACCAGGTAGTCGTCGGCGCCCGAAAGAAACCCGGCGAGCCTATCCTCTTCTTCGCCGCGTGCGGTTGTCACGACGATGGGGATCGTTGTCTGCGAGACGATCGTCCGCGCGACGTCGAGCCCCGCGAGGCCGGGCAGGTTCAGATCGAGGACGACGATGTCCGGCGGGTCTTCGAAGACCGACCGGAGCGCCGACGGTCCGTCGTACACCGAGACGGCCTGGAAACCGCGGGATACGAGGAAGTCGGCGATCATGGTGTTGAGCTCCGCTTCGTCCTCGACGATGAGCACCCGTTCGGCCATGACTCACTATTGCGGAAACCGGGCGCCCCGTCTATCAGGGCGCCCGGATCGATGTCAGAGCGACGGCTCAGCGACGTCGCGGAGGCACAGGTCCGGGTGCCGGCCGCGACTGCGGCTGCACGGCACGCCGCATGTGGCGCATGACCTGCATCGGCATCACGTAGCGGGTGCCGCCCACCTCGATCGCCCGCACCATCACGATGGAGGTGGTCCCGAGCAGGTCTCGCGAAGGGCGCTCGAGGAGGAAGCCGGAGACGCTCACCTCCTGACCGTTGCGCACCTCGAACTCGGCGCTCAGGGCCGGAGCGATCCGCAGCGTATACTCGCGCCCGTCAACCGTGAGCACCGGAAGCTGATCTCGTTCGAGCCGAAGCCGACCGGTCAGCTCGATCTCCTCCACATCGGCGTTCCCGGCCGCCTGCCCCGCGCCCGCGTGCATCTGCGCGCTCGCAGCGAATGCGACGGCTACCATCAGCGCCACAACCAGCATGATACGAACTCTCATAGGTCCTCCTGTGTCGTATTCGCCCCTATCGTAGCGCGTCAATGTGAACCGAATGTGAACGAGAGCTGTGGTATTCCTTACTCACGCCCCGGCGGCCCGGGCGATCCGGTCGCGCAGCGCGCGTCCCACGCCGCGATCCGGAGGAAGAACCGCGACGATGAGGCCTGCTCCCTCCACGTCCAGCTCGACGAGCCACCGGTAGAGCTCGCGCGCGTAGTCCCGCTCATCTGCGGCCTCGCGAAGGATGACCCGCGGTACAGGCCCGACGCCGCTGTCGACGACCGAGTCGGTGAATCGTTGCGCGAACGCATCGGCGATAGATCCGGCCACCGGGCCGATGCCGATAACCCCGACGGTTACCTTCGCCGCACGCTCGCGCTCAAAGACGCGCGACAACAGGGATTCAAGCGACTCGCCTTCGTTGTCGTGAGCGATCACGGCCGCCCGCGGCCGGTAGTGACCGTGTTTCAGCCCGGGAGACGACGGCCGGTCGGCGGCAGCAGCGTCGATTGCCTCGAGGACTTCGGCGTCCGGAACCGCAAGCCGCAGCTCATCGGCTGCGATGAAACCGGGACGCAGGATAACGATGCGGCCTTCGCTCACGGAGGCGACCGTCGACTCGAGCCCGACCTCACACGGACCACCGTCGAGGAAGGTGATCTCGTCGTCGGCTGTCCGCCGTTCACTCGCCCGCCAGAGACTCGCCCTCGCCATGGCGAGTGTCGTTGGACTCGGCTCACCCGAACGGTTCGCGCTCGGCGCTGCGATCGGACACCGGCACGCGGCGAGAAGCGCCTGAGCGACCCGATGGCGCGGGATACGGACCGCGACGGTGTCGAGCCCGGCGGTCACCGTGCGGGGCAGCGCGCGATGGGCCGGAAGCACGAGCGTGAGCGGCCCCGGGGAGAAGCGCTCGAACAGTCGTCTCGCCGCACTCGGGAGGTGCTCGGCAACACCGTCGATCTCGTCGATCGAGCGCACATGCACGATGAGCGGATTGTCCGAGGGTCTTCCCTTCGCCGCGAATATCCTCGCAACAGCGTCCCCGTTCCTCGCGTCGGCTCCAAGCCCGTAGACCGTCTCGGTCGGGAACACGACGAGTCGCCCGGCACGGATCGCGCGGGCTGCGTCACGGATCTGTTCTGCGGTAGCCGTCGCCTTCATGGTTCCGACGAAAGGTACTATACTGCAACGGCTATGGGTACTACGGACAAGCCGGATGGGAACCTGATCGCCGGAACACGTCTGCGGCTCGATCTACTCGCCAGACTCTCGCGGCGCCCCCGGCTCTACTCCGGCAACGACCGCAGCTTCTGGACCGACCCTTACGTCTCGGATCACGTGCTCGAGGCGCATCTCGACCCGCATACCGATGATGCCTCTCGACGACCGGCGAGGATCAGCGCAACCGTGGAGAAGATCCTCGAGCACTACGGCAACGCCGCCGAGCCCGCCGACCACGACGGGTCGCGACCGCGGCTGCTCGACATCGCCTGCGGTCCCGGACTCTACGCGGCGCAGTTCGCCGCGAGAGGCTTCGACGTCACCGGCATCGACTATGCCGACGTGTCAATCACCTACGCCCGCGATCAGGCACGCAAGCAGGGGCTCTCGATCGACTACATCCGGGCCGACCTCACCACGGCAGACCTCGGCGGTCCGTACGACGTCATAACCTTCATCTACGGGGAGTTCTGCACGCTCACCGAGCAACAGCGAATCTCGTTGCTGAAACGGGCGGGATCCGCGCTCCGCTCCGGCGGGCTGATGGTTTTCGACGTCTTCACCGAAGCCTACGTCCGCCGCAATCGCGCCTGCGACGAGTGGCACGTAACGTTGAAGGACGGGTTCTGGCAGGATGAACCGCACCTTGTGCTGCTCCAGCACTTCCACTACCGGGACGACTCGGCCAGTGTCGCGCGCTACACCATCGTAGACGAAGCCGGCGGCTACCGGCAGTTCAGCGTCTGGTGGCGACACTTCAGTGCAGCCGGCATCACCGAAATGCTCGAGCGGTGCGGGTTCACCGTCGAGTCGCTCTACGGGTCGCTCTGGGGTGATCCGTTCGACGGCCGCAGCGAGTGGATCGGAGTCTTCGCGCGTAATCGGTGAGCGCGCCGCCTATTTGACCTGGATGTAGATATCGCCGTTCTCTTCGACCCGTGTTTCGTAGGTCCGGACCGGCCGCGTCGCCGGATAGTCCTTGACGGCTCCCGTACGCACGTCGAAACGTGAGCCGTGCTTTGGACAAAAGACGTCCCCATCGAGCACCATACCCTCCGCGAGCGGTGAATACTCGTGCGAGCAGACATTGTCCAGACAGTACACCCCGTCTTCGAGCTTGAAGATCGCATACTCCTTGCGTTTGTGCCGAAAGAGGTAACTCGTGCGGAAATCGTCGACATGGCAGGCGCGGACCCACTTCGCCATCTACAGCTCCGCCGGCGTGCGCGCGATGACGAGCGCACGCAGCTCATCGCGAATCGACTCAGGGGCCTGCACGATCAAGTCCTCGAAATGTCCTTCAACGAGGATCCGCAGCGCCTCGGCGGCGCTGTAACCCCGGGTCCGCAGATAGTAGATCTGCTCGGGGTCGATCTTGCCGGTGGTGGAGCCGTGGCTGCAGCTCACGTCGTCCGTGTTGATGTTGAGCGACGGTATGGAGTCGGCACGTGCGGACTCACCGAGCACGAGGTTCTTGTTCGTGAGGTACGCATCGGTACCGCGCGCCGCTCCCTCTACCTGGATGAGCCCCTGGTAGACGGCATGACTCTCATCGCCCACGGCTCCGCGGTAATGCGCCCTGCTCGTCGTATGCGGCGCGCGGTGCCGCTGGACGGTTCGCACGTCCATATGCTGCTCACTACCGGCGAAGTACAGCCCGTTGAGCACGGCATCCGCGCCCGCACCGGTCAACTCGGAGACATACCTGGTCTTGACGAAATCGCCGCCTAGCGCGGCTTCGGTTCGGTGAACGTGCCCGTCACGTCCCACGTTCCCGCGGTCGTTCCTGAATACCAGCGCCTCGTCGTTCATGCGCATGAGATCCATGTAGCGAAGCCGCGCCCCATCGGAGACGAGAAACTCACCCCCGTCAACGAGCAGGACCTCGCCCTCCTCGTCGCTCGAGACTCGACGCACAACGGTTGCCGAAGCTTCGCGCTCGAGAACGACGACCAGATGGGGGGCATACACCACCTCGTCCCCGGAGTACGAGAGAGCGATCTCGAAGCGATCCGCGATCGCCACCCCTGCCGGCACGTAGAGCACGAGCGGACTGGAGAGCATCGCGAAGTGCCAGTACTGCAGGCGGTTGTCCGCAAGCTCGAGCGAACGCTCCATCGCGCCGCGCACCGCCTTGGTGATCTGGACTGCAGCGGGCGTCTCCTTCGCTGACTCACCGAGCCATGTTGCGAGTTCACCGAACACCACACCGGCTTCGCGCACCTCGTCTCGCAGGCGTGCATCGCGCACCACGCCGTTCGCTATCTCGAGTCGCCCGGCAATGCCGTCAGGAAGCTGCGTCTCAGGAAGCTGCGTTCCACAGGCCGTCCCGACGGAGGCAGCCGGGATCGAGTAGAGGTCGAACTCGAATGGACTCAGGTTGGTCCGCCGCCACTCCTCCTCGCTCGTGGTCGGCCACTCGCTCGCGTTGAACTTCCCAAGCGCCGCGGCCCGAAGCTCCACGAGCCAGTCAGGCCCGGGAAGCAGCCGCTGAAATGCCTCGAGGTGCTCGGTTGCCACAAGGTCTTCGGTTGTCGTCTCGTTCATGGTTTCAGCGTCGGCTCAGCCGACCGAGCCTTCCATCTCGAGCTCGATCAGACGATTAAGCTCGACCGCGTACTCCATCGGAAGCTGCTTCACCAGCGGATCGAGGAATCCGTTGACGATCATCATCGACGCCTCTTCCTCACTGAGCCCCCGCGACATCAGGTAGTACAACTGCTGCTCGCTGATACGACTGACGCGCGCTTCATGCTCGATGCTCACGTCTTCGGCGTTGATATCCATGTAGGGGTAGGTATTGCTCGTCGACTCGGCGTCGAGGATCAGCGCATCGCATACGACGTGGCTCCGAACATTGCGCAGACCCGGGTCTACCTTGACCTGCCCGCGATAGGTCGACACGCCGCCGTCCTTGCTGATGCTCTTCGATGTGACGACGGAGCTCGTGTTCGATGCGGCGTGAACCATCTTTGCGCCGGTATCCTGCTCCTGCCCTTTACCCGAGAAGGCGATGGACAGAACCTCGCCGTGCGCCCCATCGCCCATCAGGTAGACCGACGGATACTTCATCGTTCGCTTGCTGCCGATGTTCCCGTCGACCCACTCCACCGTCGCGCGCTCATGCGCAACGGCCCGCTTGGTCACGAGATTGTAGACATCGCTCGACCAGTTCTGAATGGTCGTGTAGCGAACCCGAGCTCCCGGCAGTGCGACGATCTCCACGACCGCGCTGTGCAGACTGTCGGTCGCGTAGATGGGAGCGGTACACCCTTCAATATAGTGCACGAACGAACCCTCGTCGGCGATGATGAGCGTTCGCTCGAACTGGCCGAAGTTCTGGCTGTTGATGCGGAAATAGGCCTGAAGCGGTATATCTACCCGGACACCGGGAGGGACGTAGACGAAACTGCCCCCCGACCAGACGGCCGAGTTCAGCGCGGCGAACTTGTTGTCCGAGTACGGGATGATCGTACCGAAGTACTTCTTCACCAGCTCGGGATGCTCCTGAACGGCGGTTTCCGGGTCGGAGAACACGACGCCCTTGTCGGCAAGCTGCTGCTGCAGATTGTGGTACACAACTTCCGAGTCGTACTGCGCACCCACGCCGGCGAGGAACTTACGCTCGGCTTCGGGTATCCCGATGCGTTCGTACGTCTCCTTGATCGACTCCGGTACGTCTTCCCAGCTCTTGTACTTCGCCTCGCTCGGCTTTGCGTAGTAGAAGATCTCATCGAAGTTGAGATCGCTGAGGTCCGCGCCCCAGTTGGGCATGCCCTTCTTGAGAAACTCCTCCAGACTCCGCAGCCGAAACTGCAGCATCCAGTCCGGCTCGTCCTTGTGTTTGCTGATCGCGCTGACCACCGCGGGGTTCAGCCCCTTCCCGGTCTTGAACACGCTCTGGTCGGGGTACGCGAAACCGAACTGGTAGTCGCCCATCTCGATGCCGCTCTGATTCTTGCGGTCGGTTGTGCCTGTCTGAGAGCTCATTATGCCTCCTCGAGTGCATCCTGCGGTGAGCCGAATTGCTGACGCACCCAATCGTAGCCTTCGGCCTCGAGCGTGTGTGCGAGCTGTTCGTCGCCGGAGGTGACGACCCTGCCCTGGTACATCACGTGAACGTAGTCAGGCGTGACGTGCTGGAGAATGCGCTGATAGTGGGTGATGATGAGCGCACCGAAGTCCGGCCCCCGCAGGTGGTTGACCCCTTTTGCGACGACCTTCAGCGCGTCGATGTCGAGACCGGAATCCGTCTCGTCCATGACGGCGAATCGCGGCCGCAGCATCAGCATTTGCAGGATCTCCATACGCTTCTTCTCCCCGCCGGAGAACCCCTCGTTCAGATAGCGGTTGATGAACTGCTGATCCATCTCCAGGAAGTCCATATTGCCGCGCAGTTCCTTGATAAACCCTTTGGCTCGCAGATCCTCGCCGTCGAAACGGATCTCGGCCGCGCGCTTGAGAAACCGCCCCACGGTCACGCCCGGTATTTCCACCGGATACTGAAACGCGAGGAAGAGCCCGAGCCGAGCGCGCTCGTCGACCTCGAGCTCCAGGATATTCTCACCGTCGACGAGAATCTCGCCTCCGGTCACTTCGTAGGCCGGGTGGCCAAGAATCACGTTACTGAGCGTACTCTTTCCGGAACCGTTCGGACCCATCAGCGCATGGATCTCACCGGTGCTCATGGACAGGTCTATACCCCTGAGGATCTCCGTCCCTTCTATCGTGGCACGCAGCCCTCGAATCTCGATCTTCATCGCTGCACTCCTATATGGGGTATCCCAGCTGCAGACGCGCCTCTTCACTCATGAAGTCGAGGCTCCACGGCGGATTCCAGACGAGATTCGTCCGGACGTCGTCGATCCCTGTCGCCTCGCTCACCTCACGCTTGATGTCCGCGACGATCGTGTCCGCGAGCGGACACCCTGGTGAGGTCAGGGTGAAATCGATCTCGATGTAATCATCAAAGGCCTCAACTCGATATACGAGCCCGACATCGACGATGTTCAGCCCGATCTCCGGATCGATGACTCGCGTCAGCGCGTCCAGCACTTCACCTTTCGTCGCCATACCATCCCCTATTTATTATTATAATAGTCAGGAATACCTTCCCGGTCAAGATCTCTGTCATATGGGTAGAAAACTACGCAAATCCGGTTCGCACGGCTACCGCAACGACGTATACTGCACCCGTGCAGGCGATGATCGTACTCTGCCATCCGTATGAACGCAGCTTCTGCCACGCGATCGCCGACCAGCTGCGCGCCGCGATCAGCACCAACGGCACCCCGCCGCCGGTCTTCCACGACCTGTACGCAGAACGCCCCGATCCCGTGCTGACGGGCGCGGAGATCGCACGCCGATTCAGCCTTGACGAGCAGATCCAGGCCTACAGCGACGAATGCGTGCGTACCGACCTTCTGTGCCTCGTCCACCCCGACTGGTGGAGCGGACCACCGGCGCTCCTGAAGGGGTGGATCGAGCGGGTGTTTCGCCCCGGTATCGCCTACGACTGGGAGGGCGAGGAGTTCGCGGAGAAGCGGCACGTGCCGCTGTTTGCCGGTAAGGACCTCGCGGTGTTCGTGACGACCGACCGAAGTGAAGACGATCCGCCTGAACCGATCGAGGGCTTCTGGCGCGCGTTCGCCGACTACAGCGGTATGCGGCTCGTGCGCTACGCTCTCTTTGCCGATCTTCGGAATTCGGGACACCGGCAACGCCGGGCATGGCTCGAAGAGGCCCGCGACTGGGGCA
>SKQU01000240.1 GCA_007118855.1 Spirochaetaceae bacterium
AGGCCTATGCCTGCGCTCGCCCCGAGGATACGCGCGCCCAGATCGGTGGAGCTCTCCACGCCGGTCCGGGTCGACCCGACTTCGTCCGGAAACGAGGCGCTCTGGACCGAGAGTCGCTGCTCGAGCGAGAGGTCCGAGACGACGGTACGGTCGTTGATCGTGAGGGTGAAGCCGGGCCGCAGCTCGATCTCGAGCGCCGCGACCGCGCCGAGCGAGGTGCGTGGGTCCCACATCGAGAGCTCGTCCACGAGGACCTCGCCCTCCGCAGCGCCGCGAACGACGACATCGATCGCGGTGATGATCGACGCGCTTTCGGCGGGAAGCCGCACCGTGAGCTCCCGCCAGCCCGCCGCCTCGAGAGGCACTGTGCCCTCGGCGATCGTCGCGACGTCGCTGCGCGCCCGCAGGGTCAGCGTCGCCGACGGTGGCCAGACGGCGGTGGTGTCCGCGGGGCGGTAGTAGAGCCGCATGCTGCCGTAGTCGGCCGCCGGCACCGCCGCGGCTCTGCTGACGGTGATCTCGTCTTCCGGCTCAAGACCAGACCACCTGATCGAAAGCAGGTGCGGATCGACCCCCGGCGAGGCGAACCGCGAGGCGACCTCCGGGAACGCATCGGAGAACCGCGCGTCGGCGTACGCCGGATCGTCGTGGCGGCGTTCATGGACGTAGACCGTTGCGGTGTCGGCCGGATAGGACACGGCGAACGCCGACCCGAGCGCCTCGATCTCGCCGACGAGCACGCGGCCGGCGGCCGCCTGTCCCTCGTCGGAGGTGAACAGAAAACGGATCGCACGCGCGCTCTGCAGCCGCCGCGCCTCTGCTGCGGTGATCTCGATCCGTGCGACCTGCCACCCGGCTGTCGCCGCGTCGACCCCGGCGCTCAGTATCATATCCGGCAACTCCGCCTCCAGGACGCCGCTCGCGGTCGCGTCCTCGGTATACGTGTGCCCGGCCGGCGGGATCGCGCCGGTCAGGAGCGTCGCGCCGGCTGCCTCATCGCGGAAGGGGAGGCCGTTTGTCCCCTGGTCGACCACGCCGTCGCCGTCAAGGTCCTCGCCGATCGCCCCGATCTGCAGGTGCAGCTCGCTCGTCCCGCTCGCCTCGAGCACGCGGTAGGGGACGATCAGCATACGGACGCCTGAGAGGTCGGTGCCGCGGCCGCCGTCGATCCGCAGCAGCCCGGCGACCCAGGAGTGCGCCTCATCCATCTCGTACTCGAGAACGGCGACCGTCCCGGTGTAACCGGCGTCGGTCGCGAGCGCCGGATAGGGGCCCGTGCGCCCGCCCTCGTCGTAGGGCAGCCGCGGCGGCAGCGGCTCGAGGTCGTAGGGAAGCAGCGTGCGTCCGCCGATCAGGTTCGTCTCGTAGAGGTCGCGGTAGTAGAGCCGCCCGCGTCCGGTGGGCAGGAGCGGCTGCGGCCCCAGGCCGGGGTTGACCGTGGGGACGGGAGCGGCGAAGAGCGAGGTCGCCACGATCGGGATCGTGCGGCCCGCCTCGTCCATGCCGGCCACCCGCAGCGCCCCGCTCGTGTCCGCCGAGGAGAAGGACAAGGCGCCGCGAAGCTCGCCGCGAAGCTCGCCGCGTACCTCGCCGCCTGAACCGTCGCCGGCCCTGGAGGCTGCCGAACGCCACTCGTCGCTGTCGGTCCGCAGTGCGCCCGAAAGAATCAGGTGGCCCGGGTACTCGCCCGGGCGGGTCGAGAAGTCCTGTTGCGGGGGCTTCCACCTGCCCCCGAGCGCGAGATCCGCGCTGCTTCCCGGGGCGAGGCTGAACCGGTTGCCGATCGCGAACAGCAGATCGCCCGCTTCGGCGCCCGAGGTCGTTCGGTACCGGACGAGGACGACATCGGTCGGCTCGAGGGGCCGGTCAAAGACGATCTCGCCGTCGCTGCGCACCGTGAAGGCGGTCTCAGTCGTGCCGTTCCGGGTCACGCGCACGCTGCCGCGAACGTGACCGCCGGCGAGGACGATGCGGGTCGTCGGGCTCACGCTTCGCAGCACGAGCTCGGGCGTCTGCGGGGGAGCGCTCGGCGCCGGGCCGTAGAGCGCGCGCACCGGGTTCTCAACGCGATCCGAGCCAAGCGGATAACGGTTCTCCCACGCGCGCGGGTCCGGATCGGCCCCCTGCAGGGTGAGCCGGTCGCGCGTTGCCGAACGGATGAACCGCAGCGTCGACCCTACCGGGCGGCCTGCCGGCGTCTCGAGGCCGATCGTCGTCGCGTCGTTCTCTACACGGTAGACCGATGCGTAGGCGAACGGGGCGTAGCGACCCGGCTGATGGAGCAGGAACCCTTGCCGTCCGTCGATCGTGACGATGAACTCGTCTTCCGGTGCATCCGGCGGTGCATCCGGGTCGAAGAGCGCTGCGTACTCGGTGATCGTCGCGAAGGAGAAGTCGCGTCGATCGTCCGGCTTCGGGGTGCCGTCGGGGTCGAGCCCGAAGTACGCTCCGGTGCCCAGGCCCGGATCTCCGATCGGCAGCCCGCCGGACTCGTAGTACACGACGACCCGCGTCTTCACCTCGGCGTCGAAGCTGAGGGTGCCGTCCGAGAGCGAGAAGCTCGTCTCCCGCTGCAGATCGACCGGGCGATAGCGGCGGCCGTCGCTGCCGGGTCGGCCGCCGTCCGGCACCTCGACGTAGACGGAGAGGAAGTCGAGACTGCCGTCCGGCAGGACGAAGTGGCGGTTGCGCTCGTAGTCGATCGCCGGGATGCGGGACTCGCTGACGATGCCTCCGCCTGCGTAGCGGATCTCCGCCTCCTCGGCAGGGGCGAAACGGACCATGAACTCGTGCTCGCTCCATGGTGTTTCGAAGGCGGCGCTCACCCCGGGCGCGTTGCGTCCTCCGTCCGGCTCGGTCTCGCCGAAGCCCAGGTACGGATAGCTGCCAATGCCGATCGCCGTATTCCCTATGAGCACCGACCGCACACTCTCTCCCTCGCGCCCCTCGTACCCGAACAGGATCGTCGATTCGCTGATGTCCTCCGTGATGGTCGTCTCGAAGAAGTACCGCTCGAGCAGCCAGAGCGAGAGCGTCATCGCCGGGCGGTTGAAGTAGGAGACCGGTTCGAGCCCGGGGAAGAGGTAGCCGGGACTTGCCCGCCGGGCGCCGGAGGGAAGGCGGGAGACGACCCATCCGACGCCGGGGGCGATGCCGGTCGTCCACGATCCGATCGCAAGGAACGAGACGTCGGCGTCGAGTATCGTGAAGTCGAGCAGGGTGGCCGGATCCTCTTCCTCGAAGGGATCGGGCAGAGGCTCGCCGGCCAGGTGCCAGGGAATCAGGATCGCGAGCGCGAGCAGGGCTATGCGGGGCAGCACGTGCGGTATACTATTGCGCGGCGACGGTTCTGTAAACGCAGCAGGCCTCCGCGCCCGGGAAGTCGAGGTAAGGATGAGCGCTGGACACGATGCGGCAACTGCATGGAGTACCCTTCTCCTTACTCTGCGTGAGGAACAAAGTGTACCACGCCTGCCCGAGTCTCTCAGGCAGGAGATCTCCCCGGACCGCGCGGGGGAACTTTCAATTCTTCGGATTTGGCGCTAAGATCCTGCATGAGTGCTATTCCATGGCTTACAACGGGTGGTGAGATGAGTAAGACACGCGCATTCCTGGAAAACGTCGTCATCGTCGCGATCGTGCTGGTGCTCATCCAGACACTGTTCGACGACGTCGCGGTGCTTGCCGGCTGGCCGTGGGCCGTGCGGCTGGTGCTGCTCTTCGTGGGTCTGGGGCTCGATATCTTCTTCACCGTGGAGTTTCTCGCGCGTCTCTACGGCGCCTACGTCAACCGTCGGGCAGCTCTCTATTTCTTCTACGAGCGAGGCTGGATCGACTTCATCGCATCGATTCCGGTGCTTCTGCTGATCTCCGGACCCGCGGCCCTCGCGTACTGGAGCGGTTCGGCGATGGTCGTCGGCACCGCCCGGATGATAAACGTCCTGAAAGTCGTGAAGGCGATCCGGATCGCCCGCGTGCTGCGTCTGCTGCGTTTCCTCAAGATCTTCGCGCGGATCAGCCACACCGAGTCGGCCATGGCCCAGCGCCATGTGGCCAGGATCGCGACGATCGCGGTGACGGTGATCATTGCCGGGGCATTGGTGCTCAACGTGGGCCTCGGCCTGCTCGACGCCCCGGGACTCGAGCATCGCTATCAGCACCAGATGCTGAGGCTCATAGACCAGGTGCAGAGCCATGATCTCTCGCGGGCCACCGGCGTTCAGGCGGTCGAAGAGCTTGCCACGGTCGAGGATGCGCTCCTGCTCGTGCAGGTTGACGGTCGGACAGTCTATTCCCGTCACGATACCCCGTACTACGAGACCAATTTCGGGCTGTCGGACTACGGTTTCAGCGAGCGGCAGGGCGTGCGGGTATTCTTCGATGTTCGGCCGTTCAACCAGCACCACTCACGATCGACGCTCGTATACCTGCTCATCATCGTGGCGCTCATCGTCTGGTATGTCCTCTACTACACGCCTCACTTCGTGCTCACGATCAGCGATCCGGTGCACATCATGTCGCGGGGGATGAGTGAGAAGGGATACAACCTGGAGGTGAAAGTCCCGGTGCTCTACCGAACCGACGAGATCTACCGGCTTGGTCGGCTGTACAACGACGTCTACCTGCCCCTGAAGCGTCGTGCGAGCTCGGCCGGCGACGGCGTAGAGGATGCCGTGGACGGGTAGACACCATGATTGTCTCGATGATCCAGCTCATCATCGAGCTGCCCGAGATCGGCTCGCTCAAGGACAAGCGGCGGATGGTGAAATCGCTGAAGGAGAAGCTGATTCGCCGTTACCGGATCTCTGTTGCCGAGATAGATCTCCACGACAGCCTGTCGTTCACCCAACTTGGAGGCGCGGTCGTGTCGAACTCCCGGGAGCACGGAGAGCGGATCATGCACAAGGCGTTGCACTTCGTGGAAGAAGAGTGCCTGGGCCGGATCCAGGACGTTCAGATCGTGAGCGAGCGGTTCTGAGAAGCCGGCTACCCGGGTGCCGGGACGAGGTAGAGGTCCGGAAGCCGGCGCTCGCCGCCCATCTCGAGGGCGTCGGGGATCTGGTCGACGCTCGTCCTCGTGATCGCGAAAAAATGCCGAAACGGCTCGTACTGATCGCTTTCGACGCGGATCTCGTACTCAAAGACCCTCTCCTCACCGTCGTGCGGGGCCTGCACCGGCTGGGGCCAGAAGAGATAGGTCCCGGCGGTGTTGACCACGATGGGGTAGGGGTTCTGCCACCGTGAATCGATCATGGTGACCGGGCTCTCATCGTGGAGCAGCTGGACCTCGACGTCGGTGATGAGCTCGAAGCTCGTGCCGTTGAACAGCCGGCCCTTGATCGTGGGAAGGTAGAAGTGCGGGCCGCTCACCGACCGGACGAAGGTATTCGCTTCGCCGTAGAATGATCGCCGTACGCTGCTGACCCGTCGCAGCCCCTCGTGAGCGAGGGTAACCATGTCCACGAACAGCTGCTGATCCCGGGAGAGCTCGAGCTCCGTGTGGGCCTGTCCGCGCTGGGAGCTGACGTAGCGCTGGGGAATCCGGTTCAGCACGAAGCAGGCGGCGTCCATCCTGCATTCGGCGGACGTGCAGTACCTGGGGGCTGCCGAGGCTTCGTCGTCGTCGCAAATATCGTCCACGATTCTGAGGACCGACTCCTCCATGAGATTGTGGATGACCAGAGACTTATGCGTTGCCACCCGTCGCCCCTTTTCCGAGCTCGCTCTTCAGCTCCAGGAGATCAGCGAGCGACTCGACTGCGTCGCGGTAATCGCGGACCGTCTCCTTGAGGGCGTAGTAGTTCAGGCCGGCGTAGTAGATCTTGGCGAAGACGGTGAACGTGATCTCTCTTGCCGCCGACTGCAGCGTGTAGTAACACCCGTACTCGTAGCAGATCTGCATCATCTCCTCGATCTTTCCCTGCACGAAGTCGGCGAGGTTGCTCGAGAAGCTGAAGGTGTATGCGAGCTCGAGGAACTTGCTGTCCCGATCGATGTAGATGGCCCCCTGGAACCCGTCACCGCTTTCGAAGCCGGCCGAATAGGTCTCTTCAAGGTACTCACCGTCCAGGGTCTCAAAGCCGAGCTCGCGAAGCAGCACGCTCACCCGCCGGACCCGTTCTTTCATCAGTTTTGACTGTTTCATCCGCAGGCTCTCGTCAGATCTTACTCCAAGGCGGATCGATATTCAATCAGCTGCGCCGTCACGCAGGCAAGCAGTTCCTGTGCCCCGGACAGCGAAGCGGCCACCGAAGGCTCGAGCACGAGCCGGATTCGCCGCAGCGTGCGCGTGAAGTCGTCGATGACCGCCGGGGTGAACACCGTGCCGGCATCCGGATAGTCGATCACCGCGTTCCCGTCGAGTACGGGGAAGGACACCTCAAAGCTTACTGCCTCCGGGACGTCGATGATAACCTCACAGGGCCTGATGTCCCGACCGAGCTCCGCGCTGATGAGGTCCGCAAGGCGTCCGGCTGCGACCGACCGGTACTCGAGCCGTTCGAGCGCACGGTGCGCTTCGCTGGTGTCGTCAAATCCGATGTCCGCCGCCGAGACGTAGAGCTGCCGATCGTGGACGCGGCGAACGAGCGAGAATGGTTCCTCACGCCGCGCGCCGAACTCTGCGTAGAAGCTTTCGTCGGTATGCCCGTAGAGGTCCGACTCGGTGATCAGGCCGTCGCGCAATCCACGGTAGAGCCCCTCCTTGATCATTGCGGTTGCCACGCGCACGTCCCGATGCCAGTACACGGCGCGGTACATCAGGTACTTGCTGAACAGGATGTTCTCGACCGCAGAGATTCCCGACCGCTCGAGCGCGATGTTCTGCGTTCCGTTGGGTCGAAGGCGGCTGATCGCGTATTCGATGTCCTGCGTGCCGTAGGGCACCCCGCAGTAGTACGCATCGCGGTTGAGGTAGTCGAGCTTGTCCGGGTCGAGCGATCCGGACAGGAGGCGGCGAAAGAGCCTGATCTCGGCGAGACCCCCGTCGTCCATCGATTCGTCGATGATTCGTGCGACGATTCCGGGATCCACGCGCGCCCGCTCGCGTAGCCGCGAGGCGAGCGCGCCGTCGAGCACCATCTGCGCGGCGAGCTTCTCGTGCTCTTCGAGCGGCAGCTCCTTCAGGCTGTGGGTGAAGGGGAAGTGGCCGAGGTCGTGGAGAAGAGCCGCGCAGAGGTATGCGGTCACGTACTCCCGCGGGATCGCCGGAGTTCCCCCCCAGGTCAGCAGGGCGCGGATCATGCGTCTCGCGATGTGGTAGACCCCGAGGCTGTGGGCCAGACGAGTGTGCGTAGCGCCGGGGTAGATCAGGTGCGTCGGGCCGAGCTGTCTGATGCGGGAGAGCTGCTGAAACTCGGGTGAATCCGTGAGCGCGGCGAGCTCGTTCGACAGATAGATGTGGCCCCACAGCGGGTCTCGAATCGGCGTGGTGAAGTCGCGATCGAGATGCCAGATCACATGATCCTTTACATCCATCTGCGGCCACTCTATAGTAACCTCAACGGTGCGTCCAGCAAGCTCGATCCTCATCATCGGTGCGCTTCTCCTCCTGCTCCTCGCTCCAGGGTGCGCCCGAAGGGAGGGCGAGAGTGGACAGCGCACCGCCGCGAGCACCGATGCTCCCACCGACTCGACCGCAGACGAGCCGGCGGCAGGACAGCCCATGCGGCTGACTGAAGCCGGTGCCCAGCGCAGCGCGCCGGCGAGATCAGACCCCGTTTCCGCCTCCGTCGTCGACCCGCGCGACACCGCCTTCGCCTCGCACCGGCTCTCCGCCACGCCGCTGTATCCGTCCGACTTCCGCATTGGAACCCTGCGAACCGAGGGACTCTCGGCCGCCGAGCACGAGGCGCGGCGGACCGCCCGGGCGATGCTTCTCGAGATCGGAGAGTCGCGAACGGTCCCGGTTCTTATGGCCGACGCCCCCTCCGGGGCGCAAGCCGTTGCCGAACGGCTCGCGCAGACCGATCGCGCGTGGTCGGCGGTCCGCGTGGGACGGCCCGTTCGGTTGGGCGGGAACGAGTACTCGCTCTCCTTCGTCCTGCAGGGGGAGGAAGGCCGATGGGACGGCGAGGTCATTCTGGAAAGGGCGGAGGGAGAATGGTATACTTCGGATATTCAGGTGAGTTGGTTGAGTAGGGAAGCGGTCGTCTTCTCCATCCCCGGCGATGGCGTGCCGGGATCCGGTTGGTGATGGGAGGGTCGGGTGGCACATGAGATCAAGCGGATAGAGAAGGAGTTCATCCTCAAGAACGTTCTCGAGCAGCGCGCTCCGCTTGAGTTGCACGTCGGTCCGGAACGACTGCAGGCCGTACTCGAGAAGATGAACGAGGAGCGGATCTGGATTCGACTCGTTCACGACATCTTTCCCCCGGATATCTCGAGCGTCACCGTGTTCTTCCGGTTTCGCAACAATCCCATGACCTTCACGAGTCGGGTCATCGAGTGCACCGACGAGATCGCCGAAGTAGCCCAACCGGCGGAGCTCTTCCGCGATCTGTCGCGCAGCTTCGAGCGGATCAAGGCGCCCAGAGATGTCAGCGTGTCCTTTCTCTTCAAGGGCAAACAGGTCCGTCTCGACTACCCGGACTCCGACCAGTACGAGCCCGCCGATGACCCCGGGGTTGATCCCGGTTTCGACGCGTCGAAGATCTCGGACCTGCTGCGGGCGTTTCGCGAGCGCGCGCAGACTTTTGCGACCGAGAACAAGATCGTCATGTTCCGCGAACGCCGGCCGCAGAGCTTCCAGGAGCGGCTTGTCGCGAGGTCCGGGAAGATCCTCGTCCTGCCGTTCTACGGCGCGGAATCCCAGATCCGGTCTGCGCAGGTGCGGGAGCGGCTGCTCACCCAGGATGAGATCATCTCCATCAAGGCCGACGAGGGCGAGGACATGTTCAGCGTGCTCGAGCAGATCGGCAAGATCGTCGAATCGAATCGGGCACGCCGGCTGTGGCACGAGTTGTACTGCCCCGTGCTCTACCGGCAGTACGTCGTCGGCTACCTCTACCTGATGCGCTCGGATGCGGACCAGGAGCGGTTCGAGTCGGGGGTGTTCGATTTTGTGCTCCAGTTCGGAAGAGTTCTCGCATACTCGCTGAAGGTCAACGGGTACTTCAAGGCCGAACCACAGATCGACGAGTTCGGCGCGGCGGAGCTCATCGACATCTCGGGATCCGGCGTGCTGTTCGGGTGTCCTCCGGACGGGCCGGACGTGCTGCTCTACACGGACCTGGATCTGAAGATATCGCTCGGCGACCGGTCGATCGGCGCGCGGGGCAGGGTCATGCGCAAGTACCACGATTCCGGTCGCGTCTACATCGCGATCCAGTTCATCGAGCTCGATCCGGACGATATGGAGAAGCTGTTCCGGCACATCTACGGCGCAGAGTATCGCGGGGATGTCGATTCGGTGGGCGTTGCCGACCCGAAGAACCTTCCGGTCGACGAGTTGTGATCTCGGGTTCCGCCTTATCCGTGCCGGCGGCTCAACCGCGGCTTCCATTCGGGCGAGAATGTAAGGGAGGAAGCCGATGTACACACTCGCGGTGGAAATCCACGGGCTGCGGCAGCTCGAGCGCCTGCGGCCTGAACTCGTCTCAGACATAAGACGGCGCGTCATCGCCGTCGTTGAAGTCCATGGCGGGGCCTACTCGACGCAGCATGGCGGGCTCTGGGTGTTCAGGTTCGAACGCGCACAGCCGGAAGACCGGCAGGGCGTCCTTGACGCGCTGCATCAGACCACCTCTCTGCTCACCGCGCGGGAGAGCGAGCTGTCAGGATGGGGGCTGCTGCTGGACTACCTGGAGTGCCCGGTTGCCGAGGCCGTGCGAAGCATACGAGAGACGCTTCTCGGGCTCTATGAGGACAACGAGGTCTGGCTCGGGCCGTCGGCGCAGACGCTGCTCTGCTCGTCTCTCGAGACGGAGCACCGGGACATCGGCGGGAGGGTGCTCCACCGGGTTCTCGGACAGGTCGGTCCCGCCTCGAGTGACGTCGGCTCGGTCTGCGAGCTCGCGCGGTCGGCGCGCGCCGAGGACGCCCTTCTCGACGCGCTCGCGATGGACGAGATCGTCGGCGGGCTGCTGCTCGTCGTGTGCGACGATGCGCAGGCAAACCGGGTCAATGTGCGCTCGGCCCTCACGCAACTCGTCGGCACATCGCCGGCGGTTCGCTGGCTCGAGGCCGAGCGATGCGAGGAGGAACGGCTCGGTCCGCTGGCCTCCGCGTTCACCGCGCTCGACCTGCACGAGACGGGGTTCTGGCTGAACCGGCCCGAGCGCGCCGTCTGGGACGAGCGTGTCCCGCTCATCGAGACGATTGCCCGGGGCGAGGCGGGGCGCACGCTCGCAGACTGTCGCGAGACGGACCTGCTCATCGCCTTCGAGCTCTACCTGACCGCCTACATTCGACGCGCAACCGAGGCGGTCGTTCCCCCGGTTCTCGTCTGCCATGAGATCGACCGCTGGTCTACCCAGTCGGTCGACGCGCTTGCCCGCATCCGGTCACGACTCCCGGTTCGCGACGGCAGACCCGGACTCATCATCGTCGGTACCGCCTCCCGTTCCGTCTCAACCGCCGGCGTCTCCTCAATGGTCCGCCACACGCTGCGCCTGCCGAAGCCGGTCATCGCGGATGTGCGCGAGCGCTTTGACGCCCGGGTGAACTGGGACCGGCTCGCCCGGGTGACGAATCTGCGGTGCTCCGCGGTCGTGCACTATCTCGCGCAGGCCGAGCACTGGGACAGCCGCACCGACGACAGGCTCGAACAGATCACCGACGCCGATCTCGCCTGGCGAGTCGTGTCGGGCGAAGACTCGCAGCTGCAGGAGCTCCTGCTCGCGGCCCACTACGTCTGCGCCTCACTCGACTACGACCGGTTCATCGAGGTCGCGGTACGGCTCGGTGCCGACAGGATCCGCGTTCCGGCGCTTCTGTCGCGGATGCGGTTCCTCGGGCTGCTCGAGGAGCGGGACGCGGTGGTGCCCGCCTTTCCCGAACTGCGTACCCGTCTCGAGACGGTGCTCGGCCGCTCCGCCCGTTCCGTGCGCGCGATGGTGTGCGGCGCGCTCGTCGATCTCGCCGAGGCGGGACGCATCGTTGCCGGCGAGGCGACCGTCCGCCTGCTTGCGGGGTTCGACGAAGGTCGTCACGTTCCGCGGTTCTACCACCGTCTGCTGACCCGCCTCATGAACGAGCGCGGGTTGGACGAGGCGCACCGGCTGCTCTACGACGTGGTCATCCCACGCGGTTCGAGCGAGGCGGTTCGCAGCGGCCTGCAGGGCGTGTTGCTGACCAACCGGATTCGGCTCGCGCTGCTGCAGGGGAACATGCAGGCGGCCGAGCGGGCATCAGTTGCGAGCGACCGACTGAGCCACGACGCGATGGATGACGGGTATGCGGCGGATCTCCTGGTGCAGAAGGCCAGGCATGCCTTCGTGACCGGGCAGGCGAAGGAAACCGTCGCGCTCCTGAAACGGGCGATGCTCCTGTACCAGAATGCGGATGACCGGGTGGGGCTCGCAAGGTCCAATCTCGACTTCGGCGCGGTGCTCCTCTCCCAGGAGGTTCTGCTCGAGGCTCGGGAGTACTTCCTGATCGGGACGCGGGAGGCGACCGACAGCGGTGACCTGTTCGAGCAGATTCGCGCCGAGTACCTGATGCTCGTGACGGATTTTGTGTTCGGCAATCTCACGCAGGCGCTCTCCCGGGCCGAGTCGCTCGGGAAACGGTCCTGCGAGGCGGGGATGCGGGACATGCAGCTCTTCACCGACTTCGCCCGGGGAAGGATCGGTTTTGAGCTGGGACGGTACGACGAAGCGGCCGACTGTTTCTCGCTCGGCCGTGCCCGCACGAGGCTCTACGGGATGCCGCTGCCCTGCGCCGTCCTCGAGCGATGGCTCGCCCGCGCCCTCATCCACGATGGAAAGACGAAGCGCGGGATGGCGTTGCTGCTCGATCGCGCCGGAGATGCCGAGACGGCGCTCTTCCTCGCCGAGGGGTATGTCCGGCTCGGTGAGCACGCGGAAGGCATCAGAGAACTCGACCGGGGGCTCTCCTTCTCACGCCCGGTCCCGGCCACCATCGAGGGCCTCTCCTGGGCGAGCGGCTTCGCGTCGCTCGAAGACCGGGCGATCGGCACGGGAACGGGTACTCCGGTGCTCCACCATCAGATGATGGCGCTTCGCGGCTACCTGCTCGCGGAAAACGGCCGCGTCGCCGAGGGTGTGGAGGAGATGCATCGCCTCACGCGAGAGCTTCGCATCAGCGAGACCGATCCCTACAACAGCGTGTACTTCTACCTCTACAGCCTGATCCTCCCGGAGAGCGGCGAGCTCAGCGTTGAAGACGGGACGACGGTCCTCGGGAAGGCGGTTCGCTACATCCAACAGCGGACGAGCCGTATGGACGACTACACCCACAAGACCGACTTCCTGCGGCGCAACTACTGGAACTCCCGGCTGATGCACCACGCCCAGGCCCACAACCTGGTCTGACCTTGACTCGGGGTGCGCCATTGGCTATGTTAGCCTCCTGTCCGAGGTGGCGTAGCTCAGTCGGTAGAGCAAGCGGCTCATATCCGCTCGGTCGGGGGTTCAAGTCCCTCCGCCACTAAAAACGAATCCAGCCTGGCAGAACCGACCGCCACCTTGATCCGCGCTTGACTGTGTTGCGCGTCTCCAATACCATTTTTCCATGGTTACTACCATCGACAGGGGTGGGCGTGTGGTCGTGCCCAAGAAGTTGCGGGACCAGTTCCATCTCCTGCCCGGGACGGAGGTGGAGATAACCGCAGACCGTGACGGGATCCGTGTACGACCGCGCGGCAGCGAACCAGCGCTGATTCGCAAGCATGGGTTCCTCGTCCACCATGGGTCAGAGCCGGTGGACATCGATGTGGTTTCCTTTATCGCGGCCGAGCGCGACAGGCGTGCCCAGTTCGTGACGGAGCACCCGGAGTCGTGAGGGTTTTCTTCGACACCTCGGCGATCGTCCCGGCGCTCGTAGATCAGCTGTCGAATCATGAGGCGGCGCTTCTTGCTCTTGGCGAGTATACGAGAAGACCGAACGAGGCTGTGTGTTCCACCCACTGCCTTGCGGAATGCTATGCAGTGATCACCTCGCTTCCCCTTGCGCGTCGGGTCACACCCGCAGAGGCCGAGCAGCTGATCAATGAATCCATCGCCGACCGGTTGACAGTCTGGGGGCTCTCCGAAGCAGCATACCGGGAAGCTGTAGCACTGGTCGCGCAGCGAGGGTTCATGAGCGGGGCGGTCTACGATGCGCTTCACGTCGTCGCCGCAGTTGAGTCGCGGAGCGAGCGGATCATCACCTACAATGTGCGGAACTTCCGCAGCCTCGCGCTCGATCGCATTGCCGTCGTGACACCCTGACGCGGGGAGTATCGGACAACAGGTACTCGTTTCATCCGCCACTCATCCCTCAAAAAGCGTCGGAATTGATAGGCAACTCTCCCAATCGGGTATATAATGGGTGAAAAGTTCTTCGGGGGGGGAACGATGCAATTCTCAGGATCAGACATCGTCGTCCTTGCGATCGTCGGGATTGTCCTTTTCGTCTACCGTCAGCTTGATCGGAACAACCGCTCGCTCGAAAAGGTCAAGAAGTACGCCGCGCGCGTGCACGATGAGCTCGAGGCGCATGTTCAGGAGAAAGTCGTCGCGATCAAGGATATGGGCATTGAGCTGGAGGTCCATCAGAAGGCCGCCCGTGAGGTGCTCAAGCGCGTCCAGGGGATCGAGAGCGGACTCAACAACCGCGCGGAGGAGATCGAACGGATCGGCGCGCGGATACGGGAGTATGACACGGCGCTCGACGAGCTCGTGCAGATGACCGCACGGGCGCAGGAGAATATCAACCGCGTCAGGGAAGAGTCCTCCTACGTCGACTCGGTGGGGCGGCGCATCAAGCAGAGCCAGGACCGACTCGTCGGCGTTGAAAAGGGGCTTGAGGAGATCGTCGAGCGCTTCGGCCGGGACAACGAGCTGAAACTGGAGGAGGCTCAGAACTCGGTGTTCGCACAGGTCGAAGGTAAGGTAGCGGCGGTCCGGGAGGAGCTTGGGAGCTTTCAGGAGCGGGTGAACCAGTTCGCCGAGTACATCCGCGGGGTTGAGGACCGGGCGCAGGTACACAGCGAGCGAACCCGGGGCGAGCTCGAAGAGGTCGCGCAGACCGTGATCAACAGGGCACAGGAAGCGTCGATCCAGAGCTCCGAGCAGCTCGGCGAAATGCGCGAGCAGCTCGAGACGCTCGAGGGCGACTATCAGAAGCGGCTGCTCGAGCTCGCCGAACGCGGCGAGCAGATGCAGACCACCGCGCTCGCCAACCTCAGAGAGCGGATTGAAGGGGAGTCGCAGCAGGTCGCGCGTGAGCTGACTTCCAGGCTCGAGCACCAGAAGCGCGGGATCCTCGAAAGGATCGACGCGGCCGTCGTCGAGGTGGAGGCGGCGCAGACGAAGCTCGCTGAACGCGACCGCGTGCTCGAGGAGACGCGAAGCGAGATCGACCGCCGCATCAACGGGTTCGGTGCCGAGCTCGGCGATCGCGTGCAGCGTGCGGCCGATGAGGCGCAGCAGCGGATCCTCGGTGAGATCGAGGATCGTCTGACCGAGTATGAGTCGCAGATCACCTACCGGTTCGAAAAGCTCGGTGACGTGGGTCAGGAGGTCGATCAGCTCGAGACCCGTCTGAACGATGCGATGGGTCAGGTCGTCTCCCGGGTGCAGGCAGAGTTCACCCAGTTCACCGACGAGTTCCGCGAGAGTCGAGGCAAGGAGCAGGCCGCGGTTCA
>SKQU01000296.1 GCA_007118855.1 Spirochaetaceae bacterium
AGCGGCCATCAACTCACTTGACCTGGAGAGCATCAATGGTGTCGTCTGATGACGCTATGAGAACGATCATCGTCTACAGCTCGATCTCCGGCTTCACCGAGAGGTACGCGGGGTGGATCGCCGCGGAGCTCGGTGCGGATCTTCGGCGACTCAAGGAGATCGGGCCCCGGGACATCCGCGACTACGACTGCATCGTGTACGGGGGAAGCCTTCATGCGGTGGGCGTCTACGGCCTCAGGAAGATGAAGAGGCTGATCGAGCGTGCCGGGCTTGCGCGCAGCGCACCGCGGCTCCTCGTATTCGGCGTCGGCGCCTCACCCCCCAAACCGGAGACAATAGCGGAAGTCCGGGACGCCAACTTCACGCCCGAGGAGCAGGAGCGCATTCCGTTCTTCTACTTCCGCGGGGGGTTCGACTTCTCGCGGCTCGATCCGTTTCACAAGATCATCATGACGCTCTTCAAGTGGAAGATCGCGCGAAAGCCCACGAAGACGCCCGACGAGCTCGGCATGCTCAAGGCGTACGAGTCCCCCGCGGATTTCACCGATCCCGCGACCATCGCCGGCCTGGTGGACACCGTCCGGAGCTGGAGTGCCAAGGAGCCCGCGACAGGCGATTCGACGGCGGATAAGTGAGAATCTTGACCACCGGTTATACCAAGGTTATACTTCACTCATGAAGACTGCGATCTCACTACCGGATGCCCTGTACGAAGAGGCAGAGCGGACCGCGCGAGCGATGGGGATCCCGCGGAGTCAGCTCTTCGCGCGAGCCGTGGCCGAGTACATAGGAAGGCACCGCAGAGAGGGAATCACCGAGCGACTGAACGAAGTATACGAGGGAACGGACGATCGGGATACGCCCGGTGTGCGGACGGAGGCTTCCCTGGATTCACTCCGAGAGCTCACCAAGAATGACACGTGGTGAGCTGTGGTGGGCCGACTTCGGGCTGCCGTTCGGCAGCGAGCCTGGATTCCGCCGGCCGGTGCTGATCGTACAGGATGACGCGTATACGCGGAGCAGACTCAACACGGTGATCGTCGTTCCACTCTCAACGAACCTTGTTCTGGAGAGCGCCCCGGGAAACGTCTTCCTTCCTTGCGAACGATCCGGACTGCCGAAGGACTCGGTGCTGGTCGTGACGCACCTGTCGGCGTTGGACAAGGAGAGACTGCTCGAGCGTGCGGGTAGGACGAGCCGGGAGACGATGGAAGCGGTGGAATCCGGAGTCAGGATGGTGCTGGGGATGGTCTGACCGCTGCCGCTGCCGCTACCAGCGCCGCCTTGCACCGCCGGTACCGGTGAGAGTACCATCGGTCCTCGAGGGTACGGCATGGCCAGGGCGCGCGTAGCGGTAATAGGAACCGGATGGTGGGCGACTGAGGCACACATGCCCGGCGTCTTGTCGCATGATGAGGCCGATCTCGTCGCGGCGTGTGATCCCGACGAGGGGCGACTCGCGGCGGCGGCGCAGGCGTACGGGGTGAGCCGGACCTACGCCGACTACGAGGAGATGCTCGACCGGGAAGCACTCGATGCGGTGATCGTCGTGACGCCGCATGCCACGCACTATGACATAACGCGAACCTGCCTGGCTCGAGGGCTTCACGTGCTCCTCGAGAAACCCATGACGCTCAGCGCCGCTCACGCCAGGTCACTCGTCGGTCTCGCCGGAGAGAACAAAGTTGAGCTCCTCATCGGGTACCCGTACCACTACCAGCCGCAGAACCTGCGCGCGCGCGAAGTCCTGCAGTCGGGTGAGCTCGGCGGGATACAGTACGTGACCTGCTCGTACTCCACGGACGTGCGCGGTTTTCTCGCCGGAGGCGTGGGGCCGGATCATTCACCGGTATCCACGTATGCCGTTCACGGACCGGGCGCGGGCTACAACCAGCCGGAGATGCTCGGCGGAGGCCAGGGGCATTTGCAGATCACGCACTCGGCGGCGCTCATGTTCTTCGTTACGGGGCTGCGCGCGCAGAGCGTCCATGCCTTGATGCGAAACCATTCGCTCGCGGTGGATCTCGTCGATGCGTACAGCGTTGCGTTCGAAGGCAGCGCGATCGGGATGGTGGGCGGAACCGGGAACGCCGGCCGCAATCGTCGGCTCGCGCTCGCGGTCTACTGCGAGGAGGGCTGTTTCGTGAGCGACACGCTCGCCGGGCTCGCCCAGGTGCGGCGCCACGACGGCACCGTGGAGGACTTTGCCATGGTAAAGCAGTCGGATCGTTATGCAGCGACGCGAAACTTCGTGGATGTCGTGCTGGGCAGGGCTCCCAACGGATCGCCCGGCGAGGTAGGATGGCGGACAGTCGAGCTCCTGGATGCCGCGTACCGGTCGGCCGCCGCCGGGGGTGCCGGCGTCGATGTCGCAGAGCTCTATCACTGAGTACCAGGGAGGTCTTCTGTGAAGATAACTGAGATCAGCGTCGTGCACGTAGCGCTTCCGGAGTCGGAATCGAAGACTCAGGCTCGTCGGGCCTCATGGGAGCAGGAGGCGGAAGTTGCGAACCCCATGTCGCGGTACTCAAAGGTGAAGCGGCACCGCAGTCTCTGGCGCCCGGGCTGGGAAGGCGCCTGGGTCAGGGTCACCGCCGAGGACGGGACCTACGGACTGGGCACGCTCAACTTTGCTCCCGTACTGACGCCCGTGGTCGAGCACCTCGCCGGCCAGCTCGTGGGCGAGGATTGCATGGCCGTGGAGAAGGCGGCCGACATGATGTTCCGGCTCACCAAACCGTACGGGTCCGTGGGTCTTGCCTCCTACGCTATCAGCGGCATTGATCTGGCATTGTGGGACCTCAAGGGTAAGCTCCTGGACCGCCCTGTCTACAGCCTGCTCGGAGGTCCGCAGAAGGACCGGATCTTCTGCTACGCCACCGGGAACGACTACGACTGGTACAAGGAGCTCGGGTTCACGGCGTTCAAGCTCGCCTGTCCGTACGGTCCGGCCGATGGACTGGACGGGCTGCGGCGAAACGAGGCCTTTGTCGCGAAGGCGCGGGAGACGATCGGCGACGAGAGCGAGCTCATGCTCGACTGCTGGATGGCGTTCGACGTGGAGTACACCGTTCGGCTGGCCGAGGTCCTGCGGCCGTATCGGCTGAAGTGGATGGAGGAGTGCCTCATCCCCGAGGATCTCGACGCTCATGTCGCCCTGCGGCGGCGTCTGCCGTGGCAGACCCTCGCCACGGGAGAGCACTGGTACACGCACGTGCCCTTCGGGTGGGCTCTCCGTCACGGCGTCGTCGATATCCTGCAGCCGGACATCAACTGGTGCGGCGGTATGACGACCGTGCAGAGAATCGCCGCGGCCGCCGACGCAGGCGGCGCAGAGGTCATCCTCCACGGCGGTGGAAACTCTCCCTTCGGCCAGCACTTCACCTTCGCGACCCCGTCGTCGCCGTGGTGCGAGTGCTTCGTCGCCTCGCCTCCCGGGGTGCCGCCGGAAGAGTTCTCACGCCTGCCGGGACAGGCGGTTCCCCGCGACGGGTGGCTCGTGCCGTCCGCCGCACCGGGCTTCGGGATCGACATCCCGCCGCAGTGGATCACGCCGCGATGATCATCGACAGCCACTGCCACGCCTGGGAAACCTGGCCCTACAGCCAGCGGGTCCCCGACCCGGACTCACGGGGGCGGGTCGAGCAACTGCTCTACGAGATGGACCTGAACGGGGTGGACCGGGCCCTGGTGGTCTCCGCGCAGATCGATCACAACCCGGAGAACAACGCCTACGTCGCTGAGTGCGTTGAGCGTTATCCGGACCGCCTGGTTCAGGTTGCCGACCTCGACAGCTCCTGGTCTCGCACCTACCGTACCGCCGGCGCGGACGAGCGTCTGCGGACTATGGTCGCCCAATGGCCAATCGCCGGCTTCACGCACTACCTCGCCAAAGATGATGACGGCGGATGGCTCACCGGCGCCGACGGACGGGCGCTTTTCCGCGAAGCCGCCTCCCGTCGCCTGCTCGCGAGCGTGAGCTGTTACCCTCACCAGCAGGAGTCGATCCGCCGGCTGGCCGACGCCTTTCCAGCCGTACCCATTCTCTGCCATCACCTTGGTCACCCCCGCGCGAGCGATCGTGAGCCGCAGGACGGGCTGAAGGAGATACTCGCGACCGCGCGGTGCCGCAACGTCTCCATCAAGGTGTCCGGCTTCTCCTACGCGAGCGAGTCGACCTGGGACTTCCCCTTCTCCGACGTGCGCCGAATCGTCGGCGCGCTCTACGAGCACTTCGGTCCGGATCGCCTTCTCTGGGGTTCGGACTACCCCGTCGTGCGAGGCCGGATGACCTATCGTCAGTCGATCGAGGTGGTGCGATCACAC
>SKQU01000067.1 GCA_007118855.1 Spirochaetaceae bacterium
ATGTCGCCGAGGCGGGCATACGCACGGGCGAGCACCGGGTCGGCCCCGAGTATACGGCGTCGGCGCCCCTCCTCATAGACGTTGATCGCCCGGGTGAACGATTCCTGCGCATCGAGGTAGAGGCCGCCCTCCACCAGGTTCTCGCCGATCCGAGTATGCGTGTCCACGAGCATCGCGCGTCGTCGCGGCGTGAAGGGAATCGCCTCCTCGAGCAACAGGCGGGCGGTACTGAGCGCGAGCTCCTCCTCGCCGAAGGCCCGCACCTCGCGGTAGTAGCGCGCGAGATGGTAGTGAAGCTCGGGGATCGAGCCGTCCACGTCGAGCGCGCGGAAGACGATGTCCTCCACGTCGCCTGGCAAGCCCCGGTCGAGGAGGTAGCCGGCGAGATCGGCGTAGATCTCCGGGTTGACCTGGACGCGGCGGTCGGCCTGGAAGGCGTCCTTGATGTTCACGACCTCCGCGAGGTTGTCGGTCACGATGAAGTAGCGGAGCATCCGGAAGAGGAGCTCGTCGGTCTGGCCGTAGCGCTCGATCAGCCGCGCGTAGGCGAGGCGCGCGTCCTCCAGGCGCGCCGGGTCTGACTCGGCCCAGCGCATGTAGTTGTCGCCGAGCGCGAGCCTGGCTTCGTAGTCGTTCGTGTCCTTGACGAGCAGTATCGTGATCAGCTGTTCTGCCCGACGATAGTTCCCCAGAATCGCCGACTCGAGCTCTGCCGCGGCGAGGACCCCCCTCTTGGGCAGGTCGTGGTTGGCGATCACCGCGCCGTAGTTGCCTTTCTCCAGCTCATCACGCGCGAGCTCCCGTATCTCCGGCACGCGCCCGAAGAGGAGCTCCTCGTACTTCTGCTGCGCGAGCGTGTACTGGCGCGCCTGCACAAAGGCGTCGGCATACTCGTAGTACCAGCGCGGACTCTGCCACACCTCCCAGGCGCGCGCGAAGGTCTGGTTCGCGAGGCTGTGCTGGTCCGCCTCGATCAGCTCGATCCCCTGCGCATAGAGCGACCGCGCGTGGAGCGGTCTGAACACGAGATGGTACCCGGCAAGCGCGAGGAGCCCCGCGGCGACGGCGACCACCATGACGAGTCTGAGTACCGGCCAGATATTCTCGCGGAACTGGTAGGCGAAGCTGTCCCGCTCGCGCTCGAACTCCTCGCCGCTTCGCTTCTCGTATCCGCGCGGAATCCGGATGCGCTTCCCGGCGATGCGCCCGGCGAAGGTCGCGACCTCCTGCGCCGACGTCCCGTCCACGAGCATGCGGCACAGGCGTGCGGTCTCTTCCGGCGAGCCGCGTGACTCGGCGATGATCCGCTCCACCTCCTGCTTGAGGTTGAGCGGCAGCGTCGCGAGCCCGCGCTGCAGGCGTTCGAACTCCTCGTCGGTGAGCTGCACCTCCCCGGGCGCCGCCTCCGCCTGCGAAATCCCCGCCGCGAGCTCCGGGACGTTGATCGCCGGGTTGAGGTCCTCATCCGAGGGCCCCCCGTCCTCGAGCACGCCGAACTCCTCGCCGAAGTCGCCCAGGCTGAACTCGTCGAGGTCGTCGTCGCCAAGCTCGTCGAGATCGCCCACCTCATCGAGCCCGTCGTCCTCGCCCGGAACGCTCGGCTCGTCAAAGCTGAACTCCTCGCCGCCGTGCGCCTCGAACTCACCGGGCGCCTCGAACGACTCCTCGTCGCTGAACTCGAACCCGGAGAGGTCGTCGTCCGGCAGGCCGGCGTCGTCGCCTGCGTCCGCCTCGGTGCCCTCCTCGGCAGGCGCACCAGCACCCGGCTCCTCGCCCTCCTCATCGTTCGACAGGTCGAACCCCTCGGGAAGCCCGAAATCATCGAACTCCCCGGCGTCGGGCTCAGCCTCCGGCTCAGCCTCCTCTGCTGCGCCCGCCCCGGCGTCCTCGTCCTGGTCGAGCTCGAGACTGATATCCTCGAGGAGCGCATCCGTGTCCGCGAAGTCGGCAGCATCCCAGGATGCATCCTCAGCCGCAGCATCAGCTGCCTCTTCGTCCTCGACCTCGAAGTCGGGAAGGTCGAACTCGCCTTCGTCGAAACCGACATCTTCCGCCGCCGTCGGTTCCTCCGCCTCCGGTTCCGCGTCCGCGGCGTCGGGCGGTTCGGCGTCGGCACCCGTCTCGCCGAGCAGCGCGGCGAAATCGGAGAAGTCGCCCTCGTCAAGGGCGAACTCCCCGGCGTCGGGTTCCGGGCCTTCCGCGGCTTCCGGTGTCTCGGGTGCTTCAGGTGTCTCGGGTGCCCATTCGTCGAGCAGCTCTGAGAGCGGCGGCGGCACCTCGCCGGGAGAGGGTTCGTCGCCGAGGGCGGGTTCCTCTTCAAGAGCGCCGGTGTCCGAGAGCAGCGATGAGAGATCGTCGTCGAGTCCCGCATCCGGGACCTCAACGTCCTCGAGCTCCTCGCCCCATTCGCGGACGACCTCCGGTTCGTTGCCGAGTGAGGTGAGGCGGCTGTTGAACTGACGGATCTCCTGGAGAGACGGCATACCTGTCTACGATTGTCGGCCGGAAATCGCCTCCGTTAAGGACGGGCCATTCCGCGTCGATTCTAGTATCGTACTGTATCGAGATGAGAGCAAAACGGATAGCCCTCCTCGCAGCCGGACTCCTCCTCGCCCTTGCGCTCGGCGCGCAGGACCTCAGTGTCATACTGGAGGCCGGCAGCGTCGACCGGGCGTCGGCTCCGCGCATACTCGGCGACCGGCTCCTGTTCACCTACGACTTCGGCCCCGGCCGCCACGGAGGGCGGATACACTCGGTGGAGGTCGCCTTCGAGCACGAGAACTTCTCGCGCCGGCATCCGTTCGAACGGAACGACAACGAGATCTACGTGCTGCTCTATCGCTTGCCGCCCGACCTGAGAGAGCTGCGCTACCGACTCGTGATCAACGGCATCTGGACGAGCGACCCGGCGAACCCGGACAGCTATACCGACCGCTGGGGAGTCCGGCTGTCGAGAACGGTCGTCCCGGCGACCGTGCGGACGACCACCGAGACGCCGATCGTGCACGCCGACGGCACCGTGGAGTTCGTGGTCAACGCTGCCCCGGGAAGCCGGGTCGCGCTCGTCGGCTCGTTCAACGGCTGGGACCCGTATATGACCCCGCTCGAGGAGTCGGCGCCCGGGATGTTTTCCCGGCGTCTGCGACTCGGCGCCGGCGAGCATCTCTATTATTATGTAGTGGATGGCCTTCGACTCCCCGACCCCGGAAACGACGCACGAAAATGGCACCGAAGCGGCCTGGTCGTAAGCGTCGTCTCGCTTCCCTGATCTGCGCGGCCGCGCTCCTGTGGCCGCTTCTGTCCTGCGACCCCACGACCCGCGAAGCCGGAAGTACCGCCGGGTGGTTCGACCCGGAGCCGGTGCTGCGGCTCGAGCTGGGCGAGACCGTCGACACGCTGCTCGTGACCGTCGAGTTGCCGGCAGGGTACCGGGCCGCGGACGACTTCGTGCAGCGGCTGACGCTGCGCTCGGGCGCTCGTGAGGTGACCGCCGAGCGGGACGAGTTCGACGAGCCGTTCTCCGTCCCGGTGCCCGGGCCGACGGAGCGCTCGCCGGACGCCACGATCGAAATCCTGATCGGGTTCTGCCCCGAGGGAGTGCCCGACGTCTGCTACGTCGACCGGTCGCAGCTTCCGGTCGTCTGGACCGCGGAGGCCGCGGGTGAGGCGCGCGGGAGCGCCGCGGTCCCGCTTCGCTACCGGCCGGAGCCTCCGCGATGATCGAGTACCTGCTTTTCGACGTCGACAACACCCTCTACCCCGCCTCCTGCGGGCTGGGCGAGGAGATGAGCCGGCGCATGACGGCATTCGTCGCCTCCTACCTGGAGATCGACCTCGCCAACGCGGATGCGCTTCGCGCCGCGGCCCGGCGGCGCTACGGGACAACGTTGAAGTGGCTGCAGGCCGAGCACGGCCTTGACGACGTCGACCCCTACATGGAGGAGGTTCATCCGGCCGATCTCTCGCCCTGGATCACCGACGAGCACGCGGCGGCGGCGCGCGAGGTTCTCGACGCGATCGACCTGCCCGCCTCCGTTCTCACCAATGGACCGGCCGAGCATGCCGAACGCGTGCTCGACCGCCTGGGACTGTCGAGCCGTTTCGAGCGCCTGTTCGACCTTCGCAGCAACAACTACCTGGGCAAGCCGAACCGTGAAGTGTACCTGCGAGCGGCGCGCGAGCTCGGGCTGCGTTTTGCGTCCACACTCTTTGTGGACGACGTGCTACAATACCTGCTGCCGTTCCGGGATCTTGGGGGAATGGTCGTCCATGTCTCGACGCTGGACTCG
>SKQU01000231.1 GCA_007118855.1 Spirochaetaceae bacterium
CTTGCACACCGCGGGCCTTGTCGGTATAAATGATCATCCTCGTTACCAAGGAGTTTCCCGTGGAGAATCTGTTCAAGCTCTCAGAGAAGGGAACGACGGTGCAGGTCGAGATCAGGGCGGGTATCGCGACCTTCCTGACGATGGCCTACATCATCGTAGTCAACCCGGACATCCTCAGCGCGACCGGCATGCCGTTCGCGGCGGTGCTCTTCGCGACCGTGCTGGTGTCGGCGCTGAGCTCAGTCCTGATGGGCGTAGTGGCGAACCTGCCCTTTGCGCTCGCTCCCGGAATGGGCATCAACGCCTTCTTCACCTTCGGGCTCGTGCTCGGCATGGGCATCCCGTGGCCGACCGCCCTCGGTGCCGTCTTCATCTCCGGCATCATCTTCATCCTGCTGTCGCTGTTCAAGATTCGCGACGCGATCGTACGCGCGATCCCGCCCTGCCTGCGCTACGGCGTTGCCGCGGGCATCGGGCTCTTCCTCGCGCTGATCGGCTTTACGAGCGTCGGCTTTATCGTCGGGTACGAGGCGACGGTCGTGACCTTCGGCGGGCTCAACACGCAGACGATCCTCTTCCTCGTCGGTCTGATGCTCACGAGCATCCTCGTGATCCGGAAGGTCAAGGGCGCGCTCATCTATGGCATCATCGGCACGGCGATCATCGCGCTCATCGTGAGCCTGATCACGGAGGCCGCCGGTGGAGAACCGTTCGTGACGGTGCCCACCCGCGTCTTCCAGATGCCGCAGCTCGACGTCTTCTTCCGGCTCGACATCCTTGGCGCGCTCAGCCTGGGGATGATCCTGCCCATCTTCGCGCTCCTGTTCACGGACATGTTCGACTCTATCTCCACCTTCGTCGGCGTCGCCGAGGTTGGTGGCTTTATGGACGAGAAGACCAACGAGCCGCAGAACGTGGGCAAGGCGCTCCTCGTTGACGCGATCGGCACGACCGCAAGCGGCCTGTTCGGCACCTCGAGCGCGACGACGTACATTGAGAGCGCGGCCGGCGTTGAAGAGGGTGGGCGGACCGGTCTGACCGCCGTCGTCGCAGGGCTCCTCTTCCTGCCGTTCATGTTCATCTCGCCGCTCCTTTCGTTCATCCCGGCGGTCGCGACGGCTCCCGTGCTCGTGCTCGTCGGCATCTTCATGGTCAAGCCGCTGATGAAGATCGACTGGAGCAACTTTGAGGACGCGATTCCCGCCTTCCTCGCGCTCATTCTGATCCCGCTGACCTACAGCATCACGCAGGGCATCGTCTGGGGATTCCTCAGCTATACGGTGCTCAAGCTCTTCAACGGCAAGGCGAAGGAGATCCCGGTGACTCTCTGGGTCATCGACGTCTTCGCGATCGTCTCGCTGATCATCGAGGCCGCGTAGGCGCGGCTTGTCCCGGCGGCCGCAGGGCCGCCGGATGGCCGGTCATGCACTCTGCATGCTCCTATGCACTGTGCATGGCACCGTGCATGACACATTCGCGGCGGTTCGGTATGCCCGCAGTCCTCACCGTGCGGCGCCGTCAGGAGCCGCCTGAACGGCTCTATCCTGCCCCCGAGAGCACCGGCACAGTCGCTCCGGAGCCGGCCAGATGGCCCGCTTCTTGCTTATTTCGTTCGCAGCGATGGCGAAAGCACGGCGTTCCGAACGCGCCCGCGGTTTTTGCGCTTGCCAACCGCGTGCGCCCGCGCCGATACTCAAGTGGGGAGAAAACTCATGCGAAATAGACCATGGTGCGTAGCCATATTGGCAGTGATCCTGATAGGGGTTGGCGCGGTCGGGCTCGCGGCCCAGGATGCCGACCAACCCGCGACGGCCCCACCGGCCGGAGCTCAGCCCCGCGGCTTCATCAACAACCTCTTTTTTACCGGACAGTTCGGCGGCGGACCGATGGCGTCACTCGGCGCCGGCGTCGCCTTCCTGGACAATATCGTCCGCCCGGAGGTTCTGCTCGGCTACACGGTGAGCGACGGTTTTAGCGGGTTCAGTGTGAGCACGAAGCTCAACGCGCGGATTCTCGCACTGCCCATCAACGACTGGTTCGGCATCTACGGAACGATCGGCACGGCCTTCGTCTTCTTCTCCGGCAATGCGCAGATCGTCTCCGCGGCGTTCGTCGCGCAGGAGCTCGAGTTCAAGAACATCCTCGATATCCCGGCCTTCTCACTCTACTTCGAACAGGACTTCTACTTCGTAGAGACGATCGAGGGCAGCATGCTCTTCCAGCTGGGCATCGGTATTCGCGCCAACATCTTCTAGATTCGGAGGCACAGACTTATGACTACGGGAAAAAACCGACGCCCTACCATGCACCGCTATCTGTTCGCAGCAGCCGTCACGCTGCTGATCGCCACCCTCGTGGGCTGCCCGCAGAACCCCTTCTTCGGGCTCGTCCCCAGTCCCCGCGACGAAGAGGGCCCTGAGATCACGATCATCAACCCGGAGGAGGGTCAGATTCTCTCCGGGTTGCTGGTGGTGACCGGCCTGGCAACGGACAAGTACGAGATAGCCGGCATCAAGGCCCGACTCAACAACGAGAGCCCGGTACTCCTCGAAGGCACGACGGTCTGGTACTACGTCATTGATACCACGCGCCTTCTCGAAGGCGAGCACACGGTCACCATCATCGGTGAGGACCAGTTCGGCAACGAGTCGCAGGAATCCGTCTCCTTCGTCGTCGACCAGACGGTGCCGAACGTGAACGTCACGGACCCGGATCTGGCCGTATCCAACTCGAACTGGGTTCGCGGGGCGAACGTGGTGCTGCAGGGAACGGCCTCCGACGACAATGAGGTCGAACGCGTCGAGGTGAGCTTCGACGGCATCAGGTTCTCCAACGCGACCTACTCGCCCTCTACCGAATCGTGGGCCTACACGATCACAGATACCAGCCAGGTCATCCCGGGCGACGGCAGCGTCGTCGTCTACCTGCGTGCGTGGGACTCCGCGTCCAATCCCGGCTCGACCAACTTCCCGCTCTTCATCGACAATACTGCGCCAACGGTGAGCATTGGCGACCCCACCGCGGAGACGCTGATCAACGCCGATGAGACCTCGGCGTCCTACATCCCGTCCGCGGGAACGCTGCGCGTCAGCGGGACCGCGGCGAGCCCGCCCGTTGGCGGGCAGTTCTCCATGGACCGCGTGACGATCACGGTCACCGGAGGCTCAACCGAGCTCAATCCGGTCGTCCAGACCCTCTCCGTCACCTCCTTCCAGGCAGATCTCGACATCAGCTCGATCCAGAACAGCGGTCCCGGAACGATTCAAGTCACGGCCCGCGATCGCGCGGGCAACGAGACGACTGCACAGATCCCGATCGCCTTCGACACCAACCCGCCCGTAATCGGCGGTACGATCGAGACCGCGAAGGGAACCGTCACGACGGCGAACCTGAACGTGACTGAGAACAACTTCACGGACGACGTGTTCACCTTCGAGGGCAGCGTGAGCAAACCCCTCGACGGCGCGGATCTCGTAGACCTCCAGGTCCGGATGGTCCGGGTATCGACTTCAGAGATCGTCTTCGACTACACGACCGACGGAACCACGCCTATCGACCCGAACGGCGGTCTGTGGAGCTTCGCGACCGACTTCTCCGGGAACCACCCCGAAGGCGTACCGTACACGGAGGGCGTCTACGACCTCTCGTTCAAGGTGACCAACGCGAACGGCGGGTTCGACGTCGCCACGCGGCGCATCAGGCTCGACTTCACCGCCCCGGTCGCCGCGGTGACCGATCCGACCGGAACCGCCGGCCATCCGGCGACCGTCGGCCAGAGCACGGAGTTCGACATCAGCGGTACGGTGAGCATCGCCGGCGGATCTCCGGTCGAGTCGATCCTGGTGGTGATCTCTGACGACGTGAACGTGACCTTCACGGCTGCCAACGACTGGGATGACGACGGGCTTGGGCGATTCGCCTTCAGCCCGGCCTCCGGCGCCTTCGTCTACCGGTGGGACAACGACGCCCTTGACGTGGGAGTTCCCTTTACTGCCACCTTCACCGCGACGGACATAGCAGGGAACACGGCGTCGGGCGAGAGCGTGGGCACGACCGTCATGGTGATCGATCCGAACGCCCCGTCGATCAGCTTCGTCGGGTACGCGTTCACGGACGACGACGCGATCGAACCGTACGAGGACGACCTCATACCCGGGCGGTTCGTGAACCGCGGCGGCACGATCAGCGGAACGGCGGTGAACCCGAGTAATGAAGTAGCCCCCGATCCACAGATCGTCGCGCTCGCGATCAACATCCACGAGGAGGGCTGGCAGGAAATCCCGATTAC
>SKQU01000334.1 GCA_007118855.1 Spirochaetaceae bacterium
CCGGCGATCAGGTTGATCGCGCTCAGCGATCCGAGTACTGCACCGCACACGTCGCCAGATCCCGCCACACCGCCCCTGCCGAAGTGCAGCATATAGGTGGGCACCTGGTCGTACGGATACCCGATCTCATTCTGAAGCGACGCGATGATGGCATTGAATGCACCGTAGGAACAGGAAGCCACGTGGTGACCCTGATGCCCGAGCTTCCTGACCAGCTCGACGTCGAGTGGCACGTACGGCCATGGCTGGGTCTGCGGGTCTACCACCGCAACGGTGTCGGCAGCCGCGGTCCTCTGCGCGAGACGTTCCTCGAGCTCGAGAAGGTCTTCCTGCCTCACGACATCGTCCGGCGGCCCGCTCGAGACGACCATGCCGATCAGCAGGCCGACGGCGAATACCAAAGCAACTCCAACGGCCGCGATCGCGACGATTCCTCGCTTGCCCACTTCCATGACCCCTCCTTGTCTTCAGTGCTCTCTTCCCAATGGCGAAATTCTCGACCCGTAGCGGGTTTCTGTCAATGCGTGAAGCAGCGTCCGACGCGAATTCGATAACAAAGTCCTCTTTGATGCCGGTGGCAATCGAACCGTCGGTTGCGAGCGGGCGCTGTCCTCGACGGCACTGTCCTCGACGGCACCCGGCGGATGGAGGTGGGCCCACCCGTATCGCCGCGGAGGACCAGGGGCAAAAAGCGGTGCAGGTGCTACCCGTTTCCGGTGGCGGAAATCGTGTGGACCCGCAGGCCCGCAACGCGGGAGAAGTGCTCCTCGTCATTCGGTCCGACGAGGATTCCGCACTCGAGCGCGCGACAGGTCGCCGCCACAGCCATGTCGTTCTGTGGAATGAGGAGTCCGGTTGTCGAGAGTTCCGCGTATATATCGGCGTAGTGTTCGGCGACCTCCGGCGTGAAGGGCACGATCTGGGCGTGGAGGCGGATTGCTTCCAGGTGGGCCCTGCGTCGCGCCGCCCGGGCCGGCCCCGCTGCCAGCCGCGCACCCACGAGGGCTTCCGCCCAGACTATCGCCGGAATCACCACGGGCTCGTCCGGTAGAATGCTCGGCGCCTCGCCTCGGGACAGCGCCCGCTCCATCTCGACCAGGGCGGAGGTGTCGAGCGCTACCGCCACGGATCCTCCAGGACCGAGTCGACCTGGTTCACACGCTCGAGATCGTCGGCGAACTCATCGTCGGCACGAACATCGCGCAACGCCGTCCAGAGCTCTGCGAGGGTTGCCGACGAGCTTCCAGGGACCGGGCCGAGCTCGGCGACTGGTTGCCCGTTCCTGGTGAGGATGAAGCGGGCGCCGCCGTGACGGATCCGGGCCAGGTGCTCACCGAGATTCCGCGCCGCATCGGTCGTAGAGATCGTGATCTTCATTTCCGTATAATTGTAGTTTACACTTTTACGTAAGTCAACGGGTCCCGGCCGCCGTCAGAGCATCGCCCTCAGTTTTGCGAACGCCTCGGCGCGCGACATCGACGGGTCGAAGAGGCTCGAGGTGCCGGCAACGAGCACATCTGCTCCGGCGCCGACCATACGGGGAACGTTGTCCCAGCTCACGTTCCCGTCCACCTCGATCTCGTAGTCGAGTCCGAGACGCTCGCGCGCGGCGGCGAGCCACTCGACGGTACGCAGCGTCCACGGCACGAGCGTCTGACCCGCGTAGCCGGGGTTCACCGTCATCACGAGGACGAGACCCGTGATCTCCAGAAGGTACTCGAAGGCGGCCGGCTGCTGTGCCGGGTCGATAGCGATCGCGGGCACCGCCCCCGACTGGGCGAGCGCCGCGAGCGTTCGTGCCGGATGCCAGGTCGTCTCCGGATGGATCGAGATGACCGGCGGCAGCGGCGAACCGCCGCCGCCGCACTCCGCGAAGACGGGTGCCCAGCGATCCGGATCGTCGACCATGAGGTGAATGTCGAGCGGCGTCGTGTAGCGCGCCGCGAGCCGGCGGACGAGGTCGGTCCCAAGGGTCAGGTTGGGGACGTAGTGACCGTCCATGATGTCGAGGTGGAGGTAATCCGCGCCCAGGCCGACGAGCTCATCGACGTCGGCTCCCAGGGCCAGAAGGTCGGCGCACATCAGTGACGGGCTGATCTTCACCCGTCGGCTGGTAGCGGCACTCATCAGGCTCGCTCCTGGGGGCGCACGATCGCCTTGAGGCCCTCATGCGCCTCGTGGAAGGCGTAGGCCTCGTGGATCGCTTCCAGCGGGAAGGTCCGGGAGACATACCAGCTGCCGTGGACCGACCCGTTTCCGAGCAGCCGGACCGCCTCCTTGTGGTGGTGCGGTGCGCTTCCATGAGATCCGGTCACGAAGCACTCCTTATAATGGATGATGTTCGAGTCGATCTGCAGCTCCGGCTCGCCCCGCAACCCGCCGAACAGGTTGACGTAGCCGAGGTGGCCGACCATGTGAATCGCCTGCCGGTGCGCCTCCACGCTCCCGGAGGTCGTGATCACCATATCAACACCCCTTCCACCGGTCTCCCGCATGATCGCCTCGACCGGGTCTTCGTCCTGCGTGCAGACGAACCGCGCATCCGGTGCGAACCTTCGCGCCGTCTCGAGCCGGCCGCGGGAGCGCTGCGCCGCGAAGATGCGCGAGGCGCCGTAGGCCTGCGCGAGCTCGAGGATCATGCAGCCGATGGGACCGAGTCCGACCACGCAGATGCTCTTCCCCCGGCCGAAGCGGCCGAAGTCGAGACCCTTGATCGCGCACGCAAGCGGCTCGGCCAGTGCCGCCTCATCGTAGCACAGATGGTCCGGAATGTGGGTGACCGGACCGAACTCCAGCATCCGGCGGTTGAGCAGCATGTACTCGGCGAAGCCGCCGTCGAACTCGTGGCCGGTCGCGTAGTCGATGTAGCTGTCCTTCCCCGGCACGTTCGTGTTCCAGACTCCGGGAACGTCCGCGCCCACCGCGACACGGTCGCCGGCGGAGACCGCCTCCACGCCATTGCCCACCGCCACGACTTCGCCGGCGATCTCGTGGCCCACGATGACCGGGTAGCGAAGCCGCGTGTTGCCGTGCCGGTAGATCTTGATGTCCGAGCCGCAGACCGAGCAGGCGTGTACCTTCAGGAGCGCTTCACCGTCTCCGGGTTCGGGGATGGGGGCTTCCCGCAGCTCTATCCGTTCCACACCGTCCATGAAGACGGCACGCATCCCTGACATGCTTCCTCACTTTCGCCCCGCGGCCGGTAGCCGGCCGGCGGCGGCACGGTGCATGGTACTGTGCCCGGGACCCGGTGTCAATCACCACATACCGCAATCAGTCACGCGTTCCGCGAAGTGGACAATAATGATTGGTCCTGATTGACCTTCTTCTCATCGTGACGTAGAATGGCGAGCCATGAAGGCACTCGTCTTGACTGAGAACGGCGTTCTGGAGGTGCAGGACCGTCCGCGGCCTGTTCCGGGCGATGCCGAGCCCGTGCTCGTTCGAGTCGCCTTCGCCGGCGTCTGCGGGTCGGATCTGCCGCGCGCCTTCGAGCGGAAGGCGTACCACTATCCGCTCGTCATGGGCCACGAGTTCTCGGGCACCGTCGAGCAGGCGCCGGCCGGTTCGTCCTGGAAGCGCGGCGATCGCGTCGTGGTCTTTCCGCTTCTTCCTGACATGAGCGAGCCGATCAACGGGATCGGCGAGTACGCGGTCAGCAGCGGGTATGACTACTACGGATCCCGCCGGGACGGCGCGTTCCAGGAGTACGTGACGGTGCCGGAGTTCACCCTCTTTCGCGTTCCGGACGGTGTTTCGCTCGCCTGCGCCGCGATGACCGAGCCGTGCGCCGTGGCCTACCACGCCGCGGCCAGGCCCCGCGTCCTTCCGGGGATGTCGGCCGCCGTGATAGGGGGCGGACCTGTCGGACTGATGGCCGCGCAATGGCTGCGGCTGCGCGGTTGCCCCGATGTCCTGGTCACGGAGATTGATCCGCGGAAACAGGAGATCGCCCGAAGCCTGGGGCTGACCGTGGTTGATGCCGCGGCGCACGATCCGGTGGCCGCGATCAGGGAGGCGACGGCCGGCGGAGCCGACGTCGTGATCGAGGCGTGTGGTCTTCCGCTCACCTTCCGGCAGGCGCTCGCCGCCGCGGGACTCTTCGGCCAGGTGGTGTTCCTCGGGAATATCCACGGCACCTTCACGCTCGAAGAGGACGCGTTTTCCACGATACTGCGCCGCGAGCTGACGATCTACGGCACGTGGAACAGCAAGGTCACCCCGCGCGGAGACGACGAGTGGACTCGGGTCCTCAGGGCTCTTGACCAGGGCGTCGCCGTCGCTCC
>SKQU01000157.1 GCA_007118855.1 Spirochaetaceae bacterium
GGTCCGGGACGTTGACGGGCTGCGTGACCTGCCCGGGTTCACGAGCTTCGTGCGCGGCGTCCACCCCACCTACGCCTCTCCCACGGTCATGCTCACCGGCTGCAACACGCCGGTTCGCATAGGCGGCGTCACGGTCATGCCGGGCGACGTCGTGCTCGGCCGCTGCGACGGAGTGATCTTCGTCCCGCCGCACCTGGTGGAGAAGGTCGTGAAGACCTCGGAGCTCATCCGGCTGCGCGACGCCTTCGGCAAGGGTCGCCTCGCCGAGGGCGTCTATACCTCGGGGCAGATCGACCGCCAGTGGAGCGATGAGATCGAGGCCGACTTCTCCGCCTGGCTCGAGGACCGGATCGACGAGCTACCGGTTCCAAAAGAGGCCATCCAGGATCTCCTGCGCGAGCGGACCTGGTAGGCCAGACTCGCGACACCGGCCTCGCCGTGGGGCAATGCCCCCGCGGCGCTGCGCTCGCCGTGGGGCGCCTGCATTGCGGCGGTCCGGCCTCGCCGTGCTATACTGCCGCACCATGATATCACCCCGTAGCAAGCAACTGCTCCAACGCCTCGTGACGGCCCGCGGCCCGTGCGGCGAGGAGGACGAGGTCGCGGAGGTCTGCAGGGCCTGGCTGGCCGATCGCGACATTCCGCACTACGACGACTCGGCCGGGAATATCATCGCGACCCTTGCGGGCGAGGGCCCTGCCGACGAGGCGATCAGGGTCTTCGTCCACCTCGACGAGATCTCCTTCATGATCAAGCGCATCCTCGCGGACGGCACGGTCAAGCTCGCCGCACTCGGCAGCTTCTCGCCCGCCTTCCTGGGGCAGTTGCCGGTTGAGATCCTCGCCGACGAGTCCATAGTCCCCGGTGTGCTCTCGCTCGGCTCATGGCACACGGGCGAAGAGACGCACGACGTGTGGCATGCAAAACACGGGAACTACGAGCTCAACCAGTACGAGGTGATAACGGGAATGGACGGCCAGACGCTCGTTGCCAGAGGGGTACGTCCCGGCTCACGCGTCGTGATCGCTGGACAGCACCGCTCGCTCTGGGACATGGGCTCGCTCGTCGCGGGCTTCGCGCTCGACAACCGCGCGCCTATCACCGCAACGCTCGAGGCGTGCGAGCAGCTGCTGCAGGGCGACGGACCGGCCGTACCGGTCTACATCGTCTTCACGCGCGAAGAGGAGCTCGGCTTCGGGACGGCGGGGTTCGCCGCCGGCGCGCTTCCGGGCGTCCTGTCGCTCGCCGTAGACGTCGCGCCGGTCTCGCCCGACGAGTACGGCAACCAGGTGGACGCCTACCCGTCAATCGGGTACCGGGACGACTATGCCGTCTACAGCAAGGACGTCGCGGATCTGCTCGTCGAGCGTGCCCTGGAGCTCGAGATGCTCCCGGGAATCGGGATCTTCGAGAATTACAGCTCTGATGCCTCAGCCGTCAAGCGCCTCGGCAAGAGCGCGAAGGCCGCGCTCGTCGGCATACCCATGGAAAACACGCACGGCTACGAGATCATCCATACAGACGCGATCGAGAACACCGCGCGGCTGCTTGCGGCATTCCTCCGCGCCCCGAAGTGACCGAAAGCCGCAGACTCACTGCGCGAGCGGCCGGTACCAGATGTTGCGGAAACGAACCAGATCACCGTGGTCCTGCAGCTTGAGCGGCCCGAACGGAGCATGCGCCGTATACGGGTGGACGTTTCGGTGACCGGTCGGCCCGATCAGCTCAGCGTGATTGTGCACAACGACCCCGTTGTGCAGGAGTGTGAGGTATGCCGGGCTCACGAGCTCAACGCCGTTGAACCGCGGGGCGGTCCACACGATATCGTAGGTCTGCCACTCGCCGGGCTTGCGGCACGCGTTCACAAGCGGAGGGAATTCCCCATAGACCGACGCGGTGATGCCGTCGGCGTAGGTGGGGTTCTCGTACCCGTCGAGCACCTGGATCTCGTAGAGCCCCATCATGAAGACGCCGCTGTTGCCGCGCCCCTGGCTCTCGCCCTTGACCTCCCGGGGTGAGGCGAACTCGACGTGGAGCTGACAGTCACCCATCCGCTCGACGCTCACTATGTCCCCCGTTCCCGGGACGACCTCCATGTACCCGTTCTCCACCTTCCACTTCGCTTCGCCTTCTCTGCCGGTCCAGCCCGACAGACCGGACCCGTCAAACAGGACGATCGCATCTGCCGGCGGCAATCCTGGTTCAGCCGCCGGTGTGATCACCGGCGGTTGCGGCCGGCGGTAGTCATGAACCTGCCACTGCGAGTCAGGCAGCATGGGAGTGTCGTCGTATCCGAGTTTCGCCATCGTAGTGCTCCTTCGCGAGATGCGTGATCGTGGTCTTGACCGGCATGATATCAAACGAGGCGGCGCGCGGGAAGCCTGCGGTCTTCCGGCACGTATTGCCCCGCGAACCCCGCGCGCGTACACTGTTCGCCATGGAATGGAAAGCGAGCCACATCCTCGTTGCGAGCCACGACCTCGCCCGGAAGATCAGACAGGAACTGCAGCAGGGAGCCCGGTTCGAGGACCTGGCCCGCCGGTACTCGACCTGCCCCAGCAAGTCGAGCGGCGGCGACCTCGGCTGGTTCGGCCCCGGCAAGATGGTCAAGGAGTTCGAGACCGCCTGCCGCAAGCTGGGCGTGGGATCGCTCAGCGACCCGATCCGGACACAGTTCGGGTATCACGTGATCAAGGTGACGGGGAAAAGATGAGGGTTGGATAGAACCATCTCACTGGCGGGCTCAACCGGGCTCTGATGGATTCATCAGCTCCTGCCAATCACCCCGCTTCACGATGCAGAATGGCGAGTATGTCATTCACGTCTGTACTCGGAAGGCCCATTCGTTCGGCTGCAGGCCTCAAGTCTTCGGTGAACATCCTCCAAGTCGATGGTGATGAGTACGCTGCGGCGAAACTCATGCCTCCGCTGGAGTGGTGGTAGTGCATACGATGCCCATCCCACTCAAGGCAATGCTCAAAGGCGTAGTAGTTCAGCTCGAAGGCCTTGATGGTGCCGTCAGCGGATCTACGGAGTGAGATACCAAGGTGACTTGACGGGTCGTTTCCGTTGATGACTCGATCAGAGCCGATACGTTCTTCCCACGATCCCCGTCCTTCCCCAGAGTCTTCGTTCTCTCATCACCTCTGATCCTATCCCCACTTGGCGAACTGCTGACACAGAGAGTATCGCTGTGTTGAGATCATCATACTGAGATGCCGATCGTGCGAAATCCGGGCGTATGGTCACGTCACAGGGTGGCTTTGGTGTTGATGAGATCTCCGTACCACATCTATCAGGTGTCGACAATTCCGAGAGACTTCCGACAACAGACATCGCTCATGCGTTGAGGAAGTCCGCGACACCGACGCCAGCCTGCTTGACGATCGCCCGCACGGTACCCTCCGGAAGATCACCCGGGTGGTTCGGGATCGTTGTTCGTTGCCGAGTCTCCGGGGTCCACCAGATCTCGTGACTTCCACGCGCGGTCCGGTCAAGCGCGAACCCGAGTCGACGTAGTTTCCTCGTGATGTCGCGATATGAGAGACCGGAGAATCGACCCACTACGCCGTAACCGCGATATCCAGATCAAAGGCTGTCTCTATGCGTTTCAGTCCCTCCGGCAACTGGTCGCCGTGTTCGCGATATGACTCAACCAGCCGCCGAGCAACATCACCGGCGATCTCCAGCGTTTCCTCAACGGTCCGGCCCTGGGCCACAAGACCGGGGAGCTCATCTGAGGTCGCGAGGTACTGTCCGTTTTCGACCTGCTCGACGTGAACCCGGAACGAATATTGATCACTCACACCTTGAGTGTACCATACACGGTCAACCGGAACAACGAGAACTGGTCTGGAGAAGCGAGTCCATCCTCGTGACCTGCACCTTCAGGTACTCCAGATGGTCCCAGTCGATCTTGTTCCAGTCCTTCTGCCGTGGATGTCCCCAGAGCCGCCCCGGTCGACGTCCTGGTCCAACCGGCTGAACAGCACCTTGATGTCGTCCATGTCGAGGGTGTCGTCTGGAAATGCTCGATCATGATCCAGTAGTGATCCAGGATATTCACGGCACGAGGATCGTGGACGAAGTGCATGCGCTCCTGATCGTGGGTTGCCAGACTGCCGATCCTATCTCACCCAACGCCCCAGGGACATGGGAAATACCTCTCTGTTGAGATCGTCTCAATGGACCACTGTCCGCCATCCATCCTACCCGACCTCCCCGACCCGATCAGCCTCACTGCAGCCCGAACCGTCGGTGTGTAACA
>SKQU01000246.1 GCA_007118855.1 Spirochaetaceae bacterium
AGCTCCCGCACGGATATTGTTTTCATGATGCTATGTTACCTTATCGTTCCTTTTTTGTCAATTTTAAGATTCACACTTTGAGTCCCAAAAGCAGGATCCGCTCGTAGCCTGGCTCGCTGCTGCAACCTGCGCCAGCCGCCATCCGCCGCAGGGACTGCGCCGGCACCATGGAAAAAACCGGATCAGATCCGCCGGATGGGATCATCCGCAGCAAGACGCTGGAGAGCGTCCTGCCATCCGCGGAAGGTGAATGCCTGAAGCCCGGCGGCCAGGGCGGCGCGTACGTTGGGCTCGGCGTCGTCGATGAACATACAGGAGGCGGGAGCCTTGCCCACCCGGTCGAGGAGCGTGCGGAAGATCGCCGGATCCGGCTTCATCGATCCCACCTCCGCGGAAATAACGGCATCCGGGATCGCGAACGGCAGGCGTGACCGCCGCGCCAGGGATAGCTCCATCGAATCGTTGGACAGGATCGCGAGCTCATAGCGATCGCGGAGTCTCAGCAACGCGTCGAAGGCGCCCGGGATCTCCGTGAGGTATGCGTCCATCTGCAGATCCTCGTCGACCGGATCCACCCCTGCCTCGAGCAGCATCTCCCGCCAGAACTGCCGCTCGCCGATCGAGCCGAGATCGACCTCACGGCGTCGCTTCGTCCGGAAGGCGCCGAGCGCCCGCGGGTCCAGGCGATAGCGGATGGCCATGTCGCGGATCTTGGCCCCCACGGCGTTGTGGAAGAGGACACCGCCAACGTCGAGCACGACCGTTGTGACCGGCTGTCGCTCTGTCTCCATGCGTTGAGGCTACCCCATTGCGGGCGAAGTGACCACAGGCTGTGCGCGGTTGATTGCGGGACCACGAACGCGTATATCTATGGAAAGAGATGGGACGCATCAGAATGACCGATGTCGCGCGCGCGGCCGGCGTGTCTCCGGCAACCGTGAGCTACGTCCTCAGCGGCAAGCGGCCGATCAGCGAGGCAACCAGGAAGCGCGTCAGGCGGATCATCGACGAGCTCGGGTATCGGCCGAATCATGACGCGCGAGCGCTCAAGTCGACCCGCAGCAAGACGATAGGCGTGCTCGCCTCCGACTTCACCGAGATATCGGTTTCCGAGATTATCCTGAGCATTGAGCAGATCGCGTGCCAGAACGAGTACCACATCTTCTTCGTCTCCGGAATGGAGTTCGACTACGACGTGAAGGAAGCGCTGGCCTTTCTCATGAGAAGGCGACTCGACGGCGTCATTATCCTTTTTGGTGTCACGTCGGATCAGCCCGTAGGGACGATCGGCGAGATCGACATACCGCTGGTCAGCATCAACCGGCCGGCGAGTGAAGCGCATCCGTGTATCCTCCCGGACAACTACAACGGCGGTTACCGCGCCGCCGAGCACCTGCTGAGCGCCGGATGCACGAGAGTCGGTCTCGTTACCGGTCCAAAGGAGCGCTTCTCCAGTCGCGAACGCGCGCGCGGGTTCCTTGCGTGCCTGAAGGACAGCGGACGGCGCTTCCCGCGCAAGCTCCAGTACGCAGGGGACTTCGAGTATGATTCGGGAGCGGCGGGGCTCGAGCGCCTGCTGGAGGTCAACCCGGATATGGACGGATTGTTCTGCGCAAACGACATGATGGCTGCGGGCGCGGTGACGGCGGCGGGCAGACTGGGCGTTGTGGTTCCGGAGCGGCTGAAGATCATCGGGTTCGACAATCGCGACTTCTCAGGACTGTGGCCAACGCCGTTCTCCACACTGGACGCGCCCTTTGAGGAGATGGGGAGAGCGAGCGTGAACACGCTGCTATCCATGATAGACGGCAACACCCGAGAAACCGGGATCACGTATATCAAGGCGACGTTGGTCCCACGACGGTCTACCAGCCATTGAAGCTTGCCGGGCCGCTGTGCGACGAACCGCTCGCTTCAGCGGTTTATGCCGCTCAGCTGGATACCCTCCACGAAGTATCGCTGCAGGAATATGAAGATGATGATCACCGGCATGATGATGATCGTTGCGATCGCCATGAACTGGTGCATGTTGGGCATGGACGCGAACTGCTCCATGAAGGCGTCCCGGAACATGTTCAGACCCACGTTGAGCGTGTACATCTGCGGGTCCTTCAGGTAGATGAGCGGGCTCACAAAGCTGTTCCAGTTCGAGATGAACTCGAAGATCATGACCACGCCGATCGCGGGCTTGCTCAAAGGCACGATGATTGACCAGAAGCGCTGAAACGCGCTGCACCCGTCCATCTTGGCCGAGTCTTCCAGCTCAACCGGAATGGTGCGGAAGAACTGCCTGAGCAGGAAGATCCTCGACAGCCCACGTCCGAGCCAACCCGGCGCCCAGAGCGGAATGTACGTACCCACTGCGCCGAGTCTCCACCAGATGATGTAGGTGGGGATGAACAGGGCGTCGCGGGGCAGCATCATGGCGGCCAGCACAAGTGCAAAGAATATCTTCCGGGCGGGGAACCGAATCCGGGAAAACGCATAGGCGGCGAACGAACACGAGATCACCGCGCCGGTGAGCGACATGATAGTCACGTAGAGCGTATTGAACAGATAGCGGGTGAACGGAAACGCGGTCCACGCCTGCACGTAGTTCTGCCATTGCGGCGTGGCCGGGAACCACTGGTACGGCCTGACGTACAGTTCCATCGGGGCCTTGAGCGAAGTCCCGATCATGAGGAACAGCGGAAGGGCATAGATGCATGCACCTCCGATTGCGAAGACATAGAGGACGGTTCGGCGGATCAGGTATGAGGTCGTCCTTCTCCTCGACCACGGAGCCGACTCGCCTCGCAGCATTCCAATGAAGTTCTGCTCCAACACGGGCTCATCCCTCGTAGTAGACCTTGCGGCCTATGAAGTAGAAGTTGACGGCGGTGATGCTCACGATGATGACGAAGAGGATCCACGCCAATGCACATGCATACCCCATTCTGCCCGCCTGGAACGCGCGATTGTACAGGTACAGTGAGTAGAACAGACCGCGGTTCATGGGGCCCCCGACGTCCTGGTAGCCGGTTCCAAAGATCACCAGCGGCATGGTCAGCATCTGAAATGCACTGATGAAACCGATCACGAAGACGTAGAAGAGGCTTGGGGAGATCATGGGAAGCGTGATGTGGAACAGCCGGTGGTATCCCTTGGCTCCGTCTATGTGAGCCGACTCGTAGAGGGTCCGATCAACACCTTTGAGTCCGGCGAGAATGATGATCATTGAGCTTCCGAGCGTCCAGGTCTCCATGATGATGAACGACGGCAGGATCCACCGCGGGCTCGCAAGCCACCCAACGGACTGCTTGGCGCCCAATGCTCTGATCAGCATGTTCATGGGCCCGTTCTGCGCCTCGAAGATGTACATCCACATGAAGGCAACCGCGACCCCGGTCACGACCGAAGGCAGATAGTACATGGACCGAAGCACGGTCACACCGGCAAGCTTGTGCGACAGGATCCAGGCGACGACGAACGCCACGAGGATGCGCACGGGAACGGCGGTGAACACGAACCGGGCGGTTACCGAGAGCGCCTGGCGGAAGAGACGGTCTTTCGTGAAGATCCACTCGTAGTTGTGGATCCCGATGAACCTGGCAGGCCCGTACCCGGGCCACCGGTAGAAGCTCATCACCAGCGAAACGACGAACGGTCCGACGGTCAGCAGGAGGAATCCTCCCAGCCAGAAGGCACTGAACGCATATCCCCACAATGCGTCCGTTCTGTTCAGCCGGTCGCGGCCGAGGAAGAAAGTGTAGAGCTTCTCGGTAAACGCGGTCTTGCCGGTCAGCCGCAGCCGCGACACCTTCACGCGGGGGTTCTTCACTTCGCCACCTCTCCGGTCTCAGATTAGGGCCGCGTGCGACGCTTCAGGAACGCCGCACACGGAGAAAGTCAGCATGAGAGCCCTAGCGCGTCGCCCAGAACTCGTCCAGTACGTCCTGCGCGTCCCGCGCGTAGTCTCTGAGTGCCTGTTCGGGGGTGCCTTCACGGAATCGGACCATGTCGCGCATCCGGTCCATGTCTCCCCTGGGAATGCCGGCTGCCGGATACTGCTGGAAGGCCGTCTGTTCGATGTACACCTCGACCCAGGGATTGGCCCGCGCATACTCGATCCACACAGGATGCTCGAGGGCACTTCTGGTCACCGGGAGGTATCCGGCATCCGCGCACCACCGGGCGTGGATCTCAGGGCTGTAGAACCACTTGATGAACTCGAGTCCGGCCTCTTCCTGCCGCTCGCTCTTCGCGAATATCGCAAGCGCCTTCTGATACCAGTACGTCACAACCGCGCCGGTCTCATTGTCGGCCGGGAAGGGGGCCACGCCGATGTCACCCGGGTCGAACGGCCCGATCGGCTTGAAGTACCGGGGCAATGCCCACGGGCCGGTGATCTCGAACGGCATGTCCGAGCTCCCAAAGCTCTGGTCTCCCCGGTCATTCGCGGTGATCGGTTCGCGGTACAGGGTCCTGTCGATCCAGTCGAGCGCCCCCAGCATCGCGGCCTGCTGTTCGGGATCCGACACGACGAGATTCGTGCGGAAATCGTCGCTGAACATCTGTCCGCCCTTCTGCCAGAAGCGCGCCCACACCATGGCCGTCGCCCACCGCGGGTGCCACCCGTACGTGGGGGCGTCAAGATCGGTGAAAGCTCCGGCATCGCGGATGAAGTCGTCCCACGTGTACTCACCAATCACGGCAGAGGGAAAGGCGATTCCCTTCTCGCGAAGCAGGTTCCTGTTGTAGAGCACCGCGAGGTTTGAGTTCTCGTGGGGCAGGGTGATGTCCTTGCCCAGGTACTGCATGGGTTCCCGCATATTCGGCAGCAGATCCGCGCGGTCGACGATGTCGTCGTATACCCGGTCCATGCTGATGAGAACGCCGGCATCGTAGTAGCTCTGTCCGGCCCCGGAGATCCAGGCGACCTCAGGCGGGTCGCCCGCGGCGAGAGACGCGGCGATCTTCTCGTCGCGCCTGCCTCCCATGTAGACGAGCCCGAGCACGATCTCGCCCTCGAACCTCGCGTTGAATTCGTCTGCGAGGCCCTGGAGGACCAGCCCCTGCGCGCCTTCCGGGGCCCAATCGTGCCAGTACTCGATCTCGACCGGTCCTTCAGGGGCAGCTCGCTCTTCAGTTCCGCCGGCAAAGGCGGTCCCGACGAGCAGCGGCAGAAGCACTGCCGAGATCAGCACACATCGTACGGTCTTCATATCTCACTCCTTCTTTGGATATTGTTGAAACGTTTCAACGATGTCATTATATACCCTCCCTCGCCGCTGTCAAGTATCATTTCCGTCCCCGGCACGATTTCCAGCCCCGCCGTCCCGCCGGCCGTGGTAGAAGTCGCGCAGCACGTGATAGGCGAGCTTCCTTCGCTTCAGGTCCTCAGCGAGGAGGCCCTTGCGATTGTAGTAGTCCTGGTGTTCGTTGGTCCGCCGCGGGCACCGGAAATCGTAGAGGATCCAGGGCGTGATCCCCTTCACGCACGGGGCCGCGCCGAGTATCTCGAGTTGGCGTCGGTACACTTCAGCCTGGTGCTCTTCGGTGAACAGCTCGTCGCGCGATCCGTGGTGCCCGGCACGGGCCCCGGCACCCATCTCGCTGATGATGAGCGGTTTGTCGAGCCTGCTGTTCGCGAGCACCTGTGCCAGGTCGTCAATGCAGGGATCGTACCATCCGTAGTACTCGTTCACCCCCACGACGTCCAGATGGTCGCTCAGTCGGTCGTTGATCCTGCGGCGGGTCTTGTCGAGCAGGCAGGCGGCGGTCACCGGGCGCGTGGGGTCCCACGAGCGGGCGGTCCGCACGAGCGAAGTCATGAACCGCAGTCGAGCGTCCGTATCCGCCGTCTCGTTGCCCACCGACCAGAGGGCCACGGATGCGCGGTTACGGTCCCGCCGGATGAGCTCCACCAGCTGGTTCTCCGCGTCGGCATAGGTCTCAGGCCGGTCAAAGGCGATCGCCCAGTAGACCGGGATCTCTTCCCACAGGAGCATGCCCTGCTCGTCCGCCATCCGGGCGACCCGCGGACCGTGAGGGTAGTGCGCCAGGCGCAGGAAGTTGCACCCCAGATCGCGAGCCGCCTGGAAGACGTCGCGAAGCTCCGCCTGTCCGACGGCCTTCCCACCCGCTACGGTGTCTTCGTGAAGCGACACCCCTCGCAGGTAGATGGGAACCCCGTTGAGCAGCACGTCGGTACCCTTGACGGCCATCTCGCGGAACCCGACGCGGTCGCGCACGACGTGCCCGGCGTAGCTAACCTCCACGTCGTAGAGCGTGGGGGTGTCCGGCGACCAGAGCTCCGGCACCGCCTCCACCTCCGCGACGCCCCGTCCGTCGTCAACGGAGAACGGCACCGCGACTCCCAGGTCCGGTACCCGAAGGATACCCTCGCCGGCGGATTCCGGACCGTCGACGGTCACCTCCGCCCGGATCCGGCGGAAGCCCGACCCTGGAACGAGATGGATGAAGCAGTCGCGTATGAAGGTCGCGGGAACGCGAATGAGGCGAACGTCACGGTAGAGCCCGCCGTAGTTGAACCAGTCGGTGTGGTCGGGCGGGACCGTGTGAGGGGCGATCGCATTGTCGACGACCACGAGAAGTCGGTTGTCGCCGGAGACGGTGTGGGTGATCTCGACGCTGAACGGCGTCGAGCCGCCGTGATGAGTTCCCGCGTAGGCGCGGTTGAGAAATACCCGCGCAGTGCCGGTGGCGCCCTCGAAGTGGAGGAAGACCCGCTCTTCGCCCCGCTTCAGGTAGCGAAACCGCCGGGTGTAGACGGCGCACCCCTCGTAGTAGTGGTAGACCTCCCGTTGGAGATTCCAGCATGACGGTACCGTCACCTGCTCCCACGTGTCAAAGCAGTAGTCGATCGGTATCGACTCACCCGAGTCCGTCGCGCTGCGCTCCTCGAACCAGCGGTCCCGCAGGCATCGGTCGTACCGGTCGATGGTGAAGTGCCACAGGCCGTTCAACAGCTCGGTTTCGTCCGGCGGGCTCGCGATCAGGGTTCGGTGGGTGAGAGGCTTCGCGTCGAATTCCTCGAGATAGGTGACATTGTGTATGTCGACGGAGTAGTTGCGCGGTCGGTCTTCCACGAATCCTCCCTGGCTGCACCGCAGGATCTTGCACGTTGCATCCGTGACCAATCCGTAGTATGATCGATTCGTTGAAACGTTTCAACCATTTTGCGAGCAGGGGTCGCCAATATGGACATCATCTTCCTGGGAACCGGTGCGGCGGAAGGCGTGCCGGCCGCATACTGCAGGTGCAGCGATTGTGAGGGCGTGAGGAAGCGCGGCGGGAATGAGATCCGAACGCGTTCCTCTCTGCGCCTGGGGCCGAGCTGTCAGATCGACCTCTCACCGGACCTCTACTGGCAGATGCTCCGGCACGGGGTGGACATGCACGAGGTGGAACACGTTCTGATCACGCACACCCATTCGGATCACTTCTCATTGAGCGGCCTGACCGACAAGACGATGGCCCGGGTGACGAACGAAAAGCCGGTTCACCTCTACCTGAGTCGGCCGGCGTCAGCCTACCTCGAGCAGCTCGTGGAGCTGAAGGAGCCGTCGTTGGGGGAGCGGAAGCGACTCTCCGAGCTCTTCACCATCACGCGCCTGGAATACTTCGGGGAGTACCGTGCCGGCGATCTGGTCGTCGAGACGATCAAGGCGAACCACACGGTACGAGGCGAGGACGAGTACGCGGTCAACTACCTGATCACGATGCCGGACGCGCGGAAGCTGCTCTACGCGCTGGACACCGGGTACTACCGCGAGGAGACCTGGGAGTATCTGCGGGGTCGCCGGATCGATCTGCTCGTCATGGACTGCACCTTCGCCGGCAGGACGGATCGGGGGCCCTTTGCGGACGGTCACCTGGCCATCGACAGCTTCCACAGCATGCTGGAGCGGATGGCGAACATCGGGTTCGTGAACTCCAGGACGAAGATCGTCGCCTCGCACTTCAACCCGCATCAGGGCCTGACGCACGACGGCATTCAGCAGGCCTTCGACGCCGGCCCGTTCGATGTCGTCGTGGCGCATGACGGAATGCGTCTCGAATAGGTGAGACGAGCATGGCACGGTATGACACGGAGGTCCTGGTCGTGGGAGCCGGCGCGGTGGGGGTCGCGGTCGCCCGCGAGCTCTGCCGGTTTCGCACGCGCGTCCTCGTGGCCGACCGCCTGAACGACGTGGGCGGTGACGCGTCGAAATCGAACAGCGCGATCGTTCATACGGGATTCGACGCCGAGCCGCGGACGCTCGAATCCGAGACGGTCGTGCATGCAAACCCGCTGTTCGACCGGCTGTGCCGGGACCTCGAGATTCCGTTCATCCGCTGCGGGGCGATACTGGTCGCCACGACCGAGGAGGAGGAAGAGGCGCTTCCGCGCATCATGCAACGGGCGGAGCAGAATCAGGTCTTCGACGTTGAGTACCTCACCGCGCAGCGCGCCCGCAGGCTCGAACCGGCGCTGACGTCGGCACGCGCGGGTCTGTTGGTTCCCGGAGAGAGCATCGTCGATCCGTTCCTGCTCGTGGTAGCCCAGGCTGAGAACGCAGCCCAGAACGGCGTGGAGTTCCTCACCTCGTGCGAAATCGAACGGATCGAGCGCTCGGCGCAGACCTTCGTCGTCTCCTCGACGCTGGGAGAGATAAGGGCACGTTTCGTCGTGAACGCCGCCGGGCTCCGTGGCGACGTAGTGAGCCACATGGTGGGCATTGAGGACTTCACCGTGCACCCCAGGAGGGGCCAGTTCCACGTGATCGACCGCTCGGCGCCGCTGGGGATCCGACACATCATCCTCCCGGTTCCGACGAAGCTGACGAAGGGCACGCTGCTTACTCCCACGGTTCACGGCAATTGGCTGATCGGCCCCACGGCTGAAGAGATGGAGGACCGCTGCGCGCACGAGACCACGGCCGACGGCATGGAGGAGATCGTGCGCGGCGCAGGCAGGCTCGTTCCAGGGTTCGACCCACGGCACGTCATCACCCAGTACGCCGGACTGCGGGCAGTCAGAACCCCGGGCGGTTATCACCTGAGATCCTTCGCACGCGTTCCCGGCTTCATCGAGCTCTCGGGCATCCGGTCGACCGGCATCACCGCCTCGCCCGTCGTCGCACGCCGCGCGCTCGCGATGCTTCGCGCCGCGGGGCTGGAAACGCAGCCGGACGAGGACTTCGTGGCAACCCGCACGGGTATTCCCGCGTTCCGCGACCTGGACGACGTCGAACGGGCGGCACTGATCGAGCGCGATCAGCGATACGGCAGGATCGTATGTCGCTGCGAGACGGTCACCGAGGCCGAGATCGTCCAGGCCGTGCAGAGGACTCCCGGCGCGCGAGACATGGACGGGGTGAAGCGTCGGGTTCGGGCCGGCCTGGGCAGGTGTCAGGGCGGGTTCTGCGGAAGCCGTGTGCCCCGCATCCTGTCCGAGCTGCTGGGAGTCCCGCTCGAGCGGGTAACGAGGAACGGGCTTGGTTCAGAGCTTCTGGCCGGACCGACTCGTGCTCCGGGAGATTCGCCGTGAACCGCGTAGCGTGCGACGTGGCGGTGGTGGGAGGCGGGCCCGGCGGACTCGCGGCGGCGATTGGTGCTCGTGAGACGGGAGCCCGTCGCGTCGTTGTCATCGAACGGGACGGACACCTGGGCGGGATACTGCAACAGTGCATCCACAACGGCTTTGGTCTCTCGATTCTAGAGAAAGACCTCACGGGCCCGGAGTACGCTCACCATTACGTGAGTGAGGCGCTCGAACGGGGCGTGCGCTGCTTCACCAATGCGATGGCGATCGGTCTCTCACCGGATCGCAGGATAACCGCGGTGTCACCCGAGGCAGGGCTCATCACGATTGAGGCGAGGGCCGTCGTCCTGGCGATGGGGTGTCGCGAGCGAACCCGCGGGGCCGTGTGGCTTCCGGGGACCCGGCCGGCCGGCATCATGACCGCGGGGGCCGCGCAGCGGTTCATCAATATCGACGGGTACCTGCCGGGGCGGCGAATCGTCGTGCTCGGGTCGGGCGACATCGGCATGATCATGGCGAGGCGCCTGCACCTCGAGGGGTGCATCGTCGAGGCGGTCGTCGAGTACCGCGGCACGGTAGGCGGACTCACGCGGAATCTCGTCCAGTGCATCCGCGACTTCGACATCCCGCTCTATCTGAGGCACACGGTCACCGCGATTCGCGGCACCAGACGGGTCACCGGCGTCGACATCAGCCCCGTGGACGAAGGCGGCGCTCCGGACGCGTCCCGATCTCAGACCCTGGCCTGTGACACCTTGCTTCTTTCGGTGGGGCTCATACCGGAGAACGAGCTCTCGAAGCAGGCAGGCGTGCAACTCGACGAAGGAACCGGCGGCCCGATCGTGAACGAGAGCTTCCACACGTCGGTCCCCGGCGTCTTCGCCGCAGGCAACGTGTTGCACGTCTACGACCTGGTGGACGACGTGACGCGCTGCGCGCTGGCCGCCGGAACCTCCGCGGCCCGGTTCGCAGCGGACTATGAAGCGACCGGACCGTCAACCGACGCCGCGGCGCGCATCGTCCCCGGCGCAGGAGTCCGAAGCGTCGTGCCGCAGCGCCTCTCCGCGCACCTTCCGGACACGGTGGAGTTCCATCTGCGAGCGTCCACGGAAGGCCGGCGGCGCACTCTCGAACTGACCGGCCGGCAGCGGGGAACGGTGTACCGACGACGATGCCCGGTCGTCCGCGCGTCGGAGATGGTGCGGGCGACCGTCCGGGGGATTGGTGCATCAGGCGACGACGAGCTCACCTTTCGGATAGGGGAGAATTGCGGTGAACCGTGAGGCCGACAATCGTCAGGACGCGGCGCACACCGTACTCTGCGTGATGTGCCCGGAAGGATGCGAGATCGTGGCTCACCGTCGGGGCGAGGAGCTGCGGTTCTCCAGGGACGTCTGCCGCACGGGACGGGAGTACGCCGAGATGGAGATCCGCAACCCGTCGCGGGTCCTGACGAGCACGGTGCCGGTCCGGGACGGCGAGATCGCGATGCTGCCGGTCAGAACTGCCGCGCCCGTCGCCCGGCCGCGGTTGCGCGCGATCATGGAAGAGATCAAGCTGATCCGGGTGGACGCGCCGGTCCGAATCGGAGACGTCGTTGCGAACGACCTCGCCGGGACCGGCGTCGCGCTCGTGGCAGGGCGGACGGTGGCGCGCCGTCCACGGACGAGCCGGCCTCCGCGGACGGCGCATGCTGCCTTCACCCGGGCGTTAGAGGAATCGCTCTGTCCACTCCGACGTGCGGGACGGGAGGTCATCCTCTTCCACCATAACGACACGGATGGTCTCGCTTCCGGGGCGATCCTCAGCACCGCCTTCTCTCGCGCCGGTTACACGGTTGACCGGTACGCACTCGAGAAGCCGTATCCGGAGCTCCTCGACATCGTGTTCCGGCGTTATACGGACAAGATTGTCGTCTTTGCGGATTTCGCCGGCAGGATCGCCCCGCTGATTGCCAGGAAGAACCAGGGGCGCAACCTCGTTGTCATCCTCGACCATCATCCGGCGGAGCCGAGCCGTGACCCGACGGTACTGAACCTCGACCCAGATCTGTACGGTCTCAAAGGGGATATCGACATATCCGGCTCGACCACCTGCTACCGTTTCGCCGTTCAGCTTGACAAGACGAACCGGGACCTGGCTCACCTGGCCCTCCTCGGCGCGACGGGAGACGGCTCCTTTGCAGGGGGCCGGCTTGTGAGCGCGAACCGTGACGCCCTTGCCGAGGCGGAGCGGCAGGGCAACGCCCGTGCCGAGCCCTGGGACGACGATGACTCGCTTCCCGGTGCTGAGCGCTACTTCATCACGGTGGGCGGAGTGGAGTACCGCTGCGATGAGCTTGCCTCGCAGCTTGATACCCTGGGGGCGGTCGGGTACTACCAGGGTGGAGCTGATCTCGCGGTGCGGGTGTGCCTCGAGGGGCCGAGCGAGGAGAGCAGACGGAAGCTCGACGAGCTCGTGCGTATCAGGGACCGGATCTTCGCACAGACCGTGGAGGCGCTTCGTGACGGCGCGCTTCACACCTCTGAGTTCATCCAGTGGTTCGACGTGAAGGACAGGTTCGTTCCCATGGGCGTGAAGATGATCGGCGTGTTCTGCGATGAGATCCGGAACTCGTCCGTCGTCGACCCCGCGAGGTACCTCGCCGGTTTCCAGTGGGTGCCGGGCGAGATACCCGGCCTGGGCACGCTGGGCTCCGGCATGACCAAGGTATCAATGCGGGTCTCCGACGAGCTCGTGGAGGCGATCAGGAGCAACCGGCAGCCCGGCCTCGACTCGTTCCTCCCGGAGGCAACACTCAACCTGGGCGGGTTTGCTGATGCCTGCCACAGCGTCTCCGCGGCAACCACGATCGGCATCGGTCTCGAGCGTGAGCTCGTTGAGGAAGCCGAGCGTGTGCTGGCGGCGCGTATAGAGGAGCTCAATGCGGAGGCCGATCACCCGCCGTATTACAGGCCGTGAGTCCGCAGGTACTCCCTGTTGCGGCGGGCGCACTCCATGGGACTGCCCATACCCGGGAGCACATCCTGTTCGATGACGATCCAGCCGTCATACCGCCGCGCGCGCAGTTGCTCGACAATGGAGGCGAACGCGACAGCACCAAGTCCGAGCTCACAGAACACGCCGTTTCGCAGGGACTCGAAGTAGTCCCAGCCGCCGGACCGCGACTGTTGTGCGATGGTGGCCGAACAATCCTTGAAGTGAACATGGCAGATGCGCTCCCCAAAGAGCCCGATCGCCGCCTCCGGATATCCACCGCCAAAGAGATAGTGTCCCGTATCCAGAACCAGACCCATGGTCTGCGCCGGCACTGAGACCAGGAGCTTCTCAATCTCCCCGGGCGTCTCCACGTACCCGCCGCAGTGGTGATGGAACGCGGTCTTCAGCCCCGTCGCGTCGAAAACCGCCCTCGAGAATCTCTCTGCTCCGGACCGAAGGGCTTCCCACCGCTCGCGGTCCAGATACAGCCCGGGAGTCACACGCCCGGCGTTCACGACGCGGTCCGGGACGGTCGCGTTGTCGTCGGCCAGGATCACGAGGGCGTCCCGGTACCCGGCGTCCGCCATGAGTCTCGCCGTACGGACCCCGGCGTCCACCCCGGCCTGGTGTTTCGCGGTTTCGCTCAACGCGACCGGCACAAATGCCCCAACCAGGTCCAACCCGAAGGTATCCAGTTCAGAGCGCAGCCGCGCGGGATCGGTCGGCAGGAAACCCCAATCGCCGAGCTCGGTTCCGGCGTATCCGGTCTCCTTCATCTCGCCCAGGACGTCCCTGTACCCGAGGGTCCGACCCTCAATCCCGAACTCCAACACGCCCCACGAACACGGTGCGTTTGCGACACGTATCATGCGCTGCTCCTCAGTACGGCCGGGCCTTCGCCACGGCGTTCCTCATCTGCGCCGACGCTCGGCGGACGTCTTCGCTCGTGGATACCTCCGGAACACCGACCCTCCACCACGACTCGTATCCGCCGGTCATGGACTTGGGCGAGACCTTGACATCGATCACCGCCGGTCCACGCGCCGCCAACGCCGACTGCACGGCGCTCACGAGCTCCGCTTCCGTGCGGACCGTCCACGCCTCGGCGCCGTAGGCGCGCGCGTTGGCGGCAAAGTCGAACAGTGGCGGCTTGCCGTCCAACCGTCCGCTCGCCTCGCGGGTCCGGAAGTAGGTCGCGTAGCTGGAGATGCCCTGTGACGTCTGAAGGTTGTCGATGCACTGGTAGCCGGAGTTGTCAAACACGATGACGATGATCCGTACGCCCTCGCGGACCGCCGTTACCAGCTCCGAGTGCAGCATGATGTAGCTCCCGTCACCCACCATCGCCACAACCTCACGATCGGGAGCTGCGAGCCGCGCGCCGAACGCCCCGGATATCTCGTAACCCATGCACGAGAAGCCGTATTCCATGTGGTACCCGTCTTCGCCGCGAGCCCTCCACAGCCTCTGCATGTCGCCCGGCAGACTCCCCGAAGAACCAACGACGATGGCGGTGTCCGGCAACAAACCATCGTTCAACAGCCCCAGAACGCGGGTCTGCGACAGCAGCGCGTCGGACGGCGTGACGTCGCTGTAGAGCCGATCGATCTCCGCATGCCACTCACGTCGCGCCTGTTGGACCTCATCACCGTGTGACGCGACGTACCCCATGGAAGCGAGTCTTTCGGTCAGGGCGACAAGCCCCAGGCGCGCGTCGCACACCATCGGTTCGGCGGCCATCTTGTGCGCGTCGAAGGCGTTGACGTTGATGCTCACGATTCGTCCTCCGGCTCCTGGAAAGGCCGACTTGGAGGCGGTCGTGAAATCGCCAAGACGCGTACCCACGGCGATGACGAGGTCGGCCCGCGCCGCAATGCGGTTGGCACCGAGCCCGCCGGTGACGCCTATCCCGCCAAGGTTCATCGGGTGATCCCAGGGGACGGTCCCCTTGCCGGCCTGCGTCTCGGCGAACGGTATGCCGCTTCGCTCGCAGAAAGCGGTCAGGGCGGCGGCGGCGGCGGAGTACCGCAGACCGCCGCCGGCGATCACCAGCG
>SKQU01000108.1 GCA_007118855.1 Spirochaetaceae bacterium
GTCATGGGTGCTCCTTATTCCTCTCTATGCCCGCAGGACCGCGTTGAACTTGCAGACCGTGAAACACTCACCGCACTTGATGCAGCGTTCCTGGTCTATCTCGTGCGGCTGGCGTCGCTCGCCCGAGATGCAGAGTACCGGACACCGCCGTGCGCAGAGGCCGCAGCCTATGCAGTTCTCCGTGATGATCTCGAAGTGCACGAGGTCCTTGCACTTCCCGGCCGGGCAGAGCCCCTCGTTGATGTGCGCGTCGTACTCGGCATGGAAGAAACGCAGGGTGCTCAGGATGGGATTGGGCGCGGTCTGCCCCAGGCCGCAGAGACTCGCCTTGGTCATCGCTCTGCCAATCCGGCGCATCTTGTCGATGTCCTCCGGCACGCCCTGGCCCTTGCTGATGCGCGTGAGAATGTTGTGGAGCTTTCGCCCGCCCACACGGCAGGGAGCGCACTTGCCGCAGCTCTCCTCCACGGTGAAGTCGAGGTAGAATTTCGTCACGTCGACCATGCAGTCGGTCTCGTCCATGACGATCATGCCGCCGGAGCCCATGATCGAGCCGAGCTCCTGGAGGTGCTCGTAGTCTATGGGCGTGTCGAGGTGCTCCGCGGTGATGACTCCTCCGGACGGACCGCCGGTCTGCACCGCCTTGAACTCCTTGCCGTCCGGGATGCCGCCCCCGATGTTGTAGACGATGTCACGCAAGGGTGTGCCCATCGGCACCTCGACGAGACCGGAATTCTTTATCTTTCCGGTGAGCGCGAAGACCTTGGTCCCCTTGCTCTCTTCCGTGCCGATCCTGCCGAACCACTCGGCGCCGCGCACGAGGATCACGGGGATATTGGCGAAGGTCTCGACGTTGTTGATCACCGTCGGCATCCCCCAGAGCCCCTTGACCGACGGGAACGGCGGTCGCGGGCGAGGCATGCCGCGCTCGCCTTCTATGCTTGCAAGCAGCGCGGTTTCTTCGCCGCACACGAAGGCTCCCGCGCCCAGGCGCAGCTCGACGTCGAAGGTGAAGTCACTGCCGAGGATCCCCTCGCCGAGCAGCCCGTACTCCTTCGCCTGCGCGATTGCGCGTTCGAGCCGCCCGATCGCGAGCGGATACTCGGCGCGGATATAGATGTATCCTTTGTCCGCGCCGATCGTCCGCCCGCAGATCGCCATCGCCTCGAGAACGGAATGGGGATCTCCCTCGAGGATGCTGCGGTCCATGTAGGCGCCGGGGTCACCCTCGTCGGCGTTACAGACGACGTACTTGCGCTCACCTTCGGCACTGCGTGTGAAGCTCCACTTCATCCACGTCGGATAGCCGGCCCCGCCGCGGCCTCGCAGACCGGAGCTCTTCAACTCGTCGATGATCTGCTGCGGCGTCATCTCGAAGAGCACCTTCTCGAGCGCAGCGTACCCGTCGCGCGCGATGTACTCGGAGATCTCCTCCGGGTCGATGAACCCGCAGTTGCGCAGCACGATCCGGAACTGCTTCTGGTAGAAGCTGATATCGTCGACCCGGGCGTGCTCTTTGCTGTCGGCTTCCCGGTAGAGGAGCCGCTCGACGGGGCGCCCCTTGACGATGTGCTCGGTCACGAGCTCGTTCGCATCGTCCGGAACGACGTTCACGTAGAAACTCTCCTCGGGGAGGATCTTGACGATCGGTCCCTGCGCGCAGAAGCCGAAGCAGCCGGTCTTCACGACCTGCACCTTCTCTTCGAGCTTCTGCTCTTCGACTTCGCGGATCAGGTGACGGAAGATCTCGTCGGCCTTGTTGCTCTCGCAGCCGGTTCCGCCGCAAACGAGGATGTAGTGTTGAAAGCCCATGCTCACTTCGTGCCTTCCATGATGTCCGCCGCGGGGCGGTCGTATATGTGATCGTTCACGAGCGTCTTGCCGAGGATGTGCTTGCGGACGATCTTCTCGGCGATCTCCGGCGTCACCTTGCCGTAGATGACGGTCGGCATGTCGGACATGCGCACTTCGACGGTTGGTTCGGCATGGTCGAGGCCGAGGCTCCCGGTCTGCCGCAGGCTCACGTTCGACAGGCCGTGCTGCTCGAGCTCCGTGAGAAACGCCGCGAGCGTCTGCTTCGCCCCGGCGGCGATGCCGCTCGTCCCCATCCCGACGATAACCTGAATCGTCTTGTTCTCCGCATCCCTCATGTCGAGCTCACGACGTTTGGCGTCGCGAAGCTTGCGCAGATCATCAAGGGTCATCTTCGCCATAGCTCATCCTCCTGACTCCGGACGTACTCACCAAGCAGTCCGCGTGCTTCTACGCTCGAGAGATCCCCGAGCACCTCTTCCAGTTCGCTGCTGCGCAGCGTATACGCCCCCGACTCGTTCTCCCGGGCGATCTCGATCTCCCCGACCCCTTCAGTGCACAGGACGGCCACGAAGCAGCCCACCGGGTCACCGAAGGGCGGCAGGTCCACGTGATCGGCCGGGCAGTCGAGCCCCACGGTCGTCCCCTCCCCCGGCTGCGACTGGAGCCGGAACGACCCCTCGGTTGCCTCGGCCGTCTGGCGCAGGAAGGCGAGCCCGAGCCCGACCTCACGACCCGGATGCGTCCGTCCGTCGGTGAAGAACGGATCGGTCGCGCGCGTGACGATCTGCGCCGGCATCCCGGCGCCGTCGTCGCTGACGGTCATCGCGAAGCGCCCGTTGCGCTCGCGTACGCTCACCCGCACCGTCTTCGCCCCGGCGTTTGCCGCATTCTGGACCAGATCGAGCAGCAGCTCACCGAGCGTGAAGTGCACTACTCGTCCCGGTGCTTCGCCAGGATGTCCGGAAGCTGCGCCTTGGCCACCTTGCCGTAGACCTCGCCGTTCACCGTCAACACGGGCGCGAGCCCGCAGCACCCGACGCAGCGGACCGCCTCCACGCTGAACTCACCGTCATCGGTCACGGCGTTCACGCCGATCCCGAGCAGATTCTCGAGCTCCTGTATGAGGTCCTCTCCTCCGCGCAGATAGCAGGCCGTTCCCATGCAGACGGAGATCTGGTTCCGGCCCGGCTTCTCGAGCTTGAAGAAGTGATAGAAGGTGATGACGCCGTAGATTTTTGCCAGCGGAACGTCGAGCTCCTTCGCAAGCAGCAGCGAGATCTCTCTGGGAACGAAGCCGTACTCCTGCTGCACGCGGTGCAGGATCATGATCAGGTTCCCGGGCTCGTCGCGCCACTCGTCGATGAAATCGAGGATGTCCTTCGAGAGAGTCGGTGCTGCTGTCGCGGGCATGAGGCCTCCCGGTGAGTTTGGATTGTGGGCAAAATGTAGCGGACCGGTGAGAAAAAGACAATACAAACCGATATAAAGTTATCTATTTTTTCTCAAGCGATCGCGCTCTCCGTTCGTTGCTATACAGCGATGTTTGTAGTAGGTTTGACGTGTTTGATGTGACGCGGAGATCAATAATGGAAGAAAAGATCCACCGTCCGATGGTACTGCGGCTCGCGCGCTATCTTCGGGTTCTTCAGAAACTGAAGGCCCTCGGATTCGTCAAGGTATTCTCCAACAACCTCGGTGACGCGATCGGCGCTACCCCCGCGGTCGTGAGGAAGGACTTCTCGGTCATCGGAATCTCCGGCAACAAGCGCGGGGGGTACCTCATTGACGCCCTGATTGACCGGCTGATCGATGTGCTCGGGAAGAAGGAGACGGAGCGGATCATCGTCGTCGGCTGCGGCCGGATCGGGAGTGCGCTGCTCGAATACCGCGAGTTCATCCGCGAAGGGATCCGGATCGTCGCCGGGTTCGATGTCTCCCGGGACCGGATCGAGCCGGAGGCCCAGATCCCGGTGCTGCCGGCGGATGAGCTGCCCGCCTTCGTGGCGAGAGAGGAGATCGAGGTGGCGGTGCTCGCGGTACCGGACCAGGTCGCGACGAGCGTCTTCGAGGTGATGGTCGACGCAGGGATCCGGGGCATCCTGAACTTCACCTCAGTGGAGCTCAAGTGCGCGGCGGCCTGCGACGAGGAAGGCTGCCGGCAGGAGTGTACCGTCCACAACGTGAATATCGGGTTGGAGATAGAGAATCTCTTCTACCTGATCCGTCTCAAGCGCTCCTCGGCGCTCACGGAGCCGGTTGAATAGGCCTTGAACACGCTGCCGATCAGCACGGATAACTCCCCGACCTTCCTCACGGAGCTCATCTTCAGGCTGAAGGTCAAGGACGCCATGACGCGAGAGGTGATCACGGCGCGTCGGACCGATCCGCTGCGTGA
>SKQU01000096.1 GCA_007118855.1 Spirochaetaceae bacterium
CTGGTCACCGGGTACGTTACCGAACGGGGCGTCTTTGACGCCGATCATCTCGCCGCCGGGCTTGGAGGGGCGAACCGTGACTGAGGGTACGATCAAGTTCACGGTGGGCGAGCACCGCCGCACCCCACCGTTCGAAGCCGCGGTGTACCGGCACGTAGAGGAGTATCGCGAACGGCTGTGGAAGCTCGGTCTGATCGGGTTCAGCGAGGATGCAGGCTACGGGTACGGGAACATCAGCGCGCGACGCGAAGCCGGCGGCTTCGTGATCTCCGGCACGCAGACCGGACACAAGGCGGTGCTCGACGGGTCCGATTACGTCGTCGTGGACCGGTGGGACTTCGGCGCAAACACGGTACACTGCTTTGGCCCTTGCCTGCCCTCGAGTGAGGCGCTCAGCCACGCCGCCTTCTATGAGCGCCCTGAGGTCAACGCGGTCATCCACGTCCATTCCAGGCCGCTGTGGCTCGCGCTCATGCGCGCGGACGTTCTCTCAACCGAGGAGGACATTCCGTACGGCAGCGAGCAGCTCTACCGGCGGCTCACCGAGCTCGTCGTGGCGAGCAGCCCCCCGCCGCCCGTGCCGCTGATCCTCGTCATGCGGGGGCACGAGGAGGGGGTCTTCTCCGCCGGTCGAACCTTCGAGGAGGCGTACCGGATCATCGTGGAGCACTTTGAGAGAGCAAAGGAGGCGACGTGATCAGGGTCGGCATCATTGGAGGATCGGGGCTCGAGAACCCGGATATCATCGCGGAGCCGAAGGAGGTGCGGGTCACGACGCGGTTTGGCGATCCGTCCTCCACGCTCACCACCGGCGTGATCGGCGGGGTGGATGTGGTGATTCTCTCGCGCCACGATCGCGACCACCGCATTCCGCCCACGCAAGTGCCCAACCGCGCCAATGTCCTGGCGCTCACGGAGCAGGGATGCACCCACATCGTCGCCACGACCGCTGTGGGCTCGCTGCGCGAAGAGATAGGGCGGGGGCACTTCGTCATCCTCGATCAGTTTATCGATTTCACCCGCCGGCGTGAGGTCACGGTCTTCGACGACTTCTCGGACGGCATGCACCATGTGCCCATGGCCGAGCCGTTCGACGCGAGTCTGCGTCGTCTGCTTTCCGGGACCGCCCGGGCGCTCGACATTCCGGTCCACGACCGGGGGACCGTAGTGACGATAGAAGGCCCCCGGTTCTCCACCCGCGCGGAGTCTCACATGTTCCGCGCCTGGGGCGCGGATGTCATCAACATGAGCACCGCCCCCGAGTGCATCGTCGCGAACGAGCTCGAGATCCCGTACGCCGCGGTTGCCATGTCCACCGATTACGACTGCTGGAAGGAGGGTGAGGAGCCGGTGACGTGGCAGGCGGTGCTCGAGATCTTCCGGGAGAACGCCGCGAAGATGACGGATCTGCTGGTTGCGGCAATCCCGCGGATCGACGATGGCTGACCAAAGGACGATCCTGCTCGTAGAGGACGAGGCGATCATCGCGCTCACCGAACAGGCGATACTCCGGCGCGCCGGGTACGCCGTCATCACGGCCGGGACCGGCGAGGCCGCCGTCGAGGCGGTCGACGAGCACCCGGAGATCGACCTCGTTCTGATGGACATCAACCTGGGTCCGGGGATCGACGGAACGGAGGCCGCGCAGCGCATCCTCGCCGGACACGATCTGCCGCTCGTCTTTCTGTCGTCGCATACCGAGCCGGCGGTCGTCCGCAGGACCGAGGGGATCACCTCCTACGGCTACATCGTCAAAAACACCGGCGAGACGGTGTTGTTCGCCTCCATCAGGATGGCGTTCCGGCTGTACGAGGCGAGGCAGCGCGAGCGTGAGGCCGCCGAGGAGCTCGAACGCTACTTCTCGAACAGCCTCGATCTGCTGTGCATCTCCTCGATGGACGGGCGGTTCGTGCGGCTCAACCCGCAGTGGGAGAGGGTGCTCGGATACCCGGTGGACGAGCTTCTTGGCAGACGTTTTCTCGACTTCGTCCATCCCGACGATCTGCAGCCGACTATCGCGGCGATCGCGCGGTTGCGAAGCCATCAGGAGATCGAGAGCTTTGAAAACCGGTACCGCCACCGTGACGGGTCGTACCGGTGGATCGAGTGGCGCTCCCGGCCCATCGACTCGACGATCTACGCCGCCGCCCGCGACGTGACCGAACGGCGCAAGTCCGAGGATGAGCTGCGCCGGCTCGAAGGCAGGCATCGAGCGCTGCTTGGCGCGTTTCCCGACCTGCTCTTTCTGCTCGACCGCCAGGGCACCTTCCTTGACTACTACGCAAAGGATCCCGCTCAGCTCTACGTTCCGCCGCAGGAGTTCCTTGGCCGACGGATTCCGGAGATTCTGCGTGCAGAGCACGCCGCGAAGGCAATGAGCGCCCTTGCTGAGGTGTTCGCGACGGGTGAGAGCCGGTCGTACAGCTACACGCTCGACCTGAACGGCAGCACCTTCGTCTTCGAGGACCGCATTGTTCGTTGTAGCGACGAGGAAGCGCTGTCCATCATCAGGGACACAACCGAATGGCATCGCACGACCAGGGCGCTGCGCGAGAGCGACGAACGCCTGCGGCTGATTACGGAGGTCTCGCCGGTGGGCATCGTCATCTCGGACGGCCGGGAGCGGATGATCTACCACAACCGACGTTTCGTCGACCTGTTCGGGTACACCGGTGAGGACGTGCCGGACGTCGAGCGCTGGTTTGAGCTGGCCTACCCGGAACCGCAGGAGCGCGAGCGCATCCGGGCTGTCTGGACGAATGCCGTGGAGCACGCACGGGCCCACGGGAACGAGATCGTCCCGGTGGAGACGAGCGTGACCTGCCGGGACGGGACTTTCCGCGAGGTGGAGTTCCGCTTCAAGACGACCGGAGAGTACAATGTCGTGGTTTTCACCGATATAACCGCGCGCAAGCGCGCCGAGCGGCGCGTCGAGGCCTTGCTTCGCGAGAAAGGGCTCCTGCTGCGCGAATCACGACATCGCGTCAGGAACAACATGGGTCTCATCCGGAGCCTTCTGTCGCTCCATGCCGGGAACGTTGACAACTTCGCCTGCATGGACGCGTTGCGCCGGGTAGCCGGCAGCGTCCAGAGCATGGTTACCCTTGACGAGCAGCTGCACGAGATCGACCAGTATGCCGAGCTCAGTATCCGCGAGTACCTGCCGCCTCTGATCAGACAGATCGTCGAGCTCTACGCCGATACACGCCCGGTGGAAGCTGTTATGGAGATCGAAGACTTCGTGCTGCCCACACAGGTCCTCTCGCCGGTGGGGATCATCGTCAACGAGCTCATCACCAATACGATGAAGCACGCTCGTCCCGAGGGCGGCGTCCCTACGATCCGAGTGGCCGTTGGGCGGGAGGACGAGACGGTCCGCTTGATCTACTCGGACGACGGCGTCGGCATGCCGGAGACCGTGGACCGGAACGGATCGCTCGGTCTGGTGATCATCGGGTCGCTCGTCGAGCAGATAGGCGGTGAGTTGGTCGTCGAGCGGGAGAACGGGGCGCGTTTCACGATCACGTTCCCGGACCCGGGGTCACGACTCGATGCGGCAGCGCCGGACACGTGAAGAGAGTGAGTCCGCGAGATCGTCCCTCGTGATAAAGGTGAAGACGCTCACGGCCTTTGCCGCGAGCGAGGCCGGCGCCTCCTGCTCCGAGTACTCACCGTTCACGACCTCGAAGTAGCGGGGCCCTTCCGGATAGACGATGACGCCCTTCGCTCGTAGCAGCCGGCCCGGCTCGAACGATGAGGCGAGGGCTCGCCACTTCGCGGAGTCGAAGACGCCCCGGAACTGCATGCTCGCGCTGTGGTACTCAGGAGAGGCATCAGTGCTCGGCGCTCCGCTCCGGGCTCTTGATCCGGCGTCGGCCCCGGACTCCAGGCTCAGTATCTCAGCGAACGGGACGTCGGCCCGAACGGCGCGGTAGATGGGCGCCTTCGGGTTGTGTGCGGCGAGAAGCGCCTCCGTCTTCTCCACGAGCGCCGCGTCGGCCCGGTCGGTCTTGTTCAGGATAAAGACGTCGGCGTAGTTGGCCTGGACGGCGACCGCCTCGAGCGTGCGCTCGACCTTGTGGAAACTCGTCGCATCCGCGACGCAGATGTTCTTCTCTATCCGCAGCAGCCGGTCGAGCCCGTCCTGGCTCATCATCGCGTAGAGGTCGTCCACCCGCGCGATGCCGGTCGCCTCAATCAGGAGCAGA
>SKQU01000357.1 GCA_007118855.1 Spirochaetaceae bacterium
CACCGGCAGCATTGACATTGAAGGATGGCACGACCCGGTCTACCGCGGCGAGCTCGAGATGACCGGCCAGGTCCACGGCCTGAACTATCTCAAACGCTGCCGCGGCGGGGAGTACGTGGCGAACCCTGAGGTAGAGCGTCGGTCCTGACGATCCTGCCGGTTTCCGGCTATGCTGCTCCCGGAGGTTCTGTGACGTCGAAGGAGCGGGTGCGGGCCGCGCTCGAGCGCCGGCCGGTCGACCGGGTTCCCATCTTCATGTGGTTTCATCCGCAGACCTCGCGCGGGCTTGCGGCCCTGCTCGAGATACCGCAGGAGTACCTGGGCGAGGCGATGGGTAACGACATCGTCCAGACCTGGGTCAACAACAACTACGCGATGGAGGGGATCACGCACAAGAGCGAGGGCGAAGGGCACGTCGACTGGTGGGGTATTCGCTGGGTGCGGGAAGGGGGCTTCAACCAGATCCGGTGCGCGCCGCTCGAGCACGCTGATCGTAACGATGTGCTGGACTACAGTTTTCCGTGGGAGCACACGGATGAGCTCCTTGGGAACATGGAGCCGCTTCTGCAGTATTCCGACGCGTATTTCACCGGCTGCGACGTCTCGCCGTGCGTCTTTGAGATGTACTGGCGGCTGCGCGGGATGGAGGCGGCGATGATGGACCTCGCCTGCGACGAGCCGCTCGCGCGTGAGATGCTCGCTCGCGCGGCCCGCTTCGCCGCGCACCTTGCGCAAGCCGCCTGCGACCGCTTCCCGCTCGACTGGCTCTGGACCGGCGACGACGTCGCCGGCCAGCACGGTATGTTGATGAGCCCGGCGCTCTGGCGCAGGCTCGTGCGGCCGCAGCTCCAGCTCGTATTCGACGTCGGCAGGAGGCACGGCCTGCCGGTCGCCTACCACTGCTGCGGGTCGCTGCGCCCCATCATCGACGACCTGGTCGAGATGGGGCTCAGCGTCCTCAACCCCATCCAGTCCAACTGCCCCGGCATGGACCCCTTCGAGCTCAAGCGCGAGTACGGCCGCGACCTCGCCTTCATGGGCGGCGTGGACACCCAGGGGCTCCTGCCCAACGCCACCGCGGCGCAAGTGCGCCGCGAGACCGAAGCCCTCATCGACGGCATGACCCGCGACGGCGGCGGGTTCATCCTCGCCGCCTCCCACACGGTCCCGCCGGAGACGCCGCCTGAGAACATCTTCGCGATGTACGAGGCAGCCGGCCTGTCGCGGGAGGAGATCGGCGACGCGGCGGCGGGGATTCGCGGCCGGGGAGGGCGACCTGGCGATCGCAGTGACGCGCAGGGAGGCGCGCCGTGACGGGGCGACGGGCGCCCGGCCCCTGGGGTGTGCGCAATGCGCGTGCACTTCTTGGCTGGCACGCCGCGCCGCATCGTGGCACACCGGAGATCAACCTCACGCGTCTTGCCCCGGGACCCGGCCGCTGCCGGATGGAGTGGGAGTACACCGGAGCCGTCTGTGGGTCCGATTGGCGTTACGAGGTCGAGTGCGGCCCGGCCGGTGCGCGCGGCTCGGGTGTCGCGGCCACGGTGCCGGCCACCGGGGAGCGCGGAGCCGTGACGCTCACGGGTCTCTCGAACGGCACCGACCACGAAGCGCGCATTGTGCTGCGCGACGCTTCCGGGAGTCTCGTCAGCACGAGCCCGGTCAGGCTGTTTCGCTGCGGTGAGGTGCCTGGCGTCGTGGTGAACTACATCCACCCGGATGACTACACCTGGGCCTTCTCCGGCCGCTCGCCGGCAAGTCCGTCTATCGTCATGCTCCCCGGCGGCGTGATCCTCGTGTCGCACGACGTCTTCTGGGGTGGGGCGGGACAGAATCTCACGATGATCTTCCGTTCGGATGACGGCGGCGCGAGCTTCTCATTCGTCACGGCCGTCTTCCCGTGCTTCTGGGGGAGCCTCTTCCTGCACCGCGGCGCGCTCTACCTCCTGGGAATGAACGCCGAGTACGGTGCCTGCCTGATCGGCCGGTCCGACGATGAAGGGCGGACCTGGAGCGTACCGACGCCGCTCCTCGCCGGCGGCCATCGCGACACCGGCGGCCCCCACCGCGCGCCCATGCCCATCGTCGCGCACGAAGGGCGCCTGTGGACCGTGATTGATCACGGATCGTGGAGTACCGGCGGCCACGCGACCGGGGTGCTCTCGTGTCCCGCGGACGCGGATCTCCTCGACCCCGCCGCCTGGACGATGTCGGCCTGTCTTCCGTACGACCCGTCGTGGCCCGGCGCGGTCGCCGGCGGCACGACGCCCGGGTTCCTCGAGGGGAACGTCGTCGTCTCGCCGGAGGGCCGCCTGCTCGTGATTCCGCGCTACCAGACCCAGGGCGCGCGCCCAAGCCACGGTCTCGTGCCCATTCTCTCCCTCGACCCCGGGCGCCCGGCCACGGCTCCCCGGTTCGAGCGGTTCGTCGGCTTCCTGGGTAATGCGTCGAAGTTCACGATCAGGCGTCATCCGACGACGGGCCGCTACCTCTCGCTCGTCAACCGCGTCACCGGCGCGAACGAGAGCCAGCGCAACGTGCTGTCGCTCGTCAGCTCGCGCGATCTCCTTACCTGGCGCCTCGTGAAGGACGTCCTGAACTACGAGGAAAACGGCTGGCCCGAGGATTCCACCCAGGTGGGGTTCCAGTACGTCGACTGGGTCTTCGATCGGAAGGACATCCTCGCGGTGTCACGAACAGCGATCAACGGCGCGTACAACTACCACAACGCCAATCACATCACGTTTCATCGGATTGGGGGGGTGACCGTGGCTGATGTCCCGGCGAGCAACTTCAAGAACTCTCTGAAGTCGCGCGGAAGCTCTTGATTCCCCATACGCGGCCTGCCTGTTCATCTGGATTGCGGCGATGCGTTCACAGTGTGGCCGTGACCACCAGTACTCGTCGTCACCGCTCGTGTGGCTCGTGAGTACGGAGAGTTTCGTGCGGTCCACCTTCAGATCAGCCATCCGGTCAAGTATAGCATCCTGCGGGCCTCCAGATAAGTCGGGCAGGCTTACGAACGAGCAATCGTCGCGCGCCGCTCCCGGGCTCCTACGCCGTTGGTTCAATCCGGTGGACCCCGGCGATAGTGTCGAGGTCGTGATCGAAACTGCAGATTCCTTCGAGCCCGCCGAGGATGCAGTGGGCCGCATGGACGCAGTCGCGCGCCATGAGCGCCGGGTACGCGTCCATGAGTCGGACCGTTTCGTCCATCATTTCCGGAGTGATGAGCTCGACGGTTGGAACGATCGTCTTCGCCAGGGCGTAGACCTCTCGCCCGTCGGCCCACCTGCCGATGGCCCGGTATCTGTGAAGGATCTCCTGGAGGACTTCAGTGTTCACACAGCACTGATGGCTCATCCGTACCGCGTCGTGAAGGAACTTCAGGCTGGGTGCCTTGTTCGGATGAGGTGCTCCGGCGGCGTACATGAATACGTTTGCATCAACGAGGATCACGGCAACAGTTCCTCCGGCTCCGGAGCGGATTCCCGTTTGAGCTGCTGTGGAGTTCCCACCGGCAGCTCGAGCGAAGCAAGCCGGTCCACGGCATCATGGGCGGCCGACTCCGAGCTCACCCCGTACCGGGCTTCGCACGCCTCCCGAACGAGATCCCCAATGCTGCGCCGACGCGCCCGGGAGATCTCCCGCAGGAGCGCGTGCATTCGTGGGGACAGGAGGATCGTTGTCTTCTTGGTAAGCTCCATATACGCCTCCATATATGGATATACCCGTTCATGAATAATCTGTCAACCTTGATTCGCCCGGTGTCCGGGATCGCCTGGTTTCGCTTCCGCCTGAACTACCTGCAGCCCAAGGCGATCCCGACCGCCCGGCACATCTCCCGCAGCTTCTGATCGCTGAGGCGACCGAGGAAGGTGTGAAGCCAGACATCGTCACGGTCTACTCGTCCGGCCACACACCCTCCCCGGTCCATCCGTCGAGCTCGTCTTCGAGCTCATCGGTCGACGAGTAGGCCTTCCGGTACCGCCTCGTAATGTCTTCGCGCTCGCGACGCTGAAGGTAGTCGTACACCGCACGTCGAACCACTGTCTCGGATACGATTGACACGCGGCGGTCGTGACGGCAAGGTAGAGGCAGCAGGAGTCGGGTGAGACCCTGCGGGCTGATGTCCTATGAGGTCACAATACCTGTCCCGGCTGCATCCGCTGCATCCGCCTGGCCGAGTCACTGCGCGTGTC
>SKQU01000034.1 GCA_007118855.1 Spirochaetaceae bacterium
GCGCATCGCGGCGGTGGGAGACCGCCGAGCGGACAGAGGGGGGAGCGAAGGACGGGCCCGGCCGGCCCGGCGGCGCGTCAGCAAGCCGGACTAGCCGGCCGGAAGAGCCCGGCCGTAGCGAGGGGGAGACCTCCCCCTCCTGGCCTGGACCGAGAACACGGGAACAAATCGACGGTAGAGTGCGTTGCACCGTGTGACTCTGCCCCTTGGGGCAGACCGTAGTACCGGGGTATCTCTTGCGCAGGAGACGAAGGATGTACTCGATAGGTGACTGTTCCAGGATCAACCGGATACTCGCGCTCACGAAGCTGGGCGTTTCGCTGTCGGAGGTTCACGAGATCGTGGAGGCTGAGGCGCCGGTCGATGCGCTGCTCGCGCGACGCGAGTCGGAACTCCGGCAATCGATCGCCGGACAGCAGGCGCGTCGGGCAAAGGTCCGCGACTACCTTGTCCGCGTGAAACCAGGAGAGACCATGAACACCGGGGTGGAGTCGAAGGTACTTCGGGAGGTGATCGTCGCGTCGCTTCGCACGCATCTTCGTGCTGGCGTCGGGGCTCGTGTGAGGGCCGGATCGCGGCGGTAGACCCAACGGGGACCGACCTTGTACAGTGAAGGCACAAAAACCTCTGGGAGGATCTCATGCGGTCAATGGTCGCCAGCGCGGCTTGGAGGTTCGCTCTTTCGGTGATCTGCGCGTTTCTCTTCCCGCTCTTGGTCTGGTTCGTCTGGTACCGCGTGGTAGGCTACCGCCCGGCCACCGTTACGGCCGCGCAGGCGGCCTTGCTGGCTCTGGCGGTAGGGCTCGTCTTTATGACGCGGCTGAGATTCCGCGAGATAGGCGCATCCGCAGCAAGGCTTCTTCCCGCTGTTGCTGCCGGGGCGATCGCGTACGCGGCCGTGATGGGTCTCGCGTTCCTGCTTAACATCGCGGGTCTCGCCGAGCTACAGATCGTACGATCGCAGTATCGCCTGGACGCCTTTGTGAGCAACTGGATTCTCACCGCCTTTGGTGAGGAGCTGTTGTTCGCCGGCGTGATCTTCACGCTCGGCCGGCGGCTGTTCGAGTCCGGGCCAGGCGATTCCCGCAACCGGTGGATCGTTCTGGCCATCGTGGCCGTGCTGTTCGCGCTCTGGCACCTTCCCGGCTACATCGTCGTCGGGCACGCCGGCGGCGCGCTCTACGGAAGACTCGGACGTAATCTGGCCTCCTGGCTCGTGTTCGGCATGATCTACCTCTTCTCCGGCAACCTGTGGCTCGTTGTCATCGCCCACGCCGCGACTGACTATGGACTCACCCCACTCATCACGAACGAGCCGCTCCTTGGGCTGCTCTTCATGGGAGTCCTGGTTCTTGCGGCGTGGCATCTCGGCCGAAGCCGGAGGCACTCCCACGTCCCTCAGAAACAGAAACGCACTGGATCAGGATCGGGCGGTCACTCGACCTGAGAGTACTCGATCAGGCGCTCGAGGAAGCCGATCTTCCGCGGTACCTCACCAAGCTCGCTTGTTGGTCCTCGACGAGCTGCAGCCGCCGCTCGATGTCCCACGCGCACGCGCGGCTACCGTCCGGCAGAACGGCTGGCGCGGGCCGGCCGAACCGTGCTTCGGTTCTGTGACGGATGCGCTCGGCAGTCCCCGAATCATCGGTATCACGCAGCTCTAATCAGTCCACGACGCGGGAGATGCGAGCGGACGGACGCTCCAGACCATGTGACCAGCATGACAGCCGTCACTGCGAGGCCAGCAAGCTCGGTGACGACCGGTACGAACCAGATTCCGGTCGCACCCCAGAGCAGTGGCCCTGCGGCGAGCATCGCGACCGGCACGATGAGACCTCTGAGGGCCGCGATCAGGAGCGAGCGCCCGGCGCGCTCGATCGAGGTGAAGAAGACCGACCCGATCGTTCCCACGGCCGCTGCAGGGATCGACCAGGCGACGATCCGGATCGCATCCGCGGTGAGCGCGACGGCGTCGGGATGATCGGGAACGAAGAGCGATGCGACATGTTCGGCGGCGGTCCAGACGCCTACCGCGAGGAGGACACCGATCGCGCAGCCCGAACCCAGGACGATCCGGAGGGTCGCGGAGACGCGACTCGGCAATCCCGCGCCGTGGTTCCGGCTGACGATTGGTTGCGAACCGGTGCCGAGTGCGTTGAAGAAGACCGCCGAGAGCATCAGCACGTACTGAACGAGCGCGAACGCTGCTACGCCAATCGCGCCAAGATGGCTCATGAGCGCCCGGTTGAACAGGAGAGTGACGACGCCAAGCGCAAGCGACCCCAGAAGCTCGGACGAACCATTGGTCGCGATCGCGGCGACCGTCCTCAGGCCACCCGCGGGTTTTGTGAAGCGGAGGCCATGGTGGCGGCGAATCGACTTCAGCGCGAAGTACCCGATGAAGAACGATGCGGTGAACCCCTGCCCCACAGCGGAGGCGAGCGCGGCGCCGCCGATCCCCAGATCGAGCACGAAGAGGAAGAGATAGTCGAGCGCAATATTGAGGAACGCTCCGCACGCCATGACGGCCGTCGCGAGTCCCGCGTGCCCGTCGTTGCGCATCGCCTGGTCGAGGATGAAGGTGAGGACATATGCCGTGAAGAACGGCGCCATCGTCAACAGATACGTTCTCGCAAGCTCGCTTACCGCCTCGGACGCCCCCAGTGCGCTGGTAAGCGGAGCGATGCGGACTATCACGACAACCGTCCCGACCACGCCGAGGCCGGTTCCAAGCGCCGCCGCGAGCGAGAAGACTCCGCGCGCCTCGATCGTCCTGCCCGCACCGAGCAGGACGGCCACTTTCGCATTGGCTCCCACTCCGATCATCACCGCGAGTCCAACCAGCAGCGCGATCACGGGGTAGAGGATGTTCACGGCCGCGAGTGCATCCGGGCCGAGCCGGCGTCCGACCATCGCACCGTCCACGATCTGATAGAGCGCCATGACGAGCATCGATGCCATCGCCGGCCCGCAGTTGCGTACGAGCAACCGTCCAATCGGCTCCTGCAGGAATCCATCGGCACATCGTTCGTGCGAATCCTTCATCTCCTTCCCTCCTCGGTTCGACTCTGATATACTGGCATGCATCCATATACCTAACGGTATTAGATACCTGTTAGTATATAAATACTATGTGGTATGTCAAGACCTTTCTCAGGTTTTCTGGAGGATTGAGCATGGAGAAAAGAGTCAGACTGACCCGCGAAGAGGCAAAGGCCCGCACCAGACGTGCGCTCCTGGACGCCGCCGCGGCGGTCTTCTCGGAGCACGGGTTCCACGGCGCGTCGATCGACATGGTTGCGGAGGCAGCCGGCTACACCAAGGGTGCCGTCTATGCCCATTTCGCGAACAAAGACGAGCTCTACCTCGCGCTCCTCGACGAGCACCTGTCGGCCGAAGGCCCCCCGCCGATCGGGCTGCTGGAGGGCGGCGCCGCTATTGACGCGATCGCGGCGCAGATCGAAGAGACGTTGCCGCAGGAGCTCGAGCGGATGCGGGACTGGGGGCGACTCACCTACGAGTTCGTGCTGCACGCAATGCGAGACGACGGGGTCCGCGCACGACTTGCCGAACGCTTCCATCGTGCGTGTGACGACTACGCCGGGAGTCTCGAGCGACGTGCCGTCGCTCGAGGCGAGTCATCGCCGTCTGATCTGCGCCAGCGCGCGGTCGCGCTGATGGCGTTCGAGAACGGTCTGAGCCTCCTCGGGTTCATCGCTCCGGAACTGCTCGAAGGGGGAGTCTACTCGGCCACGCTCGCACGGCTGCTTGAACGCTGATCCCACGCGGCGCACTCCAGAGCTGACGGTCGGGATGCAGGAACCCGCCTCCGCGCGTACACGATGGCAACGAAAACCGCCAGGCCTGCCACCAGCCGGATGCCGCCGTCCCAGTACGACAACCGGGTGTCGGCGGCCATCCAGAAGCCCAACTCGGCGAAGGCGTTGATCAGCGCGTGGAAGATGATGCAGGGGACCACGCTTTCGGTCTTGAGGTAGAGCGCGGTGGTCACGAACGAGTACCCCAAGAGCCCCATGGAGAACGCCAGCACCGATGCCTGATACTGGCCAACGCCGACGATGAAGAAGAGCGGCAGGTGCCAGATGAACCATATCACGCCTACAATCGCGCTGATCGCGAAGGGGTTCATCCGGCGCATATTGTGGACGACGATGCCACGCCACCCGAACTCCTCGA
>SKQU01000406.1 GCA_007118855.1 Spirochaetaceae bacterium
CCACGATGTCGTCGAACGAGTCCGAGTCGCGCATCAGGTGATAGGCGTCGACGAGCAGCCGCAGCCCGGGATGGGACACTTCCTTCACCAGTTCCCCGCACTCGGCGACGGTGTTGAGCACGTTGCACTCGCTGAGGTTGAGCGGCTCGACCGCGATGGCGACCCCGTGATCGGCGGCGAGCGGCGCGGCCATCCGGCAGAACGCGACGATCTGTCGGTGCGCGACCGCCCGATCGAAACCGTCGGGAATCCTTCGCGCACCGCCGGAACCGAAGACGATGACCTCGATACCCGCCACCTGTGCGCGGCGCATCACGATCGTCACGAACTCCCGCAGCCGCTTCAGATCAGCGTCCGGACCCGTGATCTTGAGGTCGCCCGGCACGAATACGTTGAGCACGGGATACGGCAGCGGCGCCCGTCGCACCTGCGCGAGCGCAGCCGTGAATGCATCGTCGGGCTCGCGGGGCCTGAGCACCGCTTCCACGGTCCACTCGGCGAACTCGTACCCGGCGTCCGCCGCGATCGAAGCGACCCCCGGATCTCCGCATACCCCGTACGTCATCGTGCGCTCCTCCGCGGCCTCGCAAGCCGTCCAGCCATGGTGTATCCGGCCACTCTACGGGGCAGCCTCCCAACGGTCAAGACGGCTGATCGAGGGGCCGGATGACAGGGCCGCGGTCAGACGGTATGATCATACGGCAAAGCCGCGAAAGGACTGCATACCGTATGAAGACCAGAACCATCAACGTGAGAAGCAAGCTCACGCTCGTGACCTCCTCCAAGGCAGAGATCGACGTCATCCCCCGGGCGACCGCGAAGCGCATGCTCTTCTCGATCTTCCTCATCAACGCCTTCGAGCGCAGCGTGATCGATCTGAAATCGAACGACTGCGTCTGGGGGCCCATACACATCAGCATTGGGCAGGAGGCGGTCGCCGCCGCTGCGATGGCCGGGCTTCGAAGCGAGGACATGATCACCGGCAGCCATCGGGCGCATCATATCACGCTCGCGAAGATCCTCGAGCACGTCCTCCCGAAGGAGTGGGATCCGGTGACGGCCGACGTGCCGGACGAGGCACGCCAGGCTGTCTACCGGACGCTCGCGGAGATCATGGGGCTCGCCGACGGGTACTGCGGCGGGCGCGGCGGGTCGATGCATCTGCGCTGCCGCGAGGCCGGGGTGCTCGGGACGAACGCGATCGTGGCCGGCGGCGTGCCGCTGTCGGTGGGAGCGGCGCTCGCCTCGCGCAAGCGGTCCCGCGACGACGTGGTGCTCGCCTTCATGGGAGACGGTGCGGTGAACCAGGGGGCCTTCCACGAGGCGTGCAATATGGCGAGCCTCTGGAGCCTTCCGGTCGCCTTCGTGGTGGAGAACAACCAGTACGCGGTCGCGACCTCGGTGCACGACGCAACCGCGGCCACTGAGCTCACCGAGCTCGCGGCGGCCTACGAGATGGACGGGTACCAGGTCCTCGGCTACGACGTGCCGGCGCTCTACGAGGTGTTCCGCTCCGCCGTGGATGGCCTGCGCAAGGGCGGCAAGCCGGTACTCATTGAGGCGAAGTGTTACCGGCACTTTCACCACGGCGGGGATCTTCCCGGAAGCCGCTACGGATACCGCACGAGCAAGGAAGAAGAGGAATGGCTCGAGCGCGACGCGTATGCCCGCTTCCCGCAGCGTCTCGTGGCGGCCGGCGTGCTCGACGAGGACGCGGTGGAGTCGGTACGCGGCAAGGCCGACGCGGCGGTCGCCGAAGCCGTGGAGCGCTGTACACAGCGCGGAGACGGCCCCGTGGAGGTGCGCGATGAGCTCTGGCCGGCGGCGCAGAGCGTGGGCGAGGGCGTGAGGAGCGACGGCTCCGAGCTCAGAGATCTCCCGTACGCCGAGCGCGATTCGTTCGAGACCATGAAGCAGATGACCTACTCGGACGCGATCGCCGCTGTCACCGGGCGGTGGATGGAGAAGGACGAGACGGTGATCGTGTTGGGAGAAGAGGTCGCGAACTTCGGCGGCGGCGCCTACGGCGCGACGAAGGGCCTCCCGGCAACGTACCCGGATCGCCTCATCAACACGCCCATCTCCGAGGGCGGTTTCTGCGGGATAGGGCTTGGGGCCGCGATGCACGGAATGAAGCCGGTGGTCGAGATCATGTTCCCCGACTTCACCCTTGTCGCGGGAGACCAGATCTTCAACCAGATCGGCAAGGCGCGCCACATGTACGGCAACACGACGGATCTGCCGCTCGTGCTTCGTATGAGGATAGGCACCGGATGCGGCTACGGCGGGCAGCACTCGATGGATCCGGTAGGGCTCTACGCGCTCTTTCCCGGCTGGCGGATCATCGCGCCGTCGGACGGCTTCGAGTACGTGGGGCTGTTCAACACGGCGATGCACTCCAACGATCCGGTCGCGATCTTCGAGCACCACAGTCTCTACGGCCGGAAGTCCGACGTCCCGCAGAGCGACCTCGACTACTGTATCCCCTTTGGTACGGCACGGGTCGTTCGCGAAGGCACCGACATGACGGTTGTCGTCTACGGCTCGATGGTCGCGCGGGCAGCCGCGATCGCGGACGAGCTTGCCGGCGAGTCGCTTTCGATCGAGGTGATCGACCTCAGAAGCCTCGACATCGCATCGCTTGATCTGGAGACGATCGGGAGGTCGCTCGAGAAGACCGGGGTGATCGCAACGGTTGAGCAGGCGGCGGGCGGCCAGGCGATCGGGAGGCATGTCGCGGCGATCGTTACCGAGCGCTTCTTCGATCTGCTCGACGCACCGCCGGGAGTCGTCACCGCGCTTGACGTACCGAATCCGGTCTCGCGAGCCCTTGAGGCCGCGGCAATGCTCGACGATGAGGAAATAACCAACCTCCTGCGCCTCATGGCGCGCAGGGAGTGGAAGTAGGAGTATCTATGGTGCAGAAGCAGTACATCAACGGAGCCTGGGTCGACTCTCACGCACGCGGGACATACGAGCACCGCAACCCTGCCCGCCTGGGCGAGGTGACCGGTGTCTGGCCGCAGGGCGACGACGAGGACGCGAGCCGGGCGATGAACGCGGCCGCCGCCGCCTTTGCGGGATGGCGTTCGCTCACGGCGGTCAGACGGGCCGATCAGATGCAAAAGGTGCTGCGGCTCATGGACGAGCGCAGAGAGGAGCTCGCGCGCATCATCACGCTCGAGAACGGCAAGACGCTCAAGGACTCGCGCGCGGAGGTTCAGTCGACCTGCCGCGAGATGGAGTTCCAGATCGGTGAAGGGCTTCGTGTGGGAGGTGAGACGAAGCCGACGGCGCAACCCGGAGTCTTCGCCTACGAGACGCGGGTACCACTCGGCGTGATCTCCGTGATCGCCCCGTGGAACTTCCCGCTCAACGTGCCGGGACGCAAGATGACTCCCGCGCTCATGGCCGGGAACACGGTCGTCTTCAAGCCGGCGAGTCTCACCCCCGGCGTCGGAAAGGCCCTCGTCGACCTCTTTCACGAAGCCGGGATCCCACCCGGTGTCGTCAATATGGTGGTGGGACCCGGATCCACGGTGGGAGCCGCCTTCACCGGATCGCCGCTCGTCAAGGCGGTTTCGTTCACCGGCTCCACGGAGGTGGGGCGTGGCATCCATCGCGTCGCCTCCAGCGCGATGATCCGCACCCAGCTCGAAATGGGCGGGAAGAACGCGATCGTCGTGCTCGCCGACGCGGACATCGAGGCGGCGGTCGAATCTGCGGCGACGGCCGCCTATGCCTGCGCCGGGCAGTGGTGCACCTGCACGAGCCGGGCGGTCGTCGAGAAGCCGGTGCTCGAGGAGTTCACCGAGCGCCTGATGGACCGGGTGAAACAGATGAAGACCGGCGACGGGTCCGACGAATCGACGGACATGGGTCCGCTCTGCGGGACCGAGCAGCTCGCGACCGTGAGCGAGTACCTGCGCGTCGGCTCGCAGGAGGGCGCCCGCCTGGTCACCGGCGGCGAGCGTCTGGGCGGCAAACCGTACGACGAGGGCTGTTTCATCCCCCCGACGATCTTCACGAAGGTCACGCCGCGGATGCGGATCGCACAGGAAGAGATATTCGGCCCCGTGCTGAGCGTGATGGAAGCCGCGGACTACGACGAGGCGGTCAGGATCGCGAACGACGTCCCCTTCGGGCTTTCCTCGTCGGTCTACACGAGGGACCTCAGCCGGGCGATGAGCTTCATCGAGCAGATCGACGTGGGCCTCGTCCACGTCAACATGCTCACCGCGTACAAGGAGCCAGGCTTCACCTTCGGCGGCGTCAAGGACTCAGGGTTCGGTATCCCGGAGGCCGGAAGCTCCGGGATCGAGTTCTTCAGCGAGCACAAGGTCGCCTACATCAGGTATCGTGAGGAGTGAGAATGGCGGGGAGCACTTCCATCAGGCCGGTGCCGGAGCACACCGCGATCAGCGTCTCGAACCTCGAACGGTCGATCGAGTTCTACACGTCGGTCTTCTCGCTCCAGGTCAACCGCACGATCGACTCGCCTCCTGAGAGTCGGCTCGGGGAGATCGTGGGACTTCCCGGATGCCGGGCGCGGATCGCCCACCTTGGACCGCCGCCCGCCGACGGAGAGGACACGCCGGCGCCGCAGCTGGTGATCGAGCTCTTCGAGTACGGCGAGCCGGCCGGACGGCCGCTTGCCCGCGAGCGCAGCCAGGCCGACCACGGGATCAGCCACATCGCCTTCAGCTCACCGGACGTTCGCGGTGACTACCGCAGGCTCGTCGAGATGGGGGTCGAGTGCCTGAGCGAGCCGGTGGAGTTTCGCCCCGACGTCTGGGTCGTCTACTTCCGCGGCCCGGACGGCGAGGTCTGCGAGCTGCGGCAGAGCTGAGTACCCTGCCGCTCAACCCCACGGATCAAAGCACACCTTGATCGCCTCGTGACTGCGCAGGAGCTCGACTCCTTCGCGGTAGTGCGTGAGAGGAAGCCGGTGGGTCACCAGAGCCGACAGATCGAGCGTGCCGCTCAACACGAGCTCGAGCGCCCGCTCGGCAGCCGAACGGTTGTGTCGCCCGTATCCAAGGAGCGCGAAGTCGCCTCCCCAGTTCTGCGGGCCGAAGTCGACGGTCTCGCGCAGCACCCCGAAGATCGATACTGCTGAGCGGGTGCGTGCCATCAGGAACTCGATCGACTGCTTGAGCCCGGTACAGTCGAGAGCCGCGTCGAAGCTCTCGTCGCTCGAGCGGCTAGCCGCGTAGGCGGCCGGATCTGGCATCGCGACTTCATCGGCGCCAAGACCAGCCGCGAGCTCCCGGCGCGCGGGCAGCAGGTCGAACCCGACGACCTCACGCGCCCCGTAGGCCCGGGCCATCTGCACGGCAACCAGACCGGCCGGACCCAGGCCGCTCACCGCAAACCGTCTGCCGGCGACCGCGTCGAGCTGCAGCAGCCGATCGAAGGACACCTGCACGCACATTGCGAGCTCGAGCGGCGCGACCTGGTCGGGACCGAGGCGTGGGGGTACGGCCAGGACGTTCGCGGCGTCGAGCACCGCGTACCGACCGTAGCAGCCGGCGCGGTGTTGCCCCTGGTCCTGCCACGCGGCAACCCGCATGCCGGGCGCGAGATCGGCTACGTCGCTACCTGCCTCCACCACCTCACCCATGGCCTCGTGCCCGGGCTGGCCCGGCGGGTACGGGTACTCGAGAGGCATTCCGGCGAGCATCTGCACGCCGTCCATGATATGGATGTCCCAGTGCGGGCAGGTGGTGACTCCCAGCACCTTCACGAGCACCTGGTGAGCATCCGGTTCCGGGATGGGTGTGTCCTTCCAAACCGGGTTTCCGGGCGCCTCGTACTGGAGAACCTTGCTCAAGGGCTTCCTGTCGGCGGCACTCATTCGGTACCCCAGTCGAGGATCACCCCGAGCACCGGCTCTCGCTTTGACTCGATCAGCTCCCACGCCCGCGCTGCGTCCAATACGGGAAACCGGTGCGTAATGAGCGGCAGCGTCTGCAGCTGCCCGGTGGCGATGAGCCGCCGGGTATGATCCATCCGGTCCGGCCACCACCCGGAGGCGAGATGGACGGCCAGCTCCTTGTAGCGCAGCGGCTGCAGCGACACCGCGTCCTGCGTCCCGTAGAAGCCGGCCGATACCAGGTGCGCGAACCGTCTCATCACGTCGAACAGGTCCATCACGAGCTCCACCGACCCAACCGTGTCAACACCCACCTGCACGCCCTGCGGCAGCAGCGAGCGGACCGCGGACTTCCAGTCGGTGCTCTTCGCATTCACCACGTGCCGCGCCGGGCCTGGACCGAACTTCGCCAGCCGATCGTCGTGCCGGCCGACGAGGACCACCTCCGCTCCGCGCCACGCAAGCGTCTGAGCGGCCCACTGACCCACAAGCCCATCGCCGACCACCACCGCTCCGTCGCCCAACTCGAAGGCGGGACGTGCGCCGCAGTTGTAGCCGACCTGCGTGAGCACCATCCCGGCATAGGCCAACGGCTCGCACGACCCGGAGGCCGCCTCGCCTGACCCGCACGACGGCAGCTTCCACACACCGTCCCTGCGACACACGGACGGTGAAACCTGCCCGCCGCGCGGCTCGAACATACCGCCTACGGCTCCCATCGTCGCGAACACGGTCTCCCCAACGTCGACATCGGTGATGTGGTCGCCCACCCATTCCACGACGCCCACCTTCTGATAGCCTGCGACGACTGGAAACGGCCAGTCGTCGCCTTCACGGTAGGGAGTGTCGCCTGCGATCCGCTCGCCGCGCAGGTACGAGCCCTCGGTGCCGTTGCTGATCCACGAGTGAGTCACTCGCACGACCAGGTCGTCCGGCCCCGGATCGGGACAGCTGACATTCTGAACCTCAACGGTGTTGGGTGCCGTGAAGACAACCGCGCGCGCCTGCATAGTGTACCCTCGCTTTCCGAAAACCACGGTGCCGCGTAGCCGGGGCGTCTGTCAAGTCACCCTCGCCCGCGGTGTCACGGCCTCCTGCGGCGGTACTCGTTCGGGCTCATTCCGGTGCTGCGCCGGAAGACGCGGCAGAAGTAATTCGCGCTCTCGAACCCGCAACGCGCGGCGATCTCCTTCACCGAGAGCTGAGTCGCACCGAGCAGCGACGCCGCCCGCTCGCACCGCGCTTCCCGCACGTAGCGAACCGGCGGCAGCCCGGTGGCTTGAGCGAATCGACGCGTGAAGTGATGTCTGCTCAGTCCCGCGACGGCCGCGAGCACCCCCACGCTCAGAGCGTCGCTGAGATGCGTACGGATATACTGCTCGGCACGCCGGATGCCGCCGCTCGCCGGCGCCGCCGGACGATCGAGAAGTGCCGCGGCAAGGGTGTAGGCGCGCGAAGACAGCTCAAAGGGCGACGCACGTCTGCCGGCCCGCAGGGTGTTGACAAGCTCGTGCAGCAGGGCCTCCGGGCGATCGGCCGGGTCCCACGCGATCACCGGCTGCTCGGGGCCCGTCAGATAGCGGAGGAGCCGCAGGAGCTCCTGGCCGTAGAGCACCGCGTAGACGAAGTCCCAGTGTCCGGCCTCCGGGTCGACGCGATACTCATGCGCATCCGGCACGAAAGCGACCATCGCCGACCCCACGGGTACCCGGTGGGCGAGCCCCGCCCGCTCGATCCGCCCTGCCCCGGCGACGGTCACCTGAAGAACGACGAAGGGCCGCTGCCCGCGGCGGGATCCGTCCCAGCGGTACCTTCCTCCCCGTTCTACCCCTCGTCCGGCGGAGCTGACCATCGCGTGCAGCTGCACATCCCGCTCGAGCCTGAGCGCCGACCAGTGACCTTCCGGTATCTGTTCCAGGAGTCGCACCATGACCAACGATAGCACAAAAGTGCTACACGTCGCGAGTTCTGTGACTTGGCGGCGTGCCTTTCGGTGAGCATACTCTGGGTACGATCAGAGGAGGCACCATGGCACCACGGATATGCTTCATCGGGGCGGGCAGCATCGGCTTCACACGAAAACTCGTCGCGGATCTCCTGGGGGTTCCCGAGCTTCGCGAGAGCAAGCTCGTCTTCATGGATATTGACGCGCAGAACCTGTCACGCACCGAGCAACTCGTTGCGCGCGACCTTGAGACGAACGATCTGCCGGCAAAGATGCTCACGGCGACCACAGACCGGAAAGCGGCGCTCAAGGATGCCGACTACGTGTTCAGCACCGTACGGATCGGCGGGCTCGAAGCGTTCGAAACGGACATCGAGATCCCGCTCAGGTACGGCGTCGACCAGTGCGTGGGCGACACGCTCTGCGCGGGCGGCATCATGTACGGCCAGCGGAATATCGCCTTCATCCTCGACCTCGCGAAGGATATCCGCGAGCATGCCGCGCCCGACTGCCTGTTCATGAACTACGCCAATCCCATGGCAATGAACGTCTGGGCGGCGCACCACTACGGCGGCGTGCGCATCGTCGGCCTGTGCCATGGAGTTCAGGGAGGGCACGGGCTCATCGCGAAAGTGCTCGGGATTCCGGCCGAGGAGCTGCACTACGTCTGCGCCGGCATCAACCATCAGACCTGGTACACCCAACTCGTACACAAGGGCCGCGATCTGACAGGGGAGCTTCTCGCCGCATTCGAGAAGTCCGAGGTCGCAGACCATGAGCAGGTGCGCATCGACATGCTGCGCCGCTTGGGATACTTCAGCACGGAGAGCAACGGCCATCTCAGCGAGTACCTGCCCTGGTACCGCAAACGGATCGAGGAGACGCCGCGGTGGATCGGCACGGAGTCGTGGATCAACGGAGAGACCGGCGGATACCTGCGCGTGTGCAGGGAGTGGCGCGACTACTTCGACCAGGAGTTCCCGGCCTGGCTCGACCAGCCGCCCTGGCAGTACGGACCTGACAAACGCAGCCACGAGCACGGCTCGCGCATCGTCGAGGCGATCGAGACCGGGCGTCCCTACCGGGGACACTTCAACATGGTCAACAACGGCGCGATCAGCAACCTCCCCCCGGAGGCTGTCGTCGAAGGACCCGGGCTCGCCGACCATACCGGCATCCGGCTGCTGAACGTCGGTTCCCTGCCGCTCGGCCCGGCAGCCGTCTGTGACGTCAGCATCAACGTCCAGCGGTTGAGCGTGGAGGCCGCGGTCAACGGCGACGATAATCTGCTTCGCCAGGCGATGATGCTCGACCCGCTCGTGGGTGCGATCTGTTCGCCGCCTGAGATCTGGGACCTCGTGGACGAGATGCTCGTCGCGCAGAAGCGGTGGCTCCCGCAGTACGGAAAGGCCATTGCGGCCGCGGAGACGCGGATCAACGAGAAACGAGCGACCGGCGACCAGGGCGGCACGAGCCGGGCGACCGAAGGCGCATTCCGCAGACCGGTGCGCACCGCGGCCGAGCTCTCGGCGGAGAGGGCGCGGCGCAGCCGCCCGGACGAGGGGTAGGCGCAGCCGTCCGGGTCAGGAGCCCCGGGGCTCCTGACCCGGACGCTTTGAACACGGCCCCGGAATCGCTACCCTTGTACTATGATGCGATCCCGCACGATGCGGCTATGGCCCGGCCTGCCCTACCCGCTCGGCGCTACCTGGGATGGGCGCGGAACCAATTTCGCGCTCTTCTCCGCCCATGCCGAACGCGTCGAGCTCTGCCTCTTCGACGCCACGGGCCGGTCCGAGGAAACGCGCATCGCGCTGCCCGAGTACACGCACGAGATCTGGCACGGCTATCTACCGGATGTGCGCCCCGGACAGCTGTACGGCTACCGCGTGTTCGGACCCTACGATCCGGAGGCCGGGCACCGCTTCAACCACCACAAGCTGCTGATCGACCCGTACGCCCGCGCGCTGGCCGGGGAGCTCTCCTGGTCCGACGCACACTTCGGCTACACCGTCGGCGACGAGCAGGCCGACCTCTCCTTTGACACCGCCGACAGCGCGCCGTTCATGCCCAAGTGCCGGGTGATCGATCCCGCCTTCACCTGGGGCGACGACGCGCCGCCGCGTACCTCGTGGGACCGCACGGTCATCTACGAGCTTCACCCCCGCGGCTTCACGATGAAGCACCCCGGGGTGGGCCATGAGCTTCGCGGCACCTTCGAGGGGCTCTGCTCGCCGCAGGTGACCGACCATCTTTCGTCGCTCGGGATCACTGCCGTGGAGCTTCTTCCGGTCCACGCCTTCGTGCGCGACCGCCACCTCGTCGAGCGCGGCCTGACGAACTACTGGGGCTATAACACGGTCGGGTTCTTCGCCCCGCACCCGGCCTACATGGGCCCCTCCGGGGTCAACGGCTTCAAGACCTTCGTCAAGGTAATGCACGACGCCGGGATCGAGGTGCTGCTCGACGTCGTGTACAACCACACCGCTGAGGGCAGCCATCTGGGCCCCACCCTCTGCTTCCGGGGCATCGACAACCGCTCCTACTACTACCTCGCCGAAGGCGACGCCCGTCACTACCACGACTACACAGGCACCGGAAACGCCCTCGAGCTGCGGCATCCGCAGGTGCTTCGGATGGTGACCGACTCGCTGCGATACTGGGTGGAGGAGATGCACGTAGACGGTTTCCGGTTTGACCTCGCGACGACGCTCGCGAGGGTGCACGGCCGCTACGACGAACACGCCGCCTTTCTCGACGCGGTTGCCCAGGACCCGACGCTCTCCGGGGTCAAACTCATCGCCGAACCGTGGGATACCGGCGAAGGAGGATACCGGGTCGGGCAGTTCCCTCCGGGATGGAGCGAGTGGAACGACCGGTACCGGGATACCGTGCGTCGGTTCTGGAAGGGGGACACGGGCCTGGTTCCCGAGCTCGCGTCGAGAATGGCCGGTTCGAGCGACATTTTCGACCGCCGCGGGCGACGGCCCTGGGCGAGCATCAACTTCGTCACCGCGCACGACGGGTTCACGCTTAACGATCTGGTTAGCTACAACGACAAGCACAACGAAGAGAACGGTGAGCATAACCGGGACGGGTCGGACAACAACAACAGCTGGAACTGCGGCGCCGAGGGACCGACCGACGACGAGTCGATCGTCGATCTCAGGCATCGCCAGATGCGCAACCTCCTGCTGACCCTGATGTTGTCGCAGGGAGTCCCGATGATGCTCGCCGGGGACGAGTTCGCCCGGTCGCAGGGCGGGAACAACAATGCCTATTGCCAGGACAACGAGCTGAGCTGGATCCGCTGGGCCGACCATGGCGAGCGCGCCGGGCAGTTTCTCGTCTTCACACGTGAGGTCGTGGCGCTGCGTAACCGGCACATCGTCTTCCGTCGCTCCCGATTCTTCCACGGCGACCTCATCCCCGGCACCGACGCGCGGGACGTGACCTGGCTCTCGTCGTCGGGAGAGTCGCTCGGCGAGGCCGACTGGCAGGCCCCGGAGAACCGGGCGCTCGGCATCATGCTGAACGGACAGGCCGGGGAGCGGTTTCTCACCGAGCGAGGCGAACCTGAACCGGACGACGACTTCCTGATTCTCCTGAACGCCGGGCCGCGCCGGATTACCTGGACACTGCCGGAGTCCGGCCGCAACGGCGCGTGGCAAGTCAGGATCTCCACCGCGTACGCGACCGGTGTTCCCCCGTCTCGACGTACGGTCACCAGTCGAATCGTCGTAGGAAGCCGCACCGCGATCGTCCTGATCAGGCATCGCAACCGGCAGCCGGGAGTTCGTCCCGGAACGTAGGAGTTTGCATGAGAAAGGCCAGACAGGAGTTCCACATCGCGCGGACAATGCGCGACGCACTCTCGCTCGAGACCGCGCTCTTTTCGATCTCCGGGGCGGTCGTCTTCGCGGACTTCGCCGCGGCGCGTCGCCTCGCGCACGACCTCGAACACTACCGCCGCGCGGCGGGACACCCGGACCCCGGCGTGCGGGCAGGAGAGCTCGCCGCAATGGGGATGCTTCACGAGGTACTGCACCATCTGCTCGCCGTCCACCGGGAGGAACAGGGCTCGGACCTCCCCGGGCGGGCTCTCGCCCATCTGCGCGAGAGCCTGGGCACGGAGTCGGCTGAATCAACCCTTCGCGCCTTCTGCGAAGCGTTTCCGCCGGCGGCCGTCTACCGCGGCGAGAAGACCGTGGACGACTATCTGAACGAGCGGGTGGAGGGGCTGACCGGTCGAGAGCGAACCGTGGAGGAGTTGCTGCTCCTGCGTCTGATGAACGAGAACGCCGCGTGCTCGCGGTACCGCGAGCTCTTCGACGAATCGCTGCTGCGCGAACGCGCCGGGTACGATACGCTGTTCGCGGAGGTCGAGCGTTTCTACGCAACGATTCCCGCTTCGAGCCTTCAGACGCCGGAAGCCGCGCCGCCGGGCGACGCCGTGATGGCATCGCAGCCGAAGGGCTCGGTCATCGACATCCTGCGCGCCCCGGCGAAGGCCCACCCGGAGAGCCTCGAGCGCCAACTCCTCTACCTGCGCGACCGCCACGGGGCGCAGGCAGGGCGGTTCGTCTCGCGGATTCTGCGATCCATCGATGTGCTCAAGGAGGAGGAGAAGGCGCCCGCAGCGCCCGGCGCCCCGCCCGCGCCCGCCGTGTACCGGTACGACGAGGCCGAGGAGGAACGATTCTCCGCGGATACCGAGTGGATGCCCGGCGTGGTGATGATCGCGAAGAGCACGCTCGTGTGGCTCCATCAGCTCCAGCGACGCTACGGGCGCGAGATCACGCGCCTTGATCAGGTTCCCGACGAGGAGCTCGACCGGCTCGCCGTCGCGGGTTTCACGGCGCTCTGGCTGATAGGCGTGTGGGAACGCAGCCCGGCCTCCCGCCGGATCAAGCACCTGTGCGGCAACCCGGAGGCGGAGGCATCGGCCTACGCGCTCTACGCCTACGACATAGCCGACGAGCTAGGCGGATGGGCCGCACTGGAGGAGCTTCGTCGCAGGTGCAGCGACCGGGGGATCCGCCTCGCAAGCGACATGGTACCGAACCACACGGGCATAGACAGCCCGTGGGTTCACGACCATCCGGACTGGTACGTGCACGCCGAAGAACCGCCCTTCCCTTCCTACACCTTCGGGGGAGAGAACCTCTCGGGTCGCTCCGACGTCGGGGTCTACCTGGAGGACCACTACTACGACCGCAGCGACGCGGCGGTTGTCTTCAGGCACGTAGACCAGGGGGGAAAGGCGCGGTTCATCTACCACGGAAACGACGGGACCTCCATGCCGTGGAACGACACCGCGCAGCTCGACTACCTGAACCCCGAAGTCCGTGAGACCGTCATCCGGACCATCCTCCACGTCGCCCGGAATTTCCCGGTGATCCGCTTCGACGCCGCGATGACGCTCGCCAAGCGCCATTTCAGGCGGCTCTGGTTTCCGGAGCCCGGGTCCGGGGGAGACATCGCCTCGCGCGCCGAGCACGGCCTGACCCGCGAGGAGTTCGACCGCGCGATGCCGCAGGAGTTCTGGCGGGAAGTCGTCGACCGTGTTGCGACCGAAGCCCCGGGAACATTGCTTCTTGCGGAGGCCTTCTGGATGATGGAGGGGTACTTCGTCCGCTCGCTCGGGATGCACCGCGTCTACAACTCGGCCTTCATGAACATGCTCAAGCGGGAACAGAACGCGGAGTATCGCGAGATCATCAGAAACACGCTCGCCTTCGACCCCGAAATCCTCAAACGATTCGTGAACTTCATGAACAACCCCGACGAAGAGACCGCCGTCACGCAGTTCGGCACCGGCGACAAGTACTTCGCGGTCTGCACCCTGCTCGCCACGCTTCCGGGGCTGCCGATGTTCGGGCACGGACAGATGGAGGGGCTTGCCGAGAAGTACGGCATGGAGTTCCGGCGGCCGTACTGGGACGAGCACGAGGACGAGGCGCTCATTGCGCGGCACGAGCACGAGATCTTCCCGCTCCTGAGGCACCGACGCCTGTTCGCATCCGCCGCGCACTTCCGGCTCTACGACCTCGTCGAGGACGGAGGCGCGGTCAACGAGAACGTGTTCGTCTACGCGAATGCGAACGGAGACGAACGGGTGCTTGTCGCCTGCAACAACTCGTACGAACGCGCCGAAGGAACGATACGTCTGTCCGTACCGGTACGCGCCGACGGCGGGCAGCGTCGGTCGCAGGTTGACGAGGCGTTCGGTCTGTCGAACGACGAAGGCTTTCTCGTCTACCAGGAGCAGCGCAGCGGTCTCTGGTATCTGCGCCGCAGCGCCGCGGTCCGCGAACACGGACTGCGCATCACGATCGACGGGTACCAGTCGCTCGTGTTCTGGCATGTCCACGAACGCTCGGGAGAGGAGAGCGATCGGCTTGAGCGTCTCGCGCAGTCACTCGACGGCGCCGGTGTCCCGGACATCGACCAGGCGCTCGCGGGGCTCGCCGTCCTGCCGCTGAAGACCGCCTTCGTGGCGGCGACCGGAAACGAGCTCGTCAATGCGCTCGAGGAGGCGATGCTCGGGCGCCGAACCATCGACGCCGAGCGCCTGTCCCGGCTCCGGCTCGACTACCGCGACCTGCTCGACGCGGTCGCCGAGTTGCGGGGAGCC
>SKQU01000333.1 GCA_007118855.1 Spirochaetaceae bacterium
ATGAAGCCGATGGCGCTCCTCGAGACGCTGAACACGCTCGGCGCGGAGAACGCGGTGGGCCGCACCGACCTGGTGGAAACACGCCTCGTCGGCATGAAGAGCCGGGGAGTCTATGAGACCCCCGGCGGCACGATCCTCTTCCGTGCGCTTCGCGAGCTCGAAATGATCACCCTCGACTTCGACACGCTCTCCATGAAGAACCAGCTCGCGCTGAAATACGCCGACCTCGTCTACGCGGGCAAGTGGTTCACGCATTTCCGTGAGTCGATGGACGCCTACATGAAGAAGGCTGCCGAGTACGTCACCGGGTCAGTCCGGCTCGCGCTCTACAAGGGCAACGTCATCACCACCGGCCGCAAGAGCGACTACTCACTCTACATCGAAGACCTCGCGAGTTTCGGCGAGAGCGCCTACGATCATGCCGACGCAACGGGCTTCATCAACCTCTATGGACTCTCGACCGGGGTTGCCGCGATCGTCCACAAGCATCGGCCGGCCGACGAAGGCCCGGCAGTGGAGATGCGCGCGATGGCGGGCTTCCACGAAAAATAGGAGCGATCCATGAGCGTTCGGTTCCGGAACCTCGACAAAGCATCAAGCTACCACCTCCTGCACGGCGAACCGCGGGTGCGGTTGCGCGAGGCCCTCACGGCGCAGCGCGTGCACGACTACCAGTGCGGCTACGATCTCGGCGCCGGCGAGCAACTCGCGTACAACTACGCGGCGAAACAGGTGTCCGAGCCGATCCTCGGACGCCTGCAGGCGCTCGCGAACGAACAGCAGCTCATTGAGAAGTACCGGTTGATCCTCGGCGGCGAGATCATGAATACCGGTGAAGGTCGAATGGTGCTTCACCACCTCTGCCGGGGTGACCTGGCCGGGCCGGTGGTACACGAGGGGCGCAACCTGCGTGAGTTCTACGAAGCGCAGCGAGCCCGGTTCGGGGAGCTCGCCGAAGGAGTGCTCGACGGGCGCATCACCGCGCCCTCCGGGGACCGGTTCACGAGCGTCGTCCAGATCGGCATAGGCGGATCGGACCTCGGTCCGCGAGCCCTGCTTCTTGCGCTCGCCGGCTGCGAGTACGAGTACGGCGGCCTCGCCCGCCGGGGCCCCATGCTCGACGTCCGCTTCATCTCGAACGTCGACCCGGACGACGCGGCGGCCGCGCTCTGCGGGCTCGAGCCCGAGTCAACGCTCTTCATCCTCGTGTCCAAGAGCGGCACGACGCAGGAGACGCTCACGAACGAAGCCTTCGCGATCAACTGGCTCACTCACGCGGGCGTGCGCGAGCCGCGTCGGCAGATCGTCTGCGTGACCTCGCAGACGAGCCCGCTCGCGAAATCGAGCCACTACCTCGACTCGTTCTTCATAGACGACTACATCGGCGGGCGCTACTCGAGCTCGAGCGCCGTGGGCGGCACGGTGCTCTGCCTCGCCTACGGACCGCAGGTCTTCGCCGAGCTTCTCTCAGGCGCCCACGAGGCCGACCGGGCGGCGCTCGCGCCGACGGTCACGGAGAACCCGGCGCTGCTCGACGCGCTGATCGGCGTCTACGAACGAAACGTCCTCGGCTGCGGATCGACCGCGGTGCTGCCCTACAGCCAGGCGCTCGTCCGCTTTCCGGCGCACCTGCAGCAGCTCGACATGGAGAGTAACGGCAAGCGCGTCAATCGCGACGGTGAGGAAGTCGCCTACTCCACGGGACCGGTCATCTTCGGCGAGCCGGGAACGAACGGGCAGCACAGCTTCTACCAGCTGCTCCATCAGGGTACCGACGTCGTACCCCTGCAGTTCGTCGGCTTCGCCCGCCCCCAGCATGGCGTCGACCTTCCCTACGACGGGTCGACGAGCCAGATGAAGCTCAACGCCAACCTCGTCGCCCAGATCGTTGCCTTCGCGCTCGGCAGGACGGACCAGGACGCGAACAAACACTTCCCCGGCGAACGACCGAGCAGCCTCCTGTGGGCCGACACGCTCGGGCCGCGCACCCTCGGCGGCCTGCTCGCGCACTTCGAGAACAAGGTGATGTTCCAGGGACTCGCCTGGAACCTCAACTCCTTCGATCAGGAGGGGGTCCAGCTCGGCAAGGTGCTCGCCAACCGCGTGCTCGGGTCGGGAGAGCTCGACGAGGTGCTCGCCGCCTACGCGCGGTTGTACGTGCGGGCGTAAGCTCAGGAGGCGACGTCCATCGCGATCTTCGCCCACTCGCTCAGACGCTGCGGCTCGTAGCGGACCGTGCTGATGTCCTTGAGGATGAGCTCGAGCGGGCAGCCGTTGCGGTCGCAGATGTCCCGCGTCGCGGCGAGATCCTTTCGCACCTCGTCCGCCGGGAAACCGTCCATCGCGACGAAGGCGGGGTTGGGTTTGCGCGAGAAGACGTAGTCACCGGCTATTTCCTCGGCGCCTCGCTCCTGGTTCGCCCACGGACTCATCGAGATCTTGCGGACGTTGGGGATCATCCGCACCTCGTCCATCTTTCCGTCGAGCGGGTCGCAGCATCCGTAGTAGACGAGCCCGAATCGCTCGCATATGCGCGAAGCGTAGTCGACCTCGAACTCCCTGAACATCTGCGGGGACACGGTCGCGAGCATCTGGGCAAGCCCGAACATCCACAGATCGCGGGTTCGCGGACGAGTCGGGTCGTATCCGGGCGCAGGCAGCTCGTCGGTCCAGGCGCCGGTGCAGTGGACCAGGCTCTGCGGCCCGCTGAGCAGTCCCTGCTGCTCGAGCTGGTCGAGCATGCTGAGATACCCGCCGGTCAGGCGCGAGAGGATCTCGTGGACGTAGTCGGGCCGGTCGACCATCGCGTAGAGCGCGTTCTCCACCCCCATCCACGTCGCAAGCGGGTCCCAGAGCGACAGGTAGGGATCGACGCCGGTGGGCCGAACCTCGAGCAGGCCGTCGAACAGCTCGTGTGCTACCGACACGCGCCGGTCGGTTTCCGCCTCGTCGTGGCTGATGCGGGGCGATGCGATCCTGTCCAGGTCGTCGTCGGTCCGGAACTGGTTCTCGTATTCGTGGCTCACCACATCGTTCGTCGGGTCTCCCACCGACGTATGCTCGACCACCTCCAACCCGAATCCGGTATTGTGAACCGCCTTCGGCACCCGGATGAACGGTTCGACGACCATGTCGACCGGGAAATGCTCCCACCGGTAGAGGATGCGCCGCAGCTCGGTCTCGTACCCGCGGCATTCCGGATCCTCGCAGCGCGGCGTGAGCTCATCGCCGACGTCCATCTCGTTCCAGCAGATCTGGTCGATCATGACCATCGGGCGCGAGGGACGCCCGGCGTTGAGCCCGCGCCAGAGCTCCCGTTTCTCTTCCTGGACCGGCAGCTCAGCCAGCCGCGCGACTCGCTCGGCGAGCCCGCGTATCACCGTGAGATCGTTGCTCTTCATTGGGTGCAGTATGCCGCTTTCGCAACGTGCGCTCAAGGCCGCACGGGAGCGGCCCGGGGCGAATCGCGGCAAAAAGGTACACGATCGGGCCGCGAAGTGAGATACTTGAAGGAGCAAGAGGGGTTCATGACGGTAAAGACGATCCAGGAGCGCGCGGAGAAACTGCGTGAGGAGATACGGCGGGCCTTTGTGGGCTCGGTCGCGACGATCGACACGGTATTGATCGGATTCCTGACGGGGCTCAATGTCCTCATCGAGGATATCCCGGGTGTGGGGAAGACGACCCTGGCGAGATCGCTCGCGGTGGCCTCCGGGCTCGACTTCGCGCGGGTCCAGTTCTCGCCCGATCTCCTTCCCGGTGACGTAACGGGAATGACCGTCTGGTCGCAGGAGAAGCGCGAGTTCATCTTCAAGCCGGGTGCGGTCATGCACCAGTTCATCCTGGCGGACGAGCTGAACCGCGCCTCGGCGCGCACACAGTCGGCCCTGCTCGAGTCCATGCAGGAGCAGTCGGTCACGGTGGACGGGACGACCCATCCGCTGCCGCAGCCGTTCTTCCTGATCGCGACGCAGAACCCGCTGCAATTCGCCGGAACCTTCCGACTCCCGGAAGGACAGCTCGACCGTTTCGGGCTTTCCGTATCGTTCGGCTACCCCACGGGTCCTGACGAGGTCGCCATTCTCGACATGATCGAGCAGGCGGATCCTGTATCGCAGCTCGAGACCGTCATCTCGCCGCAGGACATCATCGACGCGCGCCGAGCGGCGCTCGG
>SKQU01000393.1 GCA_007118855.1 Spirochaetaceae bacterium
GGACGATCGCGGACCTCGACAGTCATGAGGACTTCGTGCCGCACGTCGAGGGCAGCCGCGCCCGCCGGACAGGCGACGACCCGCCCGAGTGGCTCCAGCACGTCGAGCTCTCCTCCGGATTCCTCTTCTTCAGAGTCGACCAGGCGTTCGAGAACCGCCATGTCGTCCTGCGGCTTGACGAGGACCGGTTTGCCCTGGTCTTCCGGTTGAACGAGAGCCATGACGCCCTGATCGCCGACATCTACGGCTCATGGTTCCTCGAGCGAGTCATCCTTGGCGGAGACGAGCACGTCTACGTCCGCTACTTCAACCACGTCGTCTTCAGCAGGCGGACGGCGGGGCTGCGCTTCGCAGTACGGAACTTCGGCCTGCGTGACGCGAAGAACGCGATGGGGGCGTACGTGAGCGAGGCGAGGCGTCGGTCGCAGTAAGCTCCCCCCCGCGCCATTCGCCGGTCCGGCGTCACGGCAGGGGATTCCCGCGTGGATCCGTATCGGTTCCCGCGAACTCCTTCTCCAGCTCGTCACGGAGCTCGGCGTCGGTGTAGTGCTCGAGGTAGTCGGCAGCCGGATGAAGGTCGATGAGCCCCACCTTACCAACATCGTGGAAGAAGCGTTCCCAGAGGCGGTGGACACGCAGGACACGCCTCGCCGCGGCACGACCGCGCTCGGTCAGCCGGTACCGCCCGTGTTCGCGCCGCACGAATCCACGGATCCGCGACAGCATGAGCCCGACTCGCAGGCCGGTCGCTCGCGCCGCGAAGGGCGAGCGGTGCACCGTGCGGAACTCGTTCACAGAGAGACCATCGCCGTCCGAACGCTCGGACGCCCGCGCAAGAAGCCCGAGGACATCCTGGGTCCGCACGATCATTCGCCTCGCGAGCATCGTCCACGCGCGCGTAAGAAGCCCTCGCTCCGGCGCCACAAGCAGCGCGGTGAAGAAGAGCAGGCCGAGCACGGTCGCCATTGCCCCGGCGGTGTTCGTGTCTTCAAAACCGAACCTCAACGGTACGGTGATGGCCGCGACGTGCCCGATTGCGGCGGCAAGGACGGCCGAAGCTACGCTGACGAGGAGGAAAGGTGCAAGCCGACGAGTCAACAGATGCGCGATCGCTCCGGGAACGACGAGCATCGCGATCACGAGAATGCTCCCGACGACCTCGAAGGCAGCGACCGTGGTCAGCGCGACGAGCGTCATCAGAAGGTAGTGCAGCCACGTTGCGTTGAACCCGAGCGTCGTGGCGAGCGCCGGGTCAAAGGTCACGAGGCGCAGCTCCTTGAAGAAGAGGATCACGACCACCAGATCGACGAAGAGTACGACGGCGAGCACGGCCACCCCGCGGGGAATCACCATCGACCCTATCTCGACCACGGTGAGCGGAACGAGCTCCACCGAACCGAACAGCACGTGATCCGGATGGATATCCACGTGCCGGGCCGCCTGCTCGATGAGAATCAGCCCCACGGCGAACAGAACGGTGAAGACCACGCCCATGGCGGCGCCGTCGTCAAGCCTCCCGGAGCGGCGAACGACGTGCACGAGCATTGAAGCGAGAACCCCGAAGCCTGCGGCGCCCACGAGGACCGGACCGCCCACCCTGCTTCCGGTGAGGATGAAGGCGATCGCGATGCCGGGAAGCACGGCGTGACTGATCGCATCGCCCATCATGCTCATCTTCTCCAGCACGAGAAAGGCGCCTACGAGCGCCGCGGAGGCGCCTGCGAGAGCGGCCGCGATCACGATCCACGAGTCGAGCGAGGTCCAGATCACGAACCGCCTCCCTGTTCCTCCTGCACGAGGGCGTGAGGGCTCTGCGGCAGCGTCTTGCCGAATCTGGGAACCGCCTCCTCGAGCTCGGCAACGAGCGCATCCCCGAGTACGTGTTCAATGGAATCAGCACCGTGGTCGACATGCGCCGCGGCGGTATCCGCGTGCTCGAGCAGGTAGACTTCCCACAGCCGATGATTCCTCGTGATGCGCATCGCCTCGTAGCGCCCGGTACGTGTCAGCTGCCGCTGCTCCCCGGGAACCCGGTACACGAGCTGTTCGCGTTCAAGCCGACGCAGCATTCTCCGGAGCGTCCGTGGCGTCCACCGGCGTGAGGCGGACAGATACCGCATCTGCTCGTCGGCATCGTGGTCCAGTCCGGATTCCTCGCACTCGTACAGCACGCGCAGCAGGTTCTGCCGGACGGTCCTGCGGATGACGCGGCTTCGCGTAATCATCGCGCGAACCACGCCTCGACTGCCGCCAAAGAGGAAACTCACGAGAAAGAGCGCACCGAGCGCGGCAACGATCACCGCGCCGGCGGGCAGACGCGGAGCGAGCGCGCTGATCGCCGTACCCAGATACGACCCGACCGCCCCGATGAGCGCCGCCACCAGCACCATGACCAGCAGGCTCTCGGTCCAGAAGCGGGCCGAAGCCGCGGGGACGATCAGAATCGCGATCACGAGCACGATGCCCACCGCCTGGAGGCCGAGTACCGTGATCGCGACGACGAGCGACATCAGCAGCAGATCGAGACGCCCGACGGGCCAGCCGTCGCCGGCGGCGAACGCCGGGTCGAAGGTGAGCAGTCGAAACTCCTTGAACAGGAGTGCCGCGAGCACGACGACGACGGCCGCCGCGAGCCCGATCAGAAGGGCGTCGGTTCGGATCATGGAGGCCGCCGAGCCGTAGATGAACGAGTTGAGCCCGGCTGCCTGTGCGCCGCGCATCTTCTGCACGATTCCCAGGAGCGCCGCGCCGAACCCGAAGAAGACGCTCAGCACGATCCCCAGGGCGGCATCCTGCGAGAGTCGGGTGAAGCGGGTGATCAGCATCACGCATCCCATCCCCAGCAGCCCGGACACGAGCGCCCCCGCGAGGAGCACCGGCAGGCTGCGACCGCCGGTTCCCACGGCGACCGCAAGCAGAAAGGCCCCAACAACGCCCGGCAGCGCCGCGTGGCTCACGGCGTCCGCGAGCAGGGCGCGTCGCCGCAACAGCAGAAAGGTCCCAACCACGCCGCCGGCGATCCCGAGCAGGACGGTCCCGAACATCACGATCCGCGTATTGTAGTCGGCGAGCATCAGGACGCGCATGAACCGGTCCATCATCACGAGCTCGACCCTCCAATCGCGTCGACCGCGCGATCGAGCAGGGTCAGCCGCCCTCCGTAGGTGCGCTTGAGGTTCTCCGACGTGAACACGTCGCGAGCGGGCCCGGCCGCCACGACTCGCATGTTGAGCATGACGAGGTAGTCGAAGTACTCGCGGACGGTCTCGAGGTCGTGATGGACGACGAAGACGGTCTTGCCCCGCTCGCGCAGCCGCTGCAGGATCGCGATGATCGCCTTCTCTGTTCCCGCGTCGACCCCGGCAAAGGGCTCGTCCATGAAATAGACGTCGGCATCCTGCACGAGCGCACGGGCGAGGAAGATGCGCTGCTGCTGGCCGCCGGAGAGGCGGCTGATCTGCCGGTGGGCGAACTCGGCCATGCCCACCTCTTCGAGCGCCTCGAGCGCCCGCGTACGGTAGGCCGCGGTAACCGGCCTGCACCAGCCGATGATCCGGTAGAGGCCCATCGCAACGAGCTCGAGCGCGTTTATGGGATAGTCCCAGTCAACGGTCTCGCGCTGCGGCACATACCCTACAAGCCGGCGCTGGCGCCGGTAGGGGCGCCCGAAGACCTCGACCACGCCGGAAGTGCGCGGAACGAGGTCGAGCACGGCTTTGATGAGCGTGCTCTTCCCGGCTCCGTTCGGCCCGACGATCCCGGCCACGACCGAGGGGGGAACGTCGAGGTCGACGTCCCAGAGCACGGGTTTGCGGTGGTAGGCAACCGTCAGGTCGCGAATGTGAAGCGCCGGCGCGTCGTGCTGCATGAGAGACTATCTCCCGTCACCGCCTGAGAGTCTACCCCTGAACCCCCGCTCGGGCGCGCGACCACCGAGCGCGCGGACGATCGTCGTTGCGTTGTGGTCGATCATGCCGACGTAGGTACCTTCCCAACTGCCGGCCGGTCCCATTGCATCGGAATAGAGGTTCCCACCCACGACGACTCGATGTCCCCACGCCGCGGCGCCTTCAATCACGGCGGCGAGCGCCCGGTCCGGCACGGTCGTTTCTGCGAAGACGGCGTTCACCCCGCGATCGACCACGAATCTCACGA
>SKQU01000308.1 GCA_007118855.1 Spirochaetaceae bacterium
TCGCGCCGCCGCGCCGACCCCGCCGCCGTGTCGACCCCGACGCGCCGACCCCGACGCCCCCGACGCGGCGACGTTGCTGACAGAGCCCGACTCGTGTGCCATGATGGCCACAGGTTCATGAAGAATCATCAGAGGTTCGTATGGCAAAAACTGGTGTGTGTCGTCTGACGTGTGAGCATCGTGACCGGCCGCTCGGGATCGACTGCGCCCGACCGCGGTTCTCCTGGTGGATGGACGATTCGCGTCCGGGTGCGATGCAGAGTGCGTATCATCTGCAGGTCGCGGATGACGAAGGATTCGCCGCGACCGCCATGGTCTGGGAGACCGGCGAGCGCGTCTCGGCCGAGTCGGTGCTCGTGCCCTACGACGGGGCGCCGCTTCGGTCGTGCAGCCGGTACTACTTCCGGGTCCGGCTTCGCGACCATCTCGAGCAGTGGAGTGACTGGAGCGATGCCTCCTGGTTCGAGACCGCCTTTCTGGAGCCCGGCGAGTGGCAGGCGGAATGGATCGTGCCGGCCGACGACGACGGTGATTCCGGCGGGCCGCCGCCGTACCTCCGCAGGCGCTTCGGCGCCTCCGGGGAGATCCTCTCGGCGAGGCTCTACCTCGCCGCGCGCGGGCTCGCCGAGGTGTCGCTCAACGGGTCGCGCGTGGGCGAGGATGTCCTGTCGCCCGGATGGACCGACTACGACGCGCGCACGCAGTATCTCACCTACGACGTCGGCAGCCTCATCAGGACGGGCGAGAACGCGCTCTGCGTGATCCTGGGGGATGGGTGGTACTCCGGGCGGATCGCCCGGGTTCGCGACGAGAGACGCTGCTTTGGGGCGAGGCCGCAGCTTCTGTGCGAGCTTCATCTGACGCTTCGCTCCGGTGAGAAGGAAGTCATCAGAAGCGACGCGAGCTGGATGTGGCGAACCGGAGCGCTGCTCGCCTCCGACATCTACGACGGGGAGAGCTACGACGCGCGAGCCGAGCTACCGGGATGGGACAGCCCGGGAGCCGACGAGGCCGGTTGGTCTGCGGTTCGTGTCGTCGGCCCCGCCTCGGCGGCGTGGGACGGGACCGTCCCTTCGTCTTCCGGCGGCCCTGCGATCGACGCGAAGGTGGTGCCGCCGGTCCGCGCGGTGGAGGAGCTCACCCCCGTGCGGCAGACCGAGCCTGAGAGCGGGACGTACGTGTTCGACCTGGGACAGAACATCACCGGTTGGGCGCGTATCCGGCTTACAGCGAAAGCCGGCACGACTATCACGCTTCGCTTCGCGGAGATGCTCAATCCGGACGGGACGCTCTATGTTGAGAACCTTCGCTCGGCGAAAGCGACCGATACCTACGTCTGCGCGGGTGATGGAGAGTTCGTCTGGGAACCGCGGTTCACCTTTCACGGGTTCCGCTACGTGGAGGTCAGCGGTGTCGCGTCGGCCCCCGGACCGGAGCGGATCACCGGCGTCGTCCTTCACAACGATCTGGAAGAGACCGGCGTCTTCCAGTGTTCGCATCCGCTGGTGAACCGGCTGCAGAGCAATATCCGGTGGGGCCAGCGGGGGAACTACCTGGAGGCGCCAACCGACTGTCCACAGCGTGACGAGCGACTCGGATGGACCGGGGACGCGCAGGTGTTCATCCCCACCGCGGCGTTCAACATGCAGGTCGCGCCTTTCTTCGCGAAGTGGCAGCGCGACATGGCGGACTCGCAGGGGCCGCAGGGGACGATCCCGTCGGTTGCGCCGGCGATCCGCTACATGACGCCGGCCGACGAGAACGACGGAGGGCCGGCGTGGTCCGACGCCTTCGTCATCTGTCCCTGGACCGTGTACGAGAAGTACGGGGATCTGCGCATCGTGGCCGAACACTATGAGGCGATGTCGCGGTTCGTGGACTCCATGCGCCGGCGAAGCCGCGGTCTGATCCGGTCCGACCAGTTCGTGGAGGACTGGGGCGGATACGGCGACTGGGTCTCAATGGACGCGCCGGAGGGAAGCACGATCGGCGCCACGCCGAAGGACCTGATCGGCACCGCCTATTTTGCGTACAGCGTCGATCTTCTGCGCCGCATGGCCGAAGCCCTGGGCCGCAGTCGCGACGTGGTGATGCTGCGCGACCTGCACCGCCGAATCGTCACCGCCTTCCGCGGCGAATACGTGACCGCCTCCGGGCGCCTGCTCGGAGACACGCAGACCTCCTACGTCGTGGCGCTTGCCTTCGACCTCCTTCCGCAGGAGTTGCGACAGCCGGCCGTGGACCGGCTCGTTCGACTGCTCGAGCTTCGGAACTGGCGCCTGTCAACCGGTTTCGTGGGCACGCCGCTCCTGTGCCCGGTTCTGACGCGCTTTGGGCGGGAGGATGTCGCGTACAGGCTCCTGCTGCAGGAGGAATATCCGTCCTGGCTGTACACGGTGAACCAGGGCGCGACGACGATGTGGGAGCGGTGGAACAGCTACACGCACGAACACGGCTTCGGCCCGGTGTCCATGAACAGCTTCAACCACTATGCCTACGGGTCCATAGGCGACTGGATGTACACATCCGTCGCCGGGCTCGCCGTCGACATGAGCGAACCGGGTGAGCCGGTGATCCGGATCGCGCCCAAGCCGGGCTACGGGCTGACCGGGGCGAGCGCCGAGCTCGTCACGCCGTACGGTGCGGCGAAGAGCTCCTGGACCATGGACGAAGGGCTCGTGACGCTGGACGTACTCATTCCCGCGAATGCCTGGGCTCGTGCCGTGATTCCGGCCGGACAGTCGGATATCCGGATCGACGCGGAGGAGGGCGAAGCGCACCTCGAGGATCTGGTGGTCCCGGAGGACAATGCGGACGGGCTGTACACCTTCCGGGTCGCGGCCGGCCGGTACCAGTTCGTCTGGACGACGGCCGCCTCCGGCTGACCGGGTGCCCCCGAGCGGCCCGGGAGCGCCTGGGGCGATCCTCCCCGGCTGCGGGCGCTCATTGGCCGCGGGGCGGGTAGTGCCGGGGTGAGATTACCCATGGCATGCTTTGTGCATGGTAGGAACCGAGGGAGGTTACATGCTCAAGGAAACCCGCCAGGATCTCGCCCGCTACGCCGGGCGGGCTTCAGAGATGCAGGTGACGATCCACGCGGCGATGGAACGCAAGGATCAGGCCGTTCGGAAGAACCGGACCATCCTGAACAATGCCGCCAGAGAGGCCGGGCGCTGCCTCGCGCTGCGAGGATTGGGCGAGTCCGAGGCCGAAGCCTTCGTACAGCCGGTGCGCGATCTTGCGACCGATACGGAGCGCATGAACCACCAGCTCGGCTCGCTGAGCCTGTTCATCGGCGACACCGATATGGAAGAGCTCCAGCTGCCGACGCCCGTCTCGCCGGCCGTAGAGGTGGGTGGTTACCCTGACATCGCGCCGCTTCTCGAGCCGATGCTCGTCAACCGGGAGTACTTCGTGCTCACGCTGTCGCGCGGCGGCGTCGGGCTCTACCGGTGCACCCGCTACCAGGCGAGTCTCGTGGAGCTTTCCGGTCTGCCCGAGGATCTGCTCTACGTGCTGCGCTACGACGAGTTCGAGAAGTCGTTGCAGCACCACATGACCAGCCGCGGAGGTGAGGCGGCGATGGTTCACGGGCACGGGACCGGCAAGGACGAGAAGGAGCAGTTTCTCCTGCGCTTCATCGACGAGGTGGACGCGGCGGTCACCGGACGGGTCCGCGGCGCGCAGCTGCCGCTCGTGCTGATGGGAAACGAGGACGTCGTCGGGAGGTTCCGTGAGCGATCAGGGCTCGAGACGCTCATAGCAGCTGAGCACCACGTCGATCCCTTCGCGCTGCGTCTTGACACCCTGATCGAGCGAGGGTGGCGCTCCCTCGAGCCCGTGATCGATGAGGCGCACAGAGCACAGGTGGACCGTGCGGCGTCCGGCAGGACGGTGAGCGGAATACACCCCGTGCTTGCGGCGATCACGCAGGGGCGTGCGGCCGCGGTATACGTCGATCCGTCGCAGGTGGTACGCGGTTCGTTTGACCGGGAGAGCGGGGAGGTCCACGAGGTGCCGGCCGGTACCGAAGCCGTGGACAATCTGGGCAACATCGTCGCCGTAGAGGCGATCCGGCGTCACTGCCCCGTAGAGCCGTGCGTGCCGGGAGAGCTCACGCTGCCCGCGGCGCTGCTGCATAGCCCGA
>SKQU01000173.1 GCA_007118855.1 Spirochaetaceae bacterium
ACACTGCGAATCTCCTCCAGCATCCCGCTCTCACACGTCGTCAGAAGCATCCCCAGCGCCGCTACCACTATCACCGTGATCGCCACAGCTCTGTTCCGGTTCGTCTTCATCCCAACCCCCTACTCATCCCAGGTCATGCGCGTCGTCGCTTCGGTGCTCGATGCGCGGGCGGTGTCGGTGCCGGCGGTGCCGGCGATCCAGGCGTGGCGCGCTGCAAGCGTCTCGTCGCGGGCCGCAAGTCTCTGGTAGGCCGCCGCCGCCGCTCCGTGGTCGTTGAGCTGGTAGTGCGCCTTTGCGGCTCCCAGGAGGGCGACCGTGCTGTCGGGCTCGATCAGGAGCGCCTGCTGGTAGTGGAGGAGCGCGTCTGCGTAGTCCGGGCGGACGTAGGCGATATTGCCCAGGTTTGTACGCGCGGAGGCCGACCGCGTCGCGATGCGGAGGAACTGCTCTTCTGCGCGATCGTAGAGCCCGTGGCGCGCGTAGAGCACGCCTAAGGCGTTGATCGGGCGGACGTCGGCGTTGCTCCGGATCCTGCGCAGAAGTTCCTGCTCACGATCGTGGATAGATCGGGTGATGAACGTGTTCAGCCGATCACTGTACGTTCTGAGCAGCCGATCGCGGTCCGGGAGCGTCGTGAGAACCACCCCGTCACCGGGGCTGCCGACCGCCGGGTAGACCTGCCAGGCCCGGCGGGTGAGGTGGATCGCCGCTTCACCGGTAGCCGAGTACTCGCGCCACTGGCGGGCGCCGGTCTCCCACGCGCCGATGAACCCCTGGCGCAGCGCCGTGATCTCGAGCGGAAGCCAGACCGTGTCGTCCTCCACGATGAGGCTGTCGAGCGACCCGAAGGTCCGCTCCGCGTCGTCGGGCCACATATCCAGGCTGAAGGCGCTGTAGATGTGCCCCGGCGTCGTGATGAACGCCGTTTCTACTCCCACCGACTCCAGGAGCGCGTTGTAGAGTATCGCAAGGTCGTCGCAGTCGCCTGCGCGGTACTCGAGCGTCTGCGCCGGGAACTGGACGAAGTCGAGCGCGAAGGCGTCCTGCGAGAGCTCCTCGTAGGCACTCTGCGGGTCGACCACGTAGGTGATGCCAAAGGTGTGAAACGACTCGAAGAGCGCCATCGCGATCGTGAAGTTCGTGTTGATCGCACGAAGCGGCGAGTCATCCACGACGCCTGCGGTGTTTCGCGCGTAGCGCAGCACGTTCGGGTCGCGCGCGGTGACGAATGCTGCGGCCTTCCGGTCGTCGTCCCAGGTGAGCGCGTTGCGGTTATGGATCTGGAGCGTCTCGCGGATCGTCTGCGTGGACGATCGTCCGAGCGCGGTATACTCCACGGTGATCTCCGCGGTCACCCGCTCGCCCTCGGTGATCCCGAGGATCCGGTTGTTGAACAGCGCAAGAAGCTCCGCCTCCACCTGCTCGCCGCGGCGTACCCGATCGAACCGCGCGAAAGTCCTGGGCGAGTCCATGTAGGTGCTCACGAAGACCGAGAGCCGCACGTCGGAGAGCGTGTCCGGACCCGTATTCTCGAGCACGAGCGAGCCGAACGGCCCGTGATCGTAGAACTGGTAGAGGATGGGGAAGATCGGTTCAACGCGGATCTCGGCAGGAGAGAACGGCTCGCGAAGCCCCCGGCCCACGCCGTAGCTCGCTCCGATGTACGCGCGCGCACCCTCAAAGAGCCCGAGGCGTGCGATGAGCCCGCCACCGGCGGAGAGCGAAAACTGCGGTGTGATCCGGAAGCCCAGTTGCACGTCGGCCCCCACCGACGCCTGACCTTCGGTCATTCCGGCCCACAGGCTCTGCGCGTAGCCGGCGTAGAGGAGCGGCAGCAACTCGAGCCGCTCGCCGAACGGGATCGCGACGCCCGCAGCGCCGTGGAGCGCGATCATCGACAGCGCCGATTCGGTGTTTTCGGTGTCGATGAAGTCGACCCCGACGTCGCCCCCGACCCGAAGCCATCGCGGACTCGCAAGCGTGTAGAGCCCACCGGCCCGCACGCCGAATCCCGGACGGAAGAGCTCCGGGCCGTCCTCTATCGTGAGCCCTACGGGCATCAGAAACTGAGGCGTGAGCATGAGGTCGAGCTGCTGGGCCGGAAGAACGGCCGCCGCGATCAACCAGAGCGGCGCGACGGACGCGGCTAATCGAAGGACTCTCCGACAGGCGGAATCACGGCGCATGCGACACCTCCGTCTCTATCGTAGACCCGCGAGCGCGTACGCGCATGAGACGAATGTCTCATTTTGCGCTCAGGAGAGGCGTTCGGCCGCGTTGCGGAGCTCGACGCGGTTTCGCACGCCGAGTTTCTGGTAGACGTGATAGAGGTGGTTGGTCACGGTGCGCGGCGAAATGTGGAGCAGCGCCGCGATTTCCTTGTTCGTGTACCCCTTACCCGCGAGGTCGGCGACCTCCTCTTCGCGCCGGGAGAGGGACTCCCCGAGCTCTTCGGCGCAACCGTGACCGTCGGGGCATCTGCGCGGGAAATAGTAGTGGATCGCGTACCAGTTCAGCATGGCGATCGCGATGATCCCGTAGAGCGACTGGAAGGCCATATCGCCCAGGGGAAGCCGCGCCGCGATTCCGCTGTAGATCGAGATTCCGATCAGCGGAGCGCAGACGGCGATGACTGCGGCGAATCTGACGATCACGCGCCACAGGTCCGACGCGATTCGGCGTCGGTGGCGAATCATGATGGCTACGGCCGCCAGGTGTGCGATTCCGAGCGCCACATGGTCTGCGCTGAACGAGGATCGTGAGACGCCCAGGTACCCGATGACGGCCGCGTAGACGATGACCAGTGCGATCTGCAGCGCGGCGACGGTGCGTGGGACGGCAAGGCGTACGATCGCGTATGCCAGGCGTGCCATCGCGTAGAAATGGACCAGCTCCGCAACGGCGTGGACGCTCTCGGCGACCACGCGAAGCCAGCGCGGCGACTCTACACCGGTCGCGACCAGGTACGCGGCCAGGAGATCGAGCAGGAGCATGACCATCGCCGAACCCAGGACCAGGCCGAAGTAGTGGTACGCCGGGTTGCGGTCGCGTCGGTACAGGAGAAAGGAGAAGACGACCAGCCAGCTGCCGCCGAGCGCGACGGCTATGTAGAGGGCTACCGCGGCGTGCTCCACGTGCCAATGATAGGATGAGGAGCGCTGCCCCGCAACCCTGAGAAACCAGGTCGGGATCGTCTTCGGCGGAGAAGGCTGGGCATGCCGCGTCACTCCATAGGGCTTTCGAAGCGCGCGGCTTCCGGAGTAGTATGCGTGCGGGGAGGCGTGTACTCAGCGGTTCTGGCAGGCGGCATCCGCGATCTGCAACGGGCAGGAGGGCGATAATGGGAGGTGATCAGAGGTCGTCGCGCGCCCCGGCCGTGGTGCGGGTTCTCGTCGTATCGGCGGCGCTCATGCTGGCCTCGCTGCCCGCGAACGCGATGGCTCCACGGGAGTCGGCAGACGAGGAGGTCGCGATGAGTCCGTCCGACCACACGATCAAGGTCGTCCTGGCGCATAAATGCTGGGGCGTTGCCGCGATTCGCTGCACCGCGGTCGAGGTGCATGCACGGGGAACCCGCAGCCAGCGAATGCAGTTCACCGCGACAGTGCTGGAATCGACGGTGCTTTCCGGGTTGACGTCTCCCTGGAGCAGCGAGCAGTACGCCTCGGATCAGGCGCTGCTGCGACCCGGAGTCTCCTTCCTCGTGATCGTGGTCTGCACGCAGGAGCCGGACGGGTCAGAGGTATGGAAGATCATCCAGGCCGACGAATACCGCGGCTCTGATCCGGCGACAGCAGTTACCGACGTGCGCAAGGAGATCGAGCGGGAGCTCGAGAGCAGACAGGGCTCCGCGCTGTAGTGTGATGGCCATTTGGTCGAAGGTGTATTATGACGCATCGCATGCCTTACCCACGCTGGTTCCTGGTTCTTGGAGCGTACCTTGTCGCCTCCGCCGCCCTTTCCGCCGCCGATCCGGCCGACCATCGGAACGGCGCCGGGACCGTCCGGCTCGACCCGGGGGATGACCGGTCGGTTGGTGCCCGCAGTGCCGACGAGGAAGCCGCAGCCTACGACGCGGACGCAGCCCGGCTCGCCGCGGTGCCCGGTGACGCCCCGCCTCCCGGGACGGCCGGCGCTGTGACGTACCCCGCGCCCGCCGCGATCCCGACGCCAACGCCGCCGCCGGCTCCCCTTCCGCCTGCGCCCACCGCGGAGGAACTGCGCGTGGAGGAGCGGTGGCCCGCGGAGGCTCGTGCCTCCGGAGGGGTGCTTGCGGACAGGCAGGTGATCGCCTACTACGGCCACCCGAACAGCCGGCGGATGGGGATACTGGGTGAGAACCCCATTGAGGTGATGGCCGAACAGCTCTTCGCCAGGGCCGCCGAGTACGACGCGCTTACCGGGGGAATAGGGGTGGCGCCCGCCTTTCATATCATCTACGCGACGGTGCACCCTGATGCAAGCGTCGGTATTATCCGGGAAGCGCAGCTGCTCGAGTACATCGAGTTCGCAGCGGAGAACGACATCCTCGTCTTCCTCGACCATCAGATAGGCGCCGGGAACGTGGAGGGGGCGATCAGGATGATGCTCCCCTACCTGCGCTACGAGCATGTCCATCTCGCCTTCGATCCCGAATGGGCGACGGAGATCCCGGGCCGGGAGATCGGCGGGGTGACCGCGGAAGAGGTCAACCTCGCGCAGCAGCTGATGCAGGAGTACCTCATTGAGCACGGGTTGCCGGGGCCGCGGATGCTCGTCGTCCACCAGTTCAACTGGCGGATGATCGTGAACCGCGAACGGGTGCGCGCCGACTTCCCCATGGTGCAGCTCATCCATCATGCCGACGGATTCGGCACCCCACCGCAGAAGCGCGACAGCTGGCGATTCAACGTCCTTGCGCAGAACATCCCGCTCAAGGGATTCAAGCTCTTCTATCCCAAGAGCTGGCGCGACGGCGGGTACGACGATCCGCTCATGAGGCCCGCGGACGTGCTGCAGCTCGACCCGGTTCCGGTCTATATTCAGTACCAGTAGATGATTGACACGAGCGAGCACGTAGAGCTTATCCGAGAGGTATTCCGCTACACGCAGGCCTTCCAGGGCAAGACCTTTGTCCTGCAGCTCGACGACGCCATCCTGCTGCGCGCCACGGTCACCTCGCTGATGCGCGACCTCGTGCTGCTTCACCGCACCGGTATCCGGATCGTGATCGTTGCCGGAGCGAGGCAGCGGATCGACGAGATACTCGAGCGCTACAACGTCGCCTGCGAGAAGCACCGGGGGGTGAGGATCTCCTCGCCCGAAGCGATCCCCTTCATCAAGATGGCCGCCTTCGACTCGGCGAACCGCGTGATGACCTCGCTCTCCGGCCAGGGAGTGAACGCGGTGATCGGGAACTGGGTGCGGGCGCGCAGCCTTGGCGTCGTCGACGGGATCGACTTCCAGGACGCCGGGGCGGTGGACAAGATTCGCGTGGACCTCCTGAGCGGCGTGCTCGACCAGGGCGCGATACCCATCCTGCCGTGCATAGGGTGGAGCGCCTCCGGCAAGCCGTACAACGTCTCTTCGCGTCAGTTGGCCACGGAACTCGCGTCGGCACTCCAGGCAAGCAAACTCTTCTTCCTGGCCGAGATCGACCCGCTCACCGCCGTGCGCTACGCGACGGACCCGGACATGGATTCCACGCCGGAGGGGCGGATCTCACGGCTCACCGTGGAACAGGCGACACGATTCACGGTGCTGAACGATGGTCTGACCGACGATCTGGGCTGCGAGCTCGTGGCGCTGGGGCTGCGCGCGGCGAAGCAGGGGGTGCAACGGGTGCACATCGTCGACGGCAGGTCGCAGGGCGTCGTCCTTCAGGAGATCTTCTCCAACCTCGGCGTCGGCACGATGATCCACGCCAACCAGTACGAATCGATCCGCGCGATGACCCGCGCCGACGTTCCGGACGTCTACCGGCTGATGCAGCCGCTCGTGCGGCGCGGGCTGCTCGTCAGCCGCTCGGAGTCCGACCTGCACGAGCAGATAGAGGATTACGTGGTGTTTGAGACCGACGGGATGGTCCACGGCTGCGCCGCTCTGCACATCTACGACGAGTCGCAGGCGGAGATCGCCGGGCTCGCGGTCGACGACGACTACGAACACTTCGGCATAGGGCAGCGGATGGTGCAGTTTCTCCTGGAGGCGGCCCAGCGCACGGGGCTGCGGCAGGTATTCGTGCTCACCACGCAGGCGAGTGACTGGTTCGAGCAGCTCGGGTTCCGGCCGGCGAGCGTGGACGACCTGGTGCCCATCAGGCGGGACCGCTACGATCACAGCCGCAGGTCGCGCATACTCATCTACGATCTGGCCGCCTGAGGACCTCCACGCGCAGCTTCCGGGCGACCGGGAGACTGACGGCGCTTGGGGCCTCGTCCACGGCAACCAGGACGGTTCCCGCGGCGCGGTTGCGCTCGAGGAGCTCGACCTGCGCCCCGGGGACGAGACCGGTTTCCTTGAGGAAGACGAGGAAGCTGCTCTCCTCGTGGTGCTCGACGCGCACGATTCGCACCGTCGCCGGGGCCGCCACGTCGGCGAGGGTCGTGCCGACCGGGCCCGGGAGCCGGCCGCGGGAATCCGGGATGGGATCGCCGTGCGGGTCGCTCGTGGGATACCCGAGGATCTCGTCGATCCGGTTGAGCAGCCGGTCGCTGATCGCGTGCTCGAGGACCTCCGCCTCCTCGTGGACGTCGGCCCAGTCGAGCTCGAGCACTTCGACGAGAAAGAGCTCGATCAGCCGGTGCCGGCGGACCACGCCGAGCGCCTCACGCCGGCCGCGCGCCGTGAGAGTGACCCCCGCGCGAGGGCGGTAGTCGACGAGACCCGCCTCGCTGAGGCTCTTCATCATCGTGGTCACGGTGCCCGGCGTCACGCCGAGCGCGTGCGCGAGATCGCCGAGCCCGACGAGCTCCTTCTCCGACGACTCGGAGGCTGCGAAGATCTTCTTCAGGTAGTTCTCGGTCGTGCTGCTCACCGGAACGGCTTCGTGTTTACTTCGCGTGCGCCTTCTCCGACGGTGCCTGCTCGGCCTGCGAAGCGGAGTGTTCGCGCTCCGCGATGAGGTCCTCCAGGCGCTCCTTCTCCGCGACGAGCTGCTCGAAGGAGAGCTGCGAGGCGTCTACGGTGGGACTCTCCGGAACCCGGATGCCCTGCTGCCGAAGGAAGGCGTCGATCTTCGACTTGTTCTTCGAATACGCGTAGTACCCCGCCGCGGCGACGCCGAGACCGACGAGAAACCCGGTGACGTGACTGTTGCTGATTGCCATACCAACTCCTACTCTATTGATAACCGAATCGTGCGCTCAAGCCCTTCGAGTCCTTCGAGCGATGCATCGTGATCGCGCGAGACCTTCTTCATCTGGCTCAGGAAACTGTCCGGCGCCTGCGGACTGCCGCCGACGGTGTCGGCGACCATTGACGCGGCAAACTGCAGCAGCGACTCCGCCCCCTCACTCTCGCGGTAGCGGCGCACCTGCACCGAGTACTGTCCCGTCTCGTCCGCCGGCGACACCTCGAGCACATAGCGCTCCGGCGCCGTGCCCGTGAGGTGGCGCGCGAAGGTCGCAAGCCACGCCACCACCGTCGCCGGGAGCACCGTACCCCGCGCAAAGGCGCTCGCGAGGTAGATCACCGAGAGGGTCTCAGGGTGAAAGTCGCCGTGCCGGCGGAACTCACGCCACGCGTGGCTCAGGATCGCCGCGGCCGTTCCGGCACCGGCTGCCGTGGTGAGGACCTTCGTCACGGGGGCGGCCGAGGCGACCAGGCGTGCCACGATCGCCGCGAGGACGGCCGCCCCGGAGACGAGCCCGTAACGGTCCACCGACTCGCGCCGCGGGCTCGTGCCGATCGCCACCGGACGCATCCCCCGGGCGACGCTGATCGCCACGGCGATCCGCATCACGAGCTCGCTCGGGGCGATCTCGCCCTCGTCGAAGCGGGCGAGGATCGACTGCGCGGTGCGGTTGTAGGTGAGCACCTCGATTCCGGGGTGGGTTCGTACGTCGCGCTCGACCGGCTCAAAGCTCGAGAGCGCCGGCTCCACCTTCAGGCGCAGTCTGCCGGGAAGGCTGTGGACGATCGTCAGGCTGTGGTACGCCACTACCGTTTGCCCCCCTTCGAAAGGTCGTGCAGCAGGAGCCGCGTCGAATTGGCCACGACCATGACCGTCGTCGCGTTGTGCAGCACCGCTGCCCAGAATACCGGAAGGTAGCCGAGCGAGGAAAGCACCAGTCCGGCCGAGTTGACGCCGATCGCCGCGGCGAAGTTCTGCTTGACGATCTGCATCGTCTGGCGCGCGAGGTTCACCGTTCCCGGGATGAGCAGCGGATTGTCGTGCGCGATCGTGATGTCCGCCGCCTCGATCGCGATATCCGTGCGGTTCGCGCCCATCGCGATCCCCACGTCGGCAAAGGCGAGCGCAGGCGCGTCGTTGATGCCGTCGCCGACCATGACGACGCGCGTCCCCTTGGACTGGAGCCGCAGTATCGCGTCGGCCTTGTTCTCCGGCATCACCTCCGCCTTGAACCGGTCGAGCGCCATGCGCGAGGAGACGACCTCCGCCTGCTGTTCCACGTCGCCTGTGAGCAGGATGATGTCGTCGTAGCCGATGTTCCGGAGCCGGTTCACGGCCTTCTTCATGTTCTCCTTCAGATCGTCCTGAACGCCGATCAGCCCCGCGAGCTCCCCGTCGCGGGCGACGTAGACGACGCTCTCGCCGCGCGTGGCGCAGCCGGCGGCGATCTCGTGCGCGGGCTCGGCGTCCACCCCGTGCCCGGCGAGCCAGGCGCGGCTTCCCACGAGGATGCGGCGGCGCCCGACCTTCGCCTCCACGCCGCGCCCGGCCTGGACCTCGACTCCGCTCGTGCGCAGGCTGCGCACCCGCATGCGCCTGCCGTGCGCGACGATCGCGGAGGCCATGGGATGGGTGACAGTCTTCTCCGCTGCCGCCGCGTACTCGAGGAGCTCGGCGTCGGTGACCGACGGATCAACCGAGCGCACGAGCGTGACCACCGGACGTCCGGTGGTGATCGTGCCGGTCTTGTCGAGCACGAGGGTGTCGGCCTCGGCGAGAAGCTCGAGGTAGTTGCCGCCCTTGATGAGCACGCCCTGACGCGCGGCATTGGAGATGGCGCTTGCGAGCGCTGTTGCGGTGGACAGCCGCACGCCGCAGGAGTAGTCGATGATGAGCATGTTGAGCGCGCGCACCGGGCTCTTCGTGATGAGGAAGACGAGGCCCGCGAGCAGGAAGTTGACCGGGATGAACTGCGCGCTGAAGCGGTCGGCGAAGAACTGGATGTTCGCCTTGCGGTGGGTCGCGTCCTCCACGAGATGGATGATGCGTCCCACCGCCGTCTCGTCACCCACTCTGCTCGCCTCGATGGTGAGCGACCCGCTCCTGACGACGGTGCCGGCGAAGACCTCGTCGCCGGCCGCGCGGTTCGCCGGGAGGAACTCGCCGGTGATCGACGCCTGGTCGACGGCCGCCGAGCCTTCCACGATACGCCCGTCCACGCTGATTCGCTCGCCCGCGCCGGCGAGCACGCGGTCGCCCGGCTCCACCTGCTCGAGCGGTACGCGCACCGCCTCACCGTCGACGAGCTTCCAGACCTCCTCCTCGCCCACGGAGAGCATCTCGCGGATCGCCTTGCGCGTGCGGTCCATGCTGTAGGCGGTCAGGAGCTCGGCGACGTCGGCGAGGAGGATGATCGTGAGCGCGGAGATCGTCTGTCCGGCGAGCAGGCTCGCGACGATCGCCGTGGCGCTCAGCGTATCGGCGTTGGGGCGTCGGTCTTCCACCAGCGATCGTACGCCACTGGTGAAGATTGGCCAGGCAAGGCCGACGCTCGCGAGGAGCGGCAGCCGGAGAAACCGCCCGATCCCGCGACCGGCGACACCGGCGGCCGACCCGCCGGCGATGCCCCTGCCGAGGAGGCTCAGGAGCAGCGTTCCTCCCGCCGCGGCCACTCTGCCGGCGAGCTCACCGAGCGGTTCGTTGTGGATGCGCCGCTCGCTCACCGGGAGCTCGAAGCGAACCGTGCGTTCTTCCTTCAGCGCGTCGAGCGAGTGGTCGCCGATCGCGTACTCGGCCGTCTCGCGAAGCTCCTCCACGGTTGTCGCGTCGGTATCAAAGAAGATGAGGATGGATCCCGACACGGGGGTGATCTCAACGCGCTCGACGCCGTGGTGGTTCCGGATGCGCTGCTCGATCTGCGACCGCGCCTCGCAGAGGTACTTCAGCGCGTGGTTGCGAAGCCGCAGCCGCCCCGGCAGCGAATGCGCCACCGAGCACTCGAGGATGTTCTCTCTACCTCTCGCGCCAAATGTCATGGGGCAGTGTGACCTCACAGGCCGGGTCGAGCTCAGTCGACGAAAGGTAGCGGCGCACCCGCTCTCCGAGCCGCTGCTGAGCCTCCGCATCGAGCGATACGAAGCGCTCGGCGTTTGCCACGAGCAACTCCGTGACCGACTGGACCAGGTTCACGATCTGCGACTCAGGCACCGACGCCTCGTACTCGATCAGAAGCGTCGCAGTCTCCCGGCTCACCCGCACAGAGCGTATCCCCCGGACTGCGGCGATGATCGCCTGCGTGTACTCCTCCACGGGCGCCGACTCCGGAACATGCGCGATCGCGGGGACGCGGACCCGCACGCGGCCGGGCAGCGAGTGCGCCACCGTCACCCGGGTCAGCACCGCCTCGAGCACCTTCTTCATCGCGCCGCCTACTGTGATCCCCGTCGGCCCGCCATGTAGGCGAAGGCCCACCAGAACAGCGTGATTCCCGCCGGGAGGCTCGCGCTCGTCTTCCGCGCGAGGTGGAGCGTGGCCGCGGTCATCAGGAGCGTCGGGACGAGAAAGTCGAGGTCCGCGGCACCTCTGGTGACGTCGAGGAGGGCGCGGTTGAGCGCGTCGATCAGCTCGTCGGTCTGTCTGGTCAGGAGCGACGGCGCCGGCCGCTCGATTCGGGACTCGAGTCCGAGCAGCTTCAGCACTCCCGCCTGCACCGTGTGCACGTCGATCCGCCCGGCCTCGTAGGCGATGAGGATGCTGCCGGTTCGCGGGTCGGCCGAGACCTCGCGGACGCCGGGCAGTCGCGGCAGCTCATTCGTGAGCCGCGCCGCGTCGTCGGCTGAACCGAGGAGCGAGGGGCACCGAAGCCGAAGCCTGCCGGGCAGCTCGTGCGCGACCTCCAGGACGCCCCAGAAGTTGAGCGCGCCCGCGGACCCTGCCGTGCCTCGGGCTGACTGCCGTCGTGCGAGGAGCGCGGAGGCAACCGCGCCGATGACAAGATGCAAGAGTTCCTCCGTAGGGGGAAGGGTACTCAATCGCGGTTTCGTGAGCAACCGTGGGATACTGTCACTGACCCTGCAGAAGTGACATGCCATTTGCCCGGTCGCGGGGGCTTTGGTACCTTTCCCTCGAATTAACCAAAGTGAGGGAGCCACATGTCGAAACACCAGTTTCAGACCGAAGTCTCACAACTACTCGATCTCATCGTGCACAGCCTCTACTCGCACAAGGAGATCTTCCTGCGCGAGCTCGTCTCAAACGCGTCCGACGCGCTGGACAAGCTGAAGTACCTGACGATGACCGACGACGCCTTCAGGGAGTTGCCCTTCGACCCCCGTGTCGACATCGAGTTCGACGAGAAGGACCACAAGACGCTGACCGTGACGGATACCGGGATCGGGATGAACGAGGAGGATCTGGTCGAGAACCTCGGGACGATCGCGAAGAGCGGTACGCGGGGGTTCCTTTCGCAGATCACCGGGGATGCGAAGAAGGACTCGAACCTGATTGGGCAGTTCGGCGTCGGTTTCTACAGCGCCTTCATGGTATCGGACAAGGTCGAGGTCATAAGCCGGAAGGCTGGCGAGGACCAGGCGTGGAAGTGGACGAGCGACGGCAAGGGCGAGTTCGAAATCAGCAAAGCCGAGCTCGACACGAACGGGACGCAGGTGGTGCTCCATCTGAACGAGGACGGCAAGGAGTTCGCGAACCGCTGGCAGATCCAGGAGATCGTGAAGAAGTACTCCGACCACATCGCCTTCCCCATCTACCTGCGCTACACGAAGACCGAGTACGACGACAAGGGTAAGGAGAAGGGCAAGGAGGAGAAGCTCGAGCAGATCAATGAGGCGAGCGCCCTGTGGAAGCAGTCGAAGAGCGATCTCAGCGACGACGACTACAAGAACTTCTACAAGACGATCTCCCACGACACCGAGGATCCGCTCTTCTGGCTGCACACGAAGGCGGAGGGGACGATGGAGTACACCACGCTCTTCTACGTCCCGAAGACCGCGCCGTTCGACATGTACCAGGTCGACTACCGGCCCGGCGTCAAGCTCTACGTCCAGCGCGTCTTCATCACCGACGACGAGAAGGAGCTCATGCCCACCTACCTGCGCTTCCTGCGCGGGATCATCGACAGCGAGGACCTGCCGCTGAACGTCAGTCGGGAGATCCTGCAGCAGAACCGGATCATGAACAGCATCCGCACCGCGAGCGTGAAGAAGTTCCTGGGGGAACTGCAGCGGATCGCGCTCGAGGACAAGGACCTCTACCTGAAGTTCATTGAGCAATACAACCGGCCGCTGAAGGAGGGGCTCTACCAGGACTTCGCGAACCGCGACACATTGATCGAGCTCGTGCGGTTCAAGAGCACGCGCGAGGAGGGATGGACGAGCCTTGATGGCTACAAGCAGCGGATGCTCGCCGATCAGAAGGCGATCTACTACATCACCGGCGGCGATGAGCAGACGCTGCGCAACTCGCCGCTCCTCGAGGCGTACCGGAAGAAGGAGATAGAGGTGCTGATCATGGACGACGACTTCGACGAGATCGTCGTTCCTTCGATCGGGAAGTACCAGGACCTCGAGCTGAAGGCGGTCAACCGGGCCGACGCGGGGGAGGACCTGAAGGACGATGCGGACAAGTCGAAGGAGAAGGAGCTCGAGCCGGTCGTCGACCGGATCAAGAAGGTGCTCGGCGAGCGGGTGAAGGACGTGCGCTTCTCAGTCCGTCTGGACGACTCACCGAGCTGCATCGTCATCGACGACGCGGACCCGTCCATGCAGATGCAGCACATCCTGAAGGCGATGGGCCAGAAGGACATCCCGGAGGTCAAGCCCATCCTCGAGATCAACCCGAACCACGAGATCATCACGCGCTTAAGCGCACGCCTGAGCGCGATGGGCGACGGCGACGAGAGCTTCGCCGAGGACGTCGCCTTCCTCCTCCTCGACCAGGCGCTGCTCGTCGAGGGTGCCGACGTCAAGGAGCCGGCCGAGTTCGTCAAACGGCTCAACCGGGTCATGAGCCGCGCGCTTTGATCGCGGCCGGCTGGGCGGCAACCGCCCGCGGGGCGGCAACCGCCTCAAGGAGGCTCATCTGCGCCTCGTCTAATAGAACCAGTCGGTGTGCGGCGACGGTCCGGCGAATGCCTCGTCGAGCGCCGCGGCAAGCCCGTCGCCGACTGTAACGTCAGAGGTGTCACGCAGCGTGCTCGTCGGGAGCACTCCCAGCCATGCCCGGGTCAGGTCGCCTATCCCTGTCTCCAGGTCGACCTCGGTTCGGTCGGCGGTAGTCGAGCCCCCGGGCTCCCGGGAGAGTGTCTCTGCGCCCTCCGGGCCCACGCGGTAGACCCCGGCGCAGCCGCTCCACTCGGTTCCCTTCGGGAGGTATCGCGTAACCGGGTCGGTGACCCGCATCGTGAACGACGGCAACTCTGTCCCGCGTCTGCGCAGCGATCGGACCGAGGCGGCCATCGCGGCCGGGACGTCCGTGATCCGGTACTGGAAGACTGCGCTCGCGGTCACCGACGTCTCGTGTTCGCCGCGCCTGCTCTGTTCGCGGCGGCGGAAGGGCCGATCCAGGAAGTCCTGCAGCTGGATTCCGGAAGGCTCCGGCAGCCAGACGGTGTAGACCTGATCGCCGAAGTTGCGCAGCAGGCCGAGGAGCTCGAGGTACTGACCAATGGTCGCAAAGCTCGTCCACATGACACGGTAGGGACCCTCTCCCGGACTGTCGGTCGACACCCAGAGGCAGTGCGTGAGCTCGCCCGTCTCGTCGTTCCTGAATCCGAGTCCGAAGCTCGTCTCCGGAGCTGTGACTCCCATGAGCGTGTTCGTCTCATTGTAGAGCGAGACCGATCCGTGGCACAGCCGTCGGCGGAGTCTCGCCGCGTGCATCTCGTCCAGGTTCTGCGCGCCCAGGCGCACCGGTCGCCTGCGGCAGCAGGGCACCGTCAGCGACGCCGGGTCGACCATCGCGTAGTGGTCGTACGCGGCGGTGCCGAACCCGAGCTTGTTG
>SKQU01000270.1 GCA_007118855.1 Spirochaetaceae bacterium
AGCGCATCTTCTCGGCCTCGTGATCATCGCTCACGCCCACGGCACGCACGGTATCCGCCGGCTCGTGGACGCAGGGCACGACGAAATCGAACACTGCTCGTGGCTCGACCACACAGACGGCGTGGAGTACGACGCCGACTGTGCCGCTTCTATGCGTGCCCGCGGGATCCGCGTCTGCAGGACGATCGCGGGGTTCGAGCGGTGGCCGCTCGAAGAGCTCGGTCCCGAACACCGTGCGTGGGACGCTTTCGCGCCTCTTCGTGCGATGGCTGAGTGCGGCATAGACCTCGTGGCCGGCACCGATGCCGGGATCGATCAGACCGGGTTCGGTGGGTTGCGGCTTACCCTTGAGACCATGGTGGGCCTTGGCGGCCTGTCGCATGGGCAGGCCTTCCACGCGGCCACGCGCGGCGCTGCGCGGGCACTCGGAATAGAACGGATCGCAGGCAGCCTGGAACCGGGAAGGTCGGCTGATCTCATCGCGGTGACCGGCGACCCCCGGCACGACATCCGGCACCTTCGCGACGTACGGTTCGTGATGGCGCGCGGCCGGGTGATCAGGGGCCATACGCAGTAAGACACGCGAAGGCGCGGAGGTGGACGGCATGAAACGGATGCGTGTTGCGATCGTGGGTGGTGTGGGAATCTGGGGACGCTACTACCTGCGCGCCTACCATCTGCACCCCGAGTGCGAAATCGTCGCACTCGTGGACACCGCGCGGGAGCGTAGACAGGAGTTCGCCGTCCGCTACGGGATCAGCCGGGTCTACGACCGGGTGGAGGATCTGCTGGCCGATGAGGTGCCGGACATCGTCGCTGCGAGCGTGCCGGTGAAGGCCAATGCCCCGATCGTTCACGCGAGCATCGACGCCGGCGTCAAGGTTGTCTCCTGTGAGAAGCCAATCGCTGCGAACCTGGCTGAGGCCGATCGCATGGTCGACCATGCAAGCCGCGCCGGTGTGAGTTTCGCCTGCGGCACCGCACTCTACGAAGTGCCGTTCATGAGTGAGATCGCGACCTGGGCCGCTGATACCATCGCCCCCTTCACTGCAGCGGTCATACCCGCCGGGATCCGTGAGCAGGTCTCGGGGCTCGGGTGCGTCCTGTTCACTTTCCTGCGGATGATCACCCGGGCCGAGGTAGCCTGGGTTCAGGGCGCAACAACACCGCCGGAGGCGGCCCATATGCCGGAGGACTGCGGTGCCTACGGGATCCTCGGGATGTCCAATGGAATCGAGTGCCGTCTGCCTTCCCCGGATGAGCCGCACGTTCCAGCAATTCCGCTTTCAGTCGAAGGGGCAAACGGTAGACTCTGGCTTACCAGACCTCGGCCCGTGCTGATCAGCGGCACCGGTCTCTGGGCCTCGCCGGTGTTCCCGGACTTCATGGACCGCATCGGCGCGCGGCAGACGAAGGACATGTTCATCGGGTTGGCCGACGACCTGGTTGCGTGCGCGCGTTCGGGCGGCGAGGCTCCCTGCAGCGGGCACGACTACCGACAGGGCCTCGAGATCGCCGTGGCGCTGAAGCTCTCAGCCGCGAACGGCGGGGAACGCGTTGACCTGCCGCTCCGTGAGCGAGACATCGATCTCTTGCCGGTCCCGTACCGCATGCACGGTGGCGACGTCGTGGGTTGGAGCGCGATCAACCAGACCGAGCCAACTCCGATCGAGTAGAACGGGTCCATGGTGCCACGAACCCTGGTGCTCCCTCTCATGCAAGTGCCTACTGAGGAAGGTATTGTTGACTGTGGCGCTCGCCGGAACGAAGCGCCGGCCGTGGGTCATGACGAACCGGCGCCAGCTCTCGTTGGGGAAAATGCACAGCTCGTCCCGCGCGCATGTTCGCTGGATTGACGGCCCGGCATGTGGTATGCTGCGTGCCTGAAAAGGAGACAGCAATGAAGCCACTGATCGTGTTGAGAGCCGCAATCCGTACGCTTTTCGCCCTCTACGGATCGTTTCTCGTGTTCACCGGACTCGCGCACCTTCCGCGGCTCTTCCTCGGGATCGCCGTGATTCTCGCCGGGATAGCGCTCGGGAGCCTCGTGAACCCCGCGCTGAAGAAGGCGGGGCTCTACGCTCCGCCGCGCACGATCGTCGACCCGGCCGTGCGGAATCCGGTACTGAGATTGCTGTTGCAGCCGGAGGTCCTCATCGTGGTCTTCGGGTTCTTCTTCAACTTCTTCTGGGAGGTCTCGCAGATCCCCATGTACACCGGCATCAACCGCGGCGTGCCGTACTTCGGCGAGAACACCGTGGAGATGAAGCTCTTCTTCGTCGAGACCTTCTGGCGCGCGGCGTTTCTGGACGCGCTTCTCGTGGTAGGCGCCTACCTGCTCACGATGATCATCCTGCGCAACAGGTTCTGGTTCTCCGAAGGGGGGACCGTGTTCGGAATTCGCACGCTCACGGTCAGGCCGTGGGTGGGGTTCGTCATCGCGACGGCTATCTGCGTCGCGTTCCTCACGTATCTGGAAATCCGGGCATACGATCAGAACCTGTGGGAGTACACTCACCTGATGCCGCTCATCACTACGAAAATCGGACTGACGCCCATAGGCGGATTGCTCGTAAGTCCCACCCTCGTCTACCTCCTCACGAGGCGTGTCTGCAGACCGGGCCCGAGAGGATAGACCGGGTCTGATGACAGGCAATCGTTCTCGACTCCCCGAACCAGCCGGCTGGCCGTTTTTCTACGGCTGGATGATCCTTTTTGCCGGCGGCCTTGGTACGCTCATGACCGCACCGGGGCAGACGATCGGGGTTTCCGTCTTCAACGACTTCCTCATTGACGTCCTGGGGATCAGCCGTGTTGCCCTGAGCACGGCGTACATGATCGGCACAACGACGAGCGGATTGCTCCTGGTACGCGCGGGACGAGTCCTCGACCGTCGCGGTTCGCGCGTCGTGGGAACGGCTGCCGCAATCGGGCTCGGGCTCAGTGTCCTGGGAATGACCCAGGTCGACCGGGCGTCGCAGGGTATCGCCCGCCTGACCGGTGGCACGGTATGGCCGGCCTTCGTCGCCGTCACCTTCGGCTTCTTCCTCCTGCGCTTCTTCGGGCAGGGCATGCTCATGCTGAGCGCGCGGAACATGATCCTGAAGTGGTTCGACAAGCGCCGCGGGATCGTGACCGCGCTGCTCGGCCTGACCGTCACGCTTGGCTTCTCGTACTCGCCGCGCGTGTTCGAAGCGCTCATTCAGAGCTACTCGTGGCGCGCGGCCTGGGCGGCTATCGCCGCAAGCGTCCTGTGCTTTGCGGTGTTCGCTGCGGTCTTCTACCGCGACAATCCCGCGTCCGTCGGGCTGAAGCCGGACGGCGCGGTGCGCACGCCGGCGAGCCCGCGCCGGACCCGCTTCCTCCCGCGACGGCTACGGGAGCTTCGCCCTGTCGGCGCGTCGACGGGCGAGGACCACACGCTCGAGGAGGCGCGCAGGACGCTCATCTACTGGGTCCTCATCCTGGTGTTGACCTTCTCCTCCGCAATCGGCACCGCGTTCACCTTCCACGTCGTGTCGGTCTTCGATACCGGCGGGATGAGCCGGACGGCCGCGGTCTCCGTCTTTCTGCCGGCCTCGGTCGTCAGCATCGCGGTGAAGTTTGCGACGAGCTGGGCGAGCGACTACGTCTCGATGCGCGTATTCCCCATCCTCCACGGTGTGGCGATCATCTTCTTCCTCGTCACGATCGCGCTCGTCGGGGTGCCCGGGTCGATGCTGCTCCTGATCTTCGGCCACGGGCTGATGCAGGGGTTCGTGACCGTAAACGCGAACCTCTCCTTTCCGCGCCTCTTCGGGCTGGCACACCTGGGAGCGATCTCCGGCTCGTCGATGAAGTGGTCGGTACTCGGGAGCGCCGTCGGACCCTATATCTACAGCGTCTTCTTCAACGTCACTGATGGCTACCGCCTCATCTCACTCCTCCTCATCGTCCCGTGCGCGGCCCTGACGATCCTCGCGGTCAAGGACCATGCGCTGCATCGATGCGATCATCGGGGCGATCACCGGGCCGACGATCGCGACGCCGCCGACCGTCCTTGACACCACGCCGTCCACGGGGCTAGATGCATGGCGTCGAGGGAATATGAAGACACACGTTGCCCATTCGCTCATACTGCTGAGC
>SKQU01000268.1 GCA_007118855.1 Spirochaetaceae bacterium
CGATCGTACCGGCCGTCTACGACCTCGACCATTCCGCCAACAGACGGTTGACCGACCTGATTGGTGAGAACGTCTTTCTCAGAGAGGCGCCTCTGCGTGAGATTCATGTCGCGGTCGTTGAGGATCTCCTGGTGGACTTCGGCCAGGGCGCGCCGAGTTATCTCGTCCTCCGATTCGTCGATGATTCGATCGTGGACTCGGACGAGCTGCATCCGCTGCCGTTCTACCTGTTCGAGGAATGGGCGGACGGTCCCGGGTTTCTGATGCTTGTTGACGAGCCGATGTTCCTCGAGAACCTGCCGTCGCTGGAACAGACGATGGAAGCGACTCCGCCGCGAGAGGACGGTATGTGGCAGCGATGGCGCTACACTCGTTGGCAGGCGCTGCCCGAGCCGCCGCGGGCCACCGCACTGGGGCGCGAAGACGCACTGCGACGAACCTGGTACCGGCACGCCGCCTCACCCCAGGTCACTCCCATCGCGATTGAGCGGGCGACGGAGTTGCTCGGTACGCCTGTTCGCGATCCTGAGGGAGAGCTCGTCGGTCAGATCGACGACATGGTCGTCAATGTCAGAAACGCACAGATCGTGCTCGTGAACCTGCAGGCGGCGACCGGTACCGGCGCGCCGGAAGAGAACTATCTGATCCCGCTGACTGCCTTTGTCGGCAACAGACGTACCGGTGAGATCGCCTACGACATCGACCGGTTCGGGCTCACCGGCCCTTCCGGGTTCACTGACGAATGGCCGGACATCCACAGCGACGAGTTCTACGAACGACTTGCGCGTTTCTGGGATGAGCGCGATGCCGGTATACGATACGGGATAGGCATGCAGATAGTTCCGCTGCGCACCGTTCCCTTCTCCATGCTCTCCGGATACGATCTGTTCACGCGCGACGCCCACGGGGCCGGGCAGATCGTCGACGCCCTCATCAGTCCCGACGGCTCGCTCGGCTACGTCATCGTCGAGTTCGGAACCACGCTCGGGTTCGGTGGTGAACGCACCGGAGTTCCGGTGTCGCTTCTGGGGATCGAGGTGGGTGCACAGGGTGCGCTGCTCGCTACTGGTGTGCGCACGCTTGACCAGGCTCCAGTCTACGATCCTGACATGATTGTGGACACCGGTGACCCGCAGTGGCACGCTCCCGTCGACACCTACTGGAGCAACCTGATGGAGATAGAGGTCGAGGAGGTCACCGACGTTGGTCCAATCCCTACCGTCACCTCGTTGGGCGATCTCCCTTCGGATGTGCCGCTTCCGGCCGCGGAGGTGATGAACTTCACCGTCGTGTCCGCGGACGGCGAGGAGATCGGCGCGGTCAGCGACCTCGAGATCGACTTCGTGGACAGCCGCGTTGCGTTCGCGGTGCTCGACGTATCGTGGGACGGGCTGTTCGCCGGGGCGGAGGTCCCGGTGCCGTTGGAGGTCGTGGGGTGGGATCCCGGGCAGCGCAGCATCGTGTTCAACCTTGATGCCGACCAGCTGCAGCAGCGCCTCGAACAGGCGCCCGGCTACGACGACATCCCCGTCGAGCCTGATCTGGAGTTCCTCCAGGCGCTCGCGGAGTACTGGGGAACAGACTGAAGCCTTTCGACGGAAGGCGATCCGGCCGGGCAAGCCCGGCCGGTTCGTCCGCCCTTCTTTCTACCTGCGTCCTTACAGCTCGAATGCCTCGATCCGCGCGGCCTCGTCGTCAGACAGCGTGATCTCGCCGCCGCGGATGACGCCGGCGACCTGGTCCGGTGAGCGCATCCCCACGATCGCCGCGGTGACACCGTGCTGGCGAAGCGTCCATGCGATCGCAACCTCCCCCGCCGTCGCATCGTGCTCCCGGCCGATCTCTGCGAGCAGATCGGCGAGGGCCAGGTTCCGGCTCAGTTGCGGCTCGTTGAACGCGTCGGCCCGCTTCCTCCAGTCGGTGTCGTCCATCTGCCGCACGCGGTCTGCCGACATCCGGCCGCTGAGCAGCCCGCCCGCCATGGGCGAGTAGACGATCGCCCCAATGCCGTGCTCGGCGCAGTAGGGAAGCACATCGTCCATGACGCCGCGGTGGATGATGTTGAGCCCGGGCTGTGTGCTCGTTACCGGTGCGATGGCGCTGCATCGCCTGATCTGCTCGACGCTGAAATTGCTCACGCCAATCCAGCGGACCTTGCCCTCCTGCCGGAGCTGTGCCATCGTCTGCCATCCCTCTTCGATTTCGGCTTCCGGCATTGGCAGGTGAATCTGGTAGAGATCGATCACCTCCACGGCGAGTCTGCGCAGGCTCGCCTCCACCTCACCGCGCAGCGACCCCTGCTTCAGGCTGCGCGAGAGCGCTCCCCGCTCGTTCCACGTCATTGAGCACTTGGTGAACACGTACGGGCGCACGCCCGCCGACCTCAGAGCCCTGCCCACGATCTCCTCGCTGTGACCGAGCCCATAGACCGGCGCCGTGTCGATCCAGTTGACGCCCGCGTCGAGCGCCGCATGGATCGTGCGAACCGATACATCGTCGTCCTGGCTCCCCCAGCCGCGCATCGCCGGCCCGCCGATCGCCCAGGCTCCCAGCCCGATCGGTGTGAGCTCCATGTCAGAGTTGCCCAGTCTATTCATGATCGTATCGTACAGGATACCGCCGGCGCCGGGAACCAGCAGCTCAAGCATTCCTGATGCGCGGCGTTTTCGTTTCCATCTCGATTCACTATACTCGGTTCTTCGGAGGACACATGAACTCTCGTTCGCGCGTGCTCGCGGCGTTCGCCTTTGAGACCCCTGACCGGGTGCCGGTCGACTACGCCGCCAACCCTGGAATCGATGCGAAGATGAAGGCCCATTACGGGCTGAAGGCCGACGACGGTGAGGGGCTCCGACGGGCGCTCGGCGTGGACTTTCGCGGCATCGGGGCGCCCTATGCGGGCAAGCCGCTGCATGATCCGGTGGCGGCCCGGCGCGTCGACCCGCAGTGGGGCTGGCACACGCGTCTCGTGGAGCATGAGTCGGGCAACTACTGGGACTACTGTGACTTCCCGCTGCAGGATGCAGACCTCGAGGCGGTGGAGGCGTGGCCCATGCCGTCGCCTGACGACTACGACTATTCAGCGGTTGCCGAACGGTGCACCGCACACGACGAGTTTGCGCTCTATGTGGGGAATCCCGGGCTTGCCTGCGTGATGAACACCGCCGGCTTCCTGCGCGGGATGGACCGGATGTTCGTCGACCTCGCGCTCGAGGACCCGGCCGGTCTCAGGTTGATCGACCGGTTCCTCGATATCCAGTACGAGGTCACGGTGCGCGAGCTCGAGGCGGCCAACGGCAGGATCGACTTCATGTGGATAGGCGAGGATCTGGGTACCCAGAAGGGGCCCATGATCAGCCGGGAGATGTTCGACGCGCTTATCAGGCCGCGGCACCAACGCTTCATCGATCTCGCCAAGGCACATGACCTGCCCGTCATGATCCATACCTGCGGTTCGAGCAGCTGGGCGTACGAGGACTACATCGAAATGGGGGTGAACGCCGTGGATACCCTCCAGCCTGAAGCGGCCGGCATGGACCCGGCTACGCTCAAGCGGGAGTTCGGCGGACGCCTCGCCTTTCACGGGTGCATCAGCACCACCGGCCCCCTGGCATTCGGGACGCCCGACGACGTACGCCTCCAGGTCCGCGAGACGCTCGAGACCATGGGGCCTGACTCAGGCTACATGCTTTCGCCTACCCATATGATCCAGGACAACTCTCCGCTCGAAAATGTCCTTGCGATGTACGACGAGGGGCATCGGGTGGGGACGTATGCGCCGGTCTCCTGATCCCGCCTCAATGATTGTGCGTCTCGTAGAGTCGTTTGCCGTCGAGCAGATGGTCGAGCATGATATGCGTCTTCTTCTCGAGCTGCTCGCAGATGCGGGGGCTCATGAGAAAGACGTCCTCGAGCTCGTGTGACGGCGCGAGCTCGAGCATCGTTGCCTCACGGCCCTGTACGAGCCGGATGACTTCGTGCGTGTTGTCGATCTCGCTGCGGGTGATCTCCTCAAAGCGCAGAAGATTCGGCTCCGCGTCGAGCGGCCATTCGGGTGAGATCTCCGGGCTCCGTTCGTAGTCGGTCGTGTCCACCACGTGCTGGAAGCGGATCGCGTTC
>SKQU01000360.1 GCA_007118855.1 Spirochaetaceae bacterium
CGTGGATCCAGGTGCGCGTCGCCCCCGCGCTTCACGGCAGGGTCTTCGCCGTCATGGAGGCGGCAAACGCCGCCGTCGCGCCGGCCGGCTACCTGGTTGCCGGGGCGCTTCTGGAGGTGCTGGGAGCGGACCGACGCTGGATGCTCTTCGTGCTGGTCGCGGGCGCGGCGCTTCTCTGGTCGGGCTCCATGTTCCGCGAGCGGCGCCGATCCGGTCGCCTCGGTCATGGGTGACGGGCTCTCAGTCGGGCTGTCAGGCTCTCTACGCGCCGGCGCCCGCGGCTACCGTCGCAGGACCAGTACCGCGACATCGACTCCGCGGCGGTCGACCTCTTCGGAGACATCCACGGTGGCCGCGCCGCGGTGCGCCGCGCCCGCGATGAGGTCGCGCTGGGGGATGCTGCACATGATCGCGCACCGCGCCTCGGGGCGAAGGACGCGGAGCATCTCCTGTGTCCACCGGCCGATGATCTGCGGCCGATTCTCGGCGTAGGGGAGCTCGGTCGCGATCGCGTCGAACGATTCCCGGTCGAACGGCATCGCGTCCGCAGTGCCTGTATGGTGAGCGGAACCGAACCCCTCGAGCCCGGGCGCGACGCTCGGCTCTCTATCCATGCTCGTCACCGAATAGCCGATGCGGCACGCTTCGTGAACGACGCCCCCGGCCCCGGCGAAGGGATCGAGCACGGAACGAGCGTCCGGCGCAAAGACGAGATTCAGGAGCAACCGACAATCCGGCACCGGGAGCGCCTTTGGCCCGAGGCTGCTGCCGTCGCCCCGGTACCCGTGCGCGCTGCGGACCACACCGTCCTCGCCGCGAAGCGCGAAGTCGCGCATGTCGGGCGAGCTCACGCGCATCTCCTTCCGGTCGCTCTCCCAGACGCTCAGCGGCTCGTACCACGAACCCTTCCACTTCAGCGGTCCGCCCGGGCGGACCCTGCGAGCAGGTGCGGTCGCGACGAGCTCCTCGATCCGTTCAGTGTAGCCGAGGCGCACAGCTCGTTCTTCCAGCGTCGGAGCGTGGACATCCGGGAGACCGACCCAGAAGACGCCACTGCGCTCGGAGAGCGGTCCGCCCGACGGCAAGGTGGCATCGCAGTCCCGGAGAAGCGCGGCGATCTCCGCGCGGGCGAGCCCGAGAGCCTTCGCCCGCGACGGGCGAACCGTGCAGATGTAGTGACTCGTGTGTGCGTTCTCCTGCATCCGCGACGACTATACCGCGTGAGCGCAGAAATGTGGCGCGGCAAGCGCTACCCGGGCGTGCTCGACTCGCGGATCACGATTTTAGGGATCAGTCGTATAGACCGCGTCTCCGCGCCGGGACTCTCCAGGCGCCGCCGGATGAGGGTCAGAACCTGGCGTGCTGCGATCTCGAACGGAAAGCTGATCGCGGTCGTGGGGACGAGCATGTGTTCTTCGTCCACGCCGTCGTCGATCCCCACAACCGCAACGTCGTCAGGGATGCGGATGCCACGGCTCCGCAGGGCGTTGATCCCTCCCATCGCCATGACCTGGTTGTAGAAGAGAACCGCGCGCGGCAGGTCGCCGAGTTGCGCGAGCTGTTCGACCGCTTCGAACCCTCCCCGGTACGTGGGGGCGGTCTCGATGAGGTACCGCGGTTCCGGTTCGAGCCCGTAACTCAGCAGGGCGTCGCGATACCCCACGAAGCGCCCGGTCTCCCTGATGGGGTCGTCCGAGCCGGACACGAAGGCCAGCGGTCCGCCGAAGTTCTCCAGCAGGTGATCCGCGGCAAGCTGCGCGCCCGCACGCACGTCTGGCCACACGTCGTCGATCTCATTCGAGTGGGTGTGGATGCCGATGAGATGCAGCCCGGACTCCATGGCTCGCTCGAGGCTGCCCGGGTCGCGAAGCGAGCCGCCGTGCACCACCGCCAGCTGAATGCCCCGCGACCGGTACATCGCCAGGATATGGAACAGTTTCTCAGGCGTGGCGCCGGTTGCGTTGACGAGGAAGGCGATGCCGCGGCCGAATCCCTGTTCCTCGATCGCCTGGGCCGTGCGCGCGAAATAGGGGTTTGTGACGTTGGGCACGACCAAGCCGCAGAGCGTATCCGTTGCGCTTTCCGCGACTTTCCTGACAAAGGTCCCCTTGCCCCGCACACGGAACAGGAGTCCTTCCGCCACGAGGAGACCGATCGCCTTGTTGGCCGTCTTGATGTTGATTGAGTACTCCTGGGCGAGCTCCCGCAGGCCCGGGATCTTTCCCCGGATCTGGCCGTTGTAGATCTGGGTGCGCAACAGGGCAGCGAGCTGACGGTAGATTGCATCGGCGGGGTCAAAGTCGGGAGCCACGCGGCAATTCTACCACCTATTCGCGGTTGACACAAGGTTGCCCTGTGTGGTATAGTGTGCCATGGCTCAGATGGAAAACATGGCGGCCTCCGTCGGAGTCCCCGCCCTCGGGCCCGGCAGCTTGGCATTGATCAGCGACGCTGAGACCCGTTCGATCAGCCCCGAAAACCCCACCGGCGAGAAGGGGAAGGGGGGGATGGCCCACCCGGAAGCTCCAACACATCCGGCGCGTGAGCTGGGGCAGGGATGGAAGTGTCGCCCGTGTATTGAGGTGAAGCCGGGCGAGACGCTGGATCTCGCGTCCGTGGCGGGATCAGGGACGGTACAGAGCATGTGGTTCGGTGGGAAGATCGTCACCCGCGATTTCATCCTGCGGATCTACTGGGACGGAGCCGAGCAGCCGGCGGTTGAGTGTCCGCTGCCCGACTTCTTCGCGTCACCGTGGGCGCTCCAGGACCTGACGAAACCGAAGGTGGGACCGTTCGCTCCGGTGAACTCCATGATGGTGTCCGTCAACCCGAATCGCGGACTGAACTGCTTCTGGCCCATGCCGTTCAGGGAAGGGTTCCGGATGACCCTGGAGAACAGGAATCCTCAGCAGTCCGGACTCTGTTTCTACCAGATAAACTACGCGCTCGAGCCGGTTCCGGATCACGCCGCGTACTTCCACGCGCAGTTCCGACGCGTGAACCCGCTGCCCTACGGCGATGTCTACACGATCCTGGACGGTGTTGCCGGACGCGGACACTACGTCGGCACTTCCATGGGCTTCAGCATCAACAACAGCAACTGGTGGGGCGAAGGCGAGATCAAGTTCTACCTGGACGGCGACGACGAGTTCCCCACGATCTGCGGAACAGGCACCGAGGACTACTTCGGCGGCGCCTTCGACTGGGTCGTCGACGGCGAGTATCAGCCCTATACAACGCCCTTTCTGGGCATGCACCAGGTACTGAGCCCTGACGGAGTGTTCAACTCGCAGCACCGCCACGCCATGTACCGCTGGCACGTTCTTGACCCCATTCGGTTCCGCGAGAATCTGCGCGTGGACATCCAGGCGCTCGGCTGGCGAAGCGAACGGCGCTATCTGCCCGGCATGCACGATATCTGTTCGGTGGCGTACTGGTACCAACTACCGCCGGCCGCTGCGTTCCCGCAGCTGCCGGACAGGAATTCGCTGGAGATCGTGTGATTCGATCAAGACCATGAACCGGAGCCTGCCCGACAGGCGAACCGGTAAGGAGGCGACATGAAGTACAGATACCGAGTGATTGCGGCGGCGTTCGCAATCGGGGCGATCCTGGGCTGCGGACCCTTCCTCTCGCACCTGGGCGCGATGGGTACCGCACCTGAGGAGGTGACAACCGAGGCCGGAACACCGCGTTCCGAGACCCTCGTGATAGAGCTTGGCGGGGGGCGCGTGGCGAATCCCACGCAGACGAACCCCTATATGCCCGGTACGCCGCTCACCCACGGGTACCATCAGCTGAACATCTCGCACCTCTGGGATGTGGACACCGTCACCGGAGAGCAGTTTCCGGCGGTTGCGGCCGAGCCGGCCGAACCTCTTGGAGACGACCACAGACAGTGGCGCATCCACCTCCGGCAGGGGCTCCACTGGAGCGACGGGGTCGAGTTCACGGCGGACGACGTGGAGTTCACGATCTCCATGTTGCTCGAGACGCCTGCCCTGCCGTACAGCGGCGTGCTGTCAGGCATCGTGGAGGAGGTCTCGATCGTCGACCGCTACACCGTTGATATCACGACGGTCAATCCGGAACCGAGGATCCAGAAGAAACTCGGCGCCTTCATCTGGGGGAGCAACTTCCGGCTGCTGCCGAAACATGTCTGGGAGGGCGAAGACCCCGCGACATTCAACGACTTCCCGCCGGTGGGTCTGGGCCCCTATGTCCTGGTCGACCATGATCCGCAGGGCTACTGGTTCCTCTGGCAGAGACGGGAGGACTGGGAGCGCTCGGACGTGGGGATGATATCAGGCGAACCGGGGCCTGAGTACATACTCTACCAGTATTTTGGAACCGACGAGAAGCGTATTCTGTCCGGCGCGAGCAACGAGATCGATATCTTCCTCGACCTGTCACCCGACAGCTTCGAGCTTCTGAAGCAGCGAAATCCGAACGTCAGAGCGTGGTACGACCACTTCCCCTATGCCAACATGGACGATCCGGCGCAACGGGGTATCTACTTCGTGACCGTGACACCGCCTTACGACTCACCTCAGGTGCGGTGGGCGCTGACTCTGGCAACGAACATCGACCAGGTCGCGCTCTCCGCGTACGACGGGATGCTGCGCGTTTCGCCTATTCACCTCCCGCCGGTAGCCGCTCTCATGGATGCGTACCACATGCCGCTCGAGTCATGGATGAAGGAGTTCACCCTGGCCGATGGGTACCAACCCTACGATCCCGGCTATGCGGTGCGCATGGGACAGGAGTTCCGGGATCGCGGCATGACCGAGCTTCCCACCTCGGAGGGCGAGCTGAAGGAGATCTTCGGCGTGGGCTGGTGGCGCTATGACCCGCAGAAGGCCGAGCAGCTGCTTGAGGAGGAAGGGTTCTCGAGAGACTCGAACGGCCAGTGGCGGCTTCCCGGCGGCGAGCGGTGGCAGATGAACATCGTTGCTCCGGCCGGCTTCGAGCCGCAGGCCGAGCGACTCGCATTCGCCGTCGCCGAGGAGTGGCGCCGGTTCGGGGTGGATGCGACGGTAGTCCAGAAGGAAGGGGCCGGTTTCGCAGCCGACTACTTCAGCGGTGCGTTCGGCGTTGGTTCGTACTGGTCCATGAGCCTCGGACTCGGGCCTGACGTGTACGACGTGATGGAACCATGGCACAAGCGCTTCGTCGTCCCGGTGGGAGAGCATGCAGCGGCGAACCAGGTGCGATTCGCCAACGATGAGATCAGCAGGCTGCTTGACGAGATGAGCGTGCTCACAAGTGATGATCCCCGGGTTATTGAGCTGACCCGGGAGATGCTCAAGGAGTTCGTTCGCGAGATGCCCTATATCCCGATGTTCGGAACGTCCAAGTTCGTTCCGGTCAACACCTACTACTGGGACGGGTTCCCCACCGCCGACAACCACTACGAGGGACCATGGTGGTGGTGGTCCAACTTCAAGTACACTCTGCCCAACCTGGTGCGCGAGCGGTAAGTTTTTCTGTGAGTATCGCTCCGGGGCGGCGATTCCATCGTCGGGATGGGTCGCCGCCCGCCCTTTGTCCGAGCCTTTAAGGATCAATGATGCGGTTTGTCGCCTTTCTGCTGACAAAGCTTCTCGTGTACGTGCTCATCATCGTCATTGGAGTCACGGTCGTGTTTCTCGTCCCGCGGCTGTTGCCGTCGGGGCCGGTGGAAGCGCTGCTCGCCCGTATCATGGCCGGGGGAGGCTTCATGGAACCTGCCCAGGTGGAATCCATGCGAGTGAGTCTGACGCAGACGTTCGGCCTTGAAGGGACTCTCTGGGAGCAATACCGCGGCTTCATCGAGCGCGTGCTCCTTGCCGGTGACTTCGGTCCCTCGCTCGCGATGTTTCCCACTTCCGTGAACGTGCTCATTCGCCAGGCCCTGCCGTGGACACTCGGACTGCTTCTGACCGCGACGATCATCGCGTGGATTCTTGGGAATGTCATTGGTGTGATCGCCGGCTACCGCAAGGACAAGGCCTTCTCCAAGGTCCTCGAGCTCATCGCCGTTGCGGTCTATCCGATTCCCTACTACATCCTTGCGCTCATCCTCATCATCCTGCTGGCCTATCTGTGGCCCGTATTCCCCATGTCCGTGCATGTCCGCAGCGCCCCCCTCTCTCTCCGGTTTCTGGCAACCGTCGTGCACAACTCCTTTCTTCCCGCGCTCTCCATCATCATCGTTGGAGTGGGGTGGTGGGTGATCAGCATGAAGGCGCTGTCCTCGTCGGTGTGCGAGGAGGATTTCGTGCAGTTCGCGAGGCTCCGCCGCGTGAGCGACGGCACGATCATGACCCGCTACGTCGCGCGCAACGCGATTCTCCCGCAGATCACGGCGCTGGCCCTGATGATTGGGGGTGTGTTCAACGGCGCGCTCATCACCGAGATTATCTTCGACTATCCCGGCCTTGGGTCGCTCACCTATATGGCCGTGATGCAGTCCGACTATAATCTGCTCATGGGCACGGTGACGCTCTCGATCGTGGCGGTTGCAACGGCAACGCTCGTCATCGATCTGCTGTACCCGTTCTTCGACCCACGTATCAGGTACAGGTAGCCCATGCGCGGACTGCGGCTACGCGATGCGGGTGTTGAGCTCAGAATAGGCGTTGCGCTCCTGCTCGCGATCATCATCCTGGGGCTGGTTGTCCCGGCCTTCGCGCCGGAGGACCCCCGCCGCTGGAACACCGTACCCCGCAACCTCGCTCCGGGAGGCGACTATCTGCTGGGGACCACGAGCCAGGGACAGGATGTCTTCTGGTTGCTCGCGCTCAGCGTGCGGAACTCGCTCTGGGTGGGATTCACCGTGGGAGTCATCGCGACGCTGTTCGGAGCCGTTGTGGGTATGGCGGCCGGGTATGTCGGGGGCTTGCCGGATCGCGTGCTGACACTTCTGACCGACTCCTTCATCGTGATCCCGGCTCTGCCCATTCTGATACTCTTCTCCGCTCTCCTGGAAGGACGCGCCTCGCTGCTTCTCGTTGGGTGCGTGCTCGCCGTCTTCAACTGGCCCCGTCCGGCCAGACAGACACGGGCCCTGGTGCTCAGCCTGCGGGAGCGGGAGTTCATGCGCACGGCCTGGTTCGCCGGCAGCAACACGCTGCAGATCATCCGCAGGGAGATCGCGCCGTACCTGACCGGATGGTTCATTGCGAACTTCGTCTACACGGTCCTGATCGCGATCGCGACGGAGACCGGGCTCGCGGTGATCGGGTTGTCCAACCTGCAGGACACGACCCTCGGCGGCATGATCTACTGGGCCCTGCGCCACCAGGCGATCCTCGCCGAGCGGTGGTACTGGATAGGGCCTCCAACGCTCGTCATCATCGTCCTGTCGGTCGCGCTCTTCGTCGTGTCGTCCGGGTTGTCGAAGCTTTCCGCACGAAGGCGGGGACTGTAGCATGCTGCGCGCTGAGGACGTGAAGGCATACTACGAGACCAGGCGCGGGCCGGTCAGAGCGCTCGACGGCGTGAGTATCGCCCTGCACGAGAACGAGATCGTCGGCATCGCCGGGGAGTCGGGTTGCGGGAAGAGCACCCTCGTCAAGGTGCTCTATGACAACGTGGCGAGCCCGCTCAGGCTCGTGAGCGGCAGGGCGGTGCTCACCAGAGCTGCAGATGACACCTCCGTCCTCGCCGCCTCCGGTTCCATCCAGGACCGGTGGTGGCGGGATATCTCGTTCGTTCCGCAGGCCTCAATGAGCGTGCTCAACCCGGTGGTACGGATTGGCCCGCATTTTCGGGACTCGGCCGATGCGGCCTTCAGGCAGATGGGCAGAGGCGCGTTCTGGGCGAGGGTGCGCGAAGTGCTCTCCGGATTGCGCCTCGGTGACGACGTACTGTCCGCCTTTCCGCATCAGCTGAGCGGAGGGATGCGGCAGCGCGTGGTGATCGCCCTTGCGACCTTTCTGGATCCGCGGTTCATCCTGGCGGACGAGCCGACGACCGCGCTCGATGTGGTTACCCAGAAGGAGATTCTGACCCTGCTGGTGGATGTCCAGAGGCGAATGAAAAACTCGCTGGTCATCGTCTCCCACGACATGGCGGTGCACTACCAGGTGACGGGTCGGCTTGCGATCATGTATGCCGGCAAGCTCGTTGAGTGTGGCCCAACGTCCGGGATCTTCCGGGAGCCCAGGCATCCGTACACGCGGCTGCTCATTGGAGCTCTTCCGCGCATCGGCCAGCGAGGCAAGCTCTCCGGTATCTCCGGGGTTCCCCCGAGCCTCCTCTCGCCGCCGGCCGGGTGCCGGTTCGCCGGGCGGTGTCCCAACGTTATGGACCGATGCCGGAGCGAGGAACCGGCCGTACGCTCCGTCGGCAACCGGCACGTGGTGGCGTGCCATCTGCACGAACCGGTCGCGGAGGACGACTCATGAGTGAGCCGCTTCTGGATCTCCAGCATGTGAGCAGGACCTTCCGGATTGGAGGGCTCATACTCGGCACGCCGCTCGTTGCCGTAGACGACGTGAGTCTCCGCGTTCCCGCGGGTCGTCCCATGATCCTCAGCATCGTGGGCGAGTCGGGGAGTGGCAAGACGACACTCGCGAGAATGATTCTGCGACTCGTCGCGCCAACCGGGGGTCGCGTCCTGCTCCGGGGACAGGACGTCACGCGACTGTCCGGCCACAGGCAGCTGCTCGCGTACCGCAGAACCGTTCAACCGGTGTTCCAGAACCCGTTCGAGTCCTTCAGCGCACACCGTACCGTGGACTGCTATCTGTTCGAGACGGCCCAGGGACTCCGGATTGCCCGGACGCGCAACGAGGCCAGATCCGTGGTTGCCCGTGCCGTTGCGTCAGTCGGCATGACGCTCGAGGGTGTGGCCGGCAAGTATCCGCATCAGTTCTCAGGTGGTGAGCTGCAGCGCATCTCGGTCGCCCGCGCGCTTATACCCGGCCCGGCGCTTCTGGTCGCGGATGAACCGGTCGGGATGATCGACGCGTCCTTGCGGATGAACATCGTGAACGCCTTCGTCGATCTCAAGCAGGACGTAGGCGTGAGCATCATCTACATCACGCACGATCTGTCGACCGCGAGCTACATCAGCGATGCGGTTGCCATCATGTTTCGCGGGACCATCGTCGAATACGGTCCGGCCGCCGCGGTGCTCGAGTCGCCGCGACACCCGTACACGCAGCTGCTGCTTGAGTCCGTACCCCGCATAGGGGCGAAGTGGGACGATGAGGTGCCGGCGGCAGGTGAGGAGCGCCGCGAGTACGAGCTGTCCGGCTGTCGATTCGCCGACCGGTGTCCCCACGTCACGCCCGAGTGCCGCGCCGAGCGCCCCGCGGACCTCGCGCTCCCCGACGGCCGCCGCGTTGCGTGCATCCACCACGAGCGCATCTTTGGCCCCGTCCCGCACGCCGACGAATTGCACAGACTCGAGCGATCTGATTGAATGCGGCGATGAACTCGATTGACTGGCAGGACGTCGCGCGACGGTTCAGCATTCCCGAGGGAGTCGCGTATCTGAATAACGGCTCGTTCGGTCCGGTACCCACGGAGGCGATCGAGACAGCGGTCGAGCTGTTCCGCACGCTCGAGTCGAATCCGCAGGAGTATCTCGGGATCTACCGGGGGCGCGCCGCGGTCGTCAAAACGGCGCTCGGCAGCTTTCTGGGGATGAAGCCGGACGACTTCGCCTTCGTGACCAACGTCACGCTCGGCATGAACATGGTCGCCTCCGGGCTTCGCATGCTCTCTCCGGGCGACCAGATCGTGACGACCGATCAGGAATACGGCGCGGTGGAGAACGCGTGGCGCTTTGCGTCGCGGCGTCGTGGAGTGGAGATCGTGCGCGCACGTCTTCCGGCCCCGGCGGAGACTCCGCAGCAGCTCTACGACGCGGTGATCGGCACGCTCACCGCCCGCACCAAGGTCATCTATCTGAGCCACATCACCTCGCGCACCGGCGTCATCCTTCCGGTGAAGGCGATCTGCGAGGAGGCGAGACGCCGGGGCATCGTCACCGCGATCGACGGAGCCCATGTTCCCGGCATGATACCGCTGGATGTTGAGTCGCTCGGGTGCGATTTCTACGTGGGGAACTGTCACAAGTGGCTCTGCGGTCCCAAAGGGGTGGGATTCCTGTGGGCCTCACCGGAGGCGCAGAAGCTTCTCGACCCGCTCATCGTGGGGTGGGGCTGGGTCGAGGATAACGAGACCTTCCTGGGGAACTTCGAGTACCTGGGCACGCACAATCCGACGCTCTATCTGGCCGTTGAGAAGTGCATAGAGCTTCAGACCTCGATCGGCCGTGACGCAGTCGCGGCCCGCGGCCGCGAGCTCGCCGCGTACGCCCGGGCACGGATACTCGAGATTCCCGGTGCCGGAGCGCAGACTCCGGCAACCGCCGACCTGTCAAACTCGATCCAGGCGTATACGCTTCCGCTCGTCTCCGACTTCGATTTCCAGGCGCAGCTGCGGGAGCGCAGGATCGTCGTGATCCTCGGTCCGGAAGCGCAGCACATGCGCCTGCGGGTGAGCACGCACATCCACAATGATACCGGACACCTCGACCGCCTCGTGGAGCTCCTGCGCGACGCCTACTGCCGCTGATCCGCCGGAGCCCGGGCCGGGCCGGCCCGGGAAGCCGCGACCATCGCGCGCACATTCTCCAGGGGAGTGGCCGGGGCGACCTCGCAGCCTGAGCCGAGAAGGAACCCTCCGCGATCTCCGGTAGCCGCAGGCACGAGACCCTCGGTGATCGCACGTCGGCTCGCCGTCAGCACATCCGCGGGAGTCCCCTGGAGGAGGACCGACGTCGGGTCGAGGTTTCCCATCAACGGCTTACAGCACGTCTCATCGCGCGCCGTCGTCACGGGGACCTTCGAGTCGATCTCGAGGATATGGGCCCCGGTCCTCGCCATCAACGGGAGGATCGGGACCGTGTTGCCGCAGATGTGCACCAGTGTGAGCGCCCCGCGTGCGTCGGCGTGCGGGCGAACGGCGTCGAAGAAATGGCGTTCATACGGCCATACCCACTGCTCGTACATCGCCGGAGATATCATGTCGGGTGATGCGAGCGAGTCTCCGTTCATTACGACGTCGGCGCCGCATTCGAGCGCCGCGATCGCGAAGGCGATCGCCGTCTCCGTGCAGATATCCATGAGCCGCCGCACTCGCTGCGCGGCCGGCGGGTCCGGCTCGACCGACTGCAGCGCGATCGTCGTGACGAGCACATCCGGTCCCATCAGATGCCCGGCGAGCGAGAACGGCCCCGTACCGCAGGCGCGAACGGCAAGGCGCTCGCCGACCTCCGATCGCAGGATGCTGATCGCCTCGAGGTAGACCGGCATTCTCCCGTCTCGCCTGGGGTCGGGCAGGCGCAGGGCATCGACGCCGGCAAGGTCGGCCAAGGGCCGGGATGCAGCCGCGGGCGTCGTTCCATGCCTTCGGACCGTACGCATGCCGAGCGCCTCGGCCATGTAGTACCCGTCGGACTGCGCGACGAGGATGTCGTGGCCCACAAGGCGCTGCGCGGCTATCTGTGCCCCGGCCATCCTGGAGGCGTCCATGCAGTACTCGTCTACCGGGACGCCGGCGAGTGAAGCACCGTAATTGCCCATGTAGGGAGTGACCGGAACCCGGTCAACCGTCTCGCCGCGACCGGCTGCCCGCACCCGGTCTCGAGCGGTCATGAAGCCGTCCGGCTGCGCTCGTCGGCCGCCGTCTGAGCGTCAGCCGTGGGGTGAGCGTACGCGCCGGCGCGTCTGCTGAGCGCTGTATGAAGCGCGCCGGAGGCCGCGAGCAACAGCGGTACGACGGCGATTCCGAGCAGGACGTCGACGGCGTAGTGCGCGTAGATGTAGACCGTCGAGACGTAGAGCACGGCGGTGATCGGCACGAAGGCGAGCAGGAGCCGCGGCACCGACCGGCCGACGAGGATCGTGGCGATCGTCGAAATCGCAACGTGTGACGAGGGTACCGCCGCTCCGGCGAGATTCGCGTCGGCAAAGATCGTGCGCATGAGCCAGCTGAACAGATAGCCGTCGAGGTCGCTGTACCACCGTGCGTGCAGCTCGTCGATGTAGTACTTGGGGCCGTGGACGGGAAAGAAGACGTACCAGATGTAGAGCAGCCCGAACGAGGCGGTGATCGTGAACAGCGCGCGTTCCGCCTCGCGGTAGCGACGCTTGAGGTAGAGCACCCAGCCCGGCAGACAGAGCAGGGCGTAGAACGCGAAGTAGGCGAAGAAGATGAGCTCGTTCAGCGCGCGAAGGTGCCCGAAGGTCTCCGGAACCACGATCGCGAGTTGGGTGCCGAACACCGCCTCCTCCATCCGGTAGAAGAACGAGTCGAACGACTGTCCGCCCCAGACCAGCTGTGACAGCGCGATGACGCGCATGAAGTACGGAGCGTAGAGCGCCTGGACGTGGAAGAGCCGCAGGAAGTGGAGCACCGTGCCCTGCCGGATGTATCCGCGCTCGTCGGCCGCCGCGAAGGCGAGCGTGAGGCCGTTCGCCGCGAGAAACCCCAACCCCAGGGAGAGATTCGTCGTATCTGAAGCGAACACGAAATGCATGACCGCGAGAAAGGTGTTGATGCCAATGGCGGCAAAGTCTACCGTCGTAAAGGCAAAGGTGCGCTTCGTCGGTGTCACCCGGCGACCTCCTGTCCTGTTTCCACGAAGTCCTCCGCGTCGTCGCGGGAGCCGAATCGTAGCACGTTGACCATGAAGATCTCCAGCTTGCTTACGATCCCCGGCGGGAGCGGGTTGCCGTCGACTTCCACCGAAATCGTCGGGTAGCGCCGCTCACGCGCCCATGGTGTATAGATACCTTCGATCACGCGCCCGATCAAACAGGCGAAGGGGGAAATGTTGACCACACCGGCGTACCCGTCCTGCATGGCGGTTGCGGCGGCACCGCATGAGACGGCAACCTCCGAGTTGAGCTCCCGGCTCATGAAGTGACCGGTGGTATTGCGCATGATGCGCTCCATGCGTTCCGGTGCGTGCGGCAGCAGGCCCGACGGCGCGAGGGCGCGGCGGATCCTGGCTGCCACGAGGCGTTTCCACACCATCTCCAGTCGGAGTCGGCGCAGCTTCGCGGCTGTCGGCGAGAGCGGGCGCCGGTACCGGGGCAGGGAAGCGAGTTCGCGCCGCAGCTCGTGAGCGCGAACGAAGTCCAGGTAGTGGATCCACTCTCCAATGCCCGAGACCTTCGCGACGATGCTCCGCGAAGCCATCAACCGGATGAGCTCGTCGATCGCGAAGTCGTCCCGCCGGACGTAGATCTCCCCGACGACGAGTACCTTCGCGCAGTCTCGCATTGTCGTCCGCTTCGGCACTTCTGCGATCTCGCGGGCAAGACGCCGCAGGTTTGGCAGCAGCCGCCCCAGATCCCCTTCAACGTCGCGGACGAGCGCCTGCCACCGGGCGGTGAAACGGGACTCCGCGTCCTCCGGTTGCGCTGCGCAGGCGAGCAGCGCCGAGTGAATGTCCTTCAGGTAGTCCGCCGCGAGGAGCCCCCACCACACGTCGCGAGCGAAACGCGGACCAATCTCTCCGTACGACGTGTCCGCCCCGAGCGTGAAGAGCACGACGTTCTCTATCCTGAGGTCACGCAGAACGTTCTCGAAGAAAACGAAGTACTGGCCGGTTCTGCACGGGCCGGTCGTAACCGGAACGAAAAGCAGGTAGAGCCGGTCCTTGCGGTAGTCGCCGGACATGATGAACTCGAGCGTGCTGCCCAGGACCAGGTGCGACGGCACGCACTCCTTGCCCGACGCACGGGCGCGTGCGACCTGCAGTGTCCTGAATGTAGGCACGGGAAGCGCGCGTGCGGCGATTCCTGCCGCCCGCAGCACGGCCGCCGACAGATCGGTGGACAGGCTGCCCATGTTGGAGAGAAGGACCTCGACGCGATCATTGTGCCTGACCGGCACCTGCTCGCCGGTGCGGGAATTGTGGAGGTGAATCGCGTCGCGGCCGTTGGACACGAAGCGCCAGCCGTTGTCGTATCGGCCGGCTTTGCTCGTGTCGCGGCGTCTGCGGTATCCGTCGATGATGTCGAGAAAGGCCTCCACCCGCGTATCAAGTCCCGCGTCCGCGGTGTGAGAGTCGAGCTCCAGGACCAGGAAGGGCTTGGAGCCCATCGTCCACCTCAGGTAGTGCAGGATGAACGAGTCAGGGGCGCATGAGAAATTGGTGACGTAGGTCACGTAGATGTTCGGTTCGTCTCGCAGCATGGCGGCGGCTTTCAGGTCGAGCTGCCCGTAGTACCAGTACATGTTGGGCTGGATCTCTTCGTCGTCGAGAGGCAGGATATC
>SKQU01000252.1 GCA_007118855.1 Spirochaetaceae bacterium
CGCCTGTTCTCCCGCTCAGTTGCAGGGGCGCTCGGGACGTCGTCATTCGCGATGACCCGCTTCACCTCCACTCCGTCGTCCTGGGCCTCTTCCATGGCCATCTTCACGTTCATGTTGTCCCCGGCGTAGTTGCCGTAGAGCACCGCCACACCCTTTCCCGCGTCGGCCGCCTTGATCGCGTCGTAGAACGATCTGGCGGTAGGCGAGGAGAAGACCTCGCCCACCGCTACGGCATCCACAAGGTTCCGTCCGATGTACCCGATGAACGCGGGCTTGTGACCGCTTCCGCCGCCGGTGACGATGCCGACCTTGTCCTGAACCGGCGCATGCACGTACCTGAGCACGCGCGGATTCGTCGTTGTCGCGACGATGTCAGGATGAGCCTTTGCGAAACCCTTGAGCATGTCCTCGACAACAAGATCGGGATCGTTGATAATCCGCTGCATGTCGACTCCTCCGGCTGATTATATTCCTCCTGCATCGATCATGTGAAGCGACAGGACGCTTCGACCGTCGTGGGGCGGTGGTTGTGACGCGGTGGTGTTGACATCCCACCGGTTGCCGTGTAGATGAGCAGTACATCGGCACGCGGACCATACGAACATTGCGGGAGGAGGAGGCGACGATGAGCAAGCAGCTACTCGATAGGCTCGACGGCGGATACGCTCTTCTGATAGAGGAGAGCCCGCACGGCCGGTACGTCTTCGTCGGGTCCGAGAACAGAGGCGGCGAATCGAAGGTAATCATGCTCGACGACGCCCGGAGCGCCACGGTGACGACGGAGGTGGGAGGCATGATGCACATCCTGCCGATCCCGGGAAGGCCCGGGCGCTACGTCGCCGCGATGGGCATGTACGCCCCGTTCATCGGGAAGGACGCCGCGATCTACCTGCTCGGCTCCGGCGCCGCTCCGCTCGATGCCTGGAGCGTCGACCGGCTCTTTGCCATGCCCTTTGCGCACCGCCTCGGCCTCTGCGTCTTTGACGGCAAGCTTTACCTGTTCGTCGCGACGGTGAGCTCGCACAAGGAGAACCCGGAAGACTGGTCACGTCCGGGCCAGCTCTTCGTGGGAGACTTTGACGCATCGCTGGAGAGCGGGGAGTGGCAGCTCGAGACGATCAGCGATCAGATCCACCGGAACCATGGCATGTGGAACGGAACGCTCGACGGCGAGCAGGTCCTCCTCGTCTCCGGCGCGGAGGGCGTCTTCGCGGTGCGCCGCCAGACAGCCTCCGCCTCGGGATTCGCTCTCGAGCAGCTCCTCGCCAACGAGGTGAGTGAGATGGTCGTCGCAGACCTTGACGGAGACGGCGTGGATGAGATGGTGACGATCGAGCCGTTCCACGGTGAGACGCTTCGCGTCTATCGCCGATCGACCGACGGCGAATGGGCGTCGGTCTGGCAAACCGACCATCTGAGCTTTGCGCACGGCCTGAACGTGATTCCGCACGGCGACCTTCCGCTCGTGGTCGTCGGCAACAGGCGTCAGGGCATGGAGCTCCTCGCGTTCGACTTCGCCGCGAAGCTCACCGCACCCCGCCGGACGGTGATTGACAGCGGCGTCGGGCCCACACAGATCGAGCCCATCAGCGACGGACGCGACGGCGTTGCACGGTTCGTCAGCTGCAACCAGGGGGCGGGAGAAGTTTCGCGGTACGACTTCGCGTAGCGACGACCCGGTCGACGCGACCGGCGCCCGCGCGGCCGAAGGGCCGACCTCCTCGATCGTGTACGAGTTGGTGCGGTGCGCTCGCGGTAGAACTCTCCCTGGTGGCCCGTGGCCCTGGTGCCACTATCGAGCCGCGTCTCAGCGTCACGGGGCCGTCATGCTTGGGTCAAGCGATGCCGCCCACGCCCTCGAGGATCATCTTGGGGCGGTAAGCGAACTGGTGCAGATCCTCCATGGAGGTCACACCGCTCAGCACGAGCACGGTGTCGATCTCGGACTCCACGCCGGCCACGATGTCGGTGTCCATGCGGTCACCGATGATCACCGACTCCTCCCGGCGGCACCCGAGCCGTTTGATCGCCTGGCGCATCATGAGCGGGTTCGGCTTCCCCGCGAAGTACGCCTTGCTGCCGGTGGCGAGCTCGATGGGCGCGATCAGGCTGCCGCAGGCAGGGGTCACTCCGTTCTCTCCGGGACCGGTGAGGTCCGGATTGGTGCCGACGAGGCGCGCGCCGGCGCGCACGAGCTGGACCGCCTTTTCGATCTTCGCGAAGCTGTACGACGGGCTCTCGCCCACCACGACGTACTCCGGGTTCACGTCGTTCATCGTGATGCCCGCGTTGTACAGTGCGTTGATCAGTCCCGCCTCACCAATGACGTACGCGCTGCACCCGTTCGTCTGCGCCGCGAGAAACTCCGCGGTCGCGAGCGCGCTCGTGTAGAAGTGCTCTTCCTCGACGTCGATCCCCATCCGGGCGAGCTTCTGATGGAGCTCCCGCGGGCTTCGCTCGGACGAGTTCGTCAGAAAGAGGTACTTCTTGTCGTTCTTCTGCAGCCATGCGACAAACTCCTGGGCGCCCGGCAGGAGCCGGTTCCCGTGGTAGACCACGCCGTCCATGTCACAGATGAATCCCGCCTTCGATCCGAATGCGATCGTCTGGTCACTCATAGCCGGTACCATACCTGATCTACGGTGCCGTGTCGCGGCGACACGCCCGGGACGCAGGCGTCGCGGCGGACGCGCTCCTCGACATCGGGTCCCTCAGGCGATACACTGAGTGCAATTCCGCGATGCCCATGGCAAAGAGACCTCACATACGGAAGTTCCTCTCCGCGGTCCGCGCCCGCCGTCGCGGGCTGATCGAGATCGGCGAGTTCCTGCTCTTCGCCGCGATCGCGGCGGTCGTCGTGGCGATCGGCACGAACAACCTCCAGTACAACTGGCAGTGGTTTCGGGTTCCCCGGTATCTGTTCACGACGGGCCCCGACGGCCTTCGCGCCGGGGTGCTGCTGCAGGGACTGGTCGTGACGATCCAGATATCGGGCCTCGGGCTCGTGCTCGCCGCGTTCTTCGGCCTCGTGACCGCGCTCTTCAGACTCTCACGATCGTTCACGGCGAACGCGGTGGCGCAGATCTACCTCGAGGCGGTGAGGAATACGCCGCTTCTCATCCAGCTCTTCCTCATCTACTTTGTCGTCGCGCCCATCGTCGGGCTGTCGCCGTTCTGGTCCGCCGTTCTCGCGCTGAGCCTCTTTGAGGGGGCGTACGCGTCCGAGATCATGCGCGGAGCAATCGTCTCGATCCCCCGCCATCAGTGGGAGTCGTGCCACTCACTCGGACTCACGTCGACCGACACGTACCGCTTCGTGGTCCTGCCCCAGGCCATTCGCCGGATCCTGCCGCCGCTGACCGGTCAGGCCGTCTCGCTCGTGAAGGACTCCGCGCTCGTGAGCACGATCGCGATCTACGATCTCACGATGGCCGGCTCGGCGACGGTGAGCAACACCTTTCTCACCTTCGAGATCTGGTTCACCGTCGCGGCGATCTATCTCCTGTTGAACGGAGTACTTTCGCTGCTGTCACACCTTCTTGAGCGGCGGTTCGAGGTGGTCACGTGAGCCGACGCATACCCGTAGAGCCGGACCACATCATCTCGGTCCGCGGCATCACCAAGAACTACCCGGGCGGAATCCAGGCGATCCGTGAGATCACCATGGACGTGCATCGCAGGGAGGTGGTCTGCGTCATCGGCCCGTCGGGAAGCGGAAAGTCGACCTTCCTGCGCTGTCTCAACGGTCTCGAGCAGATCGACGCCGGGACCATCATCGTGGACGGCATTCCGCTCGACGGCAATCGTCGTCACCGGGACGAGATCCGCCGCGAAGTGGGCATGGTCTTCCAGTCGTTCAACCTCTTTCCGCACATGACCGTGCGCCGCAACATCTGCCTCGCGCAGAAGCGAGTCAGAGGGAAGAGCGATGAGGAAGCATTTGCGGTGACCCACGCGCTCCTGCGGAGGGTGGGAATCGAAGAGAAGACCGACGCGTTTCCGTCGCAGCTGTCCGGCGGCCAGCAGCAGCGGGTCGCCATTGCCCGCGCGCTCGCGATGAACCCCAAGGTGATGCTCTTCGACGAGGCGACGAGCGCGCTCGATCCCGAGATGATCGGCGAGGTGCTCGCGGTGATGCGCGACCTCGCGCTCGAAGGGATGACGATGGTCGTCGTGACACACGAGATGGGCTTCGCCCGTGAGGTCGCCGACCGCATCGTCTTCATGGACGAGGGAGTCATCGTGGAAGAGGGAGAGGCTGACGAGTTCTTCGATGCGCCTCGCGAAGAGCGCACGAAGGCATTTCTCAGCAAGATCTTGTAGTCGCTCATGTATCTGAGGAGGAGAATGTATGAAGAGTATGAAGATGAAAGCCATCGCAGCGATCGTGCTGGTCGCAGCGATCGTGCTGGTCGCAGTGGTCGCGCTCGCCGGGTGCGGCGCCGGGAACGGCGACACGGCCGAAGCCGCGACCACCGACGTCGCCCGGACGAGCCGGCTTGACGAGATCGTCCGTCGCGGCACGCTGCGCGTGGGCATGTCGACCTTCGTCCCCTGGGCGATGCAGGACAAGGAAGGAGAGCTCATCGGGTTTGAGATCGACGTGGCGACGCGGCTTGCCGAGGACATGGGCGTAGAAGCCGAGTTCGTGCCGACGCAGTGGTCGGGGATCATCCCGGCGCTCCTGACCGGACGGTTCGACGTCATCATCGGCGGGATGGGCATACGACCCGACCGGGCGCTGCGGGTGAACTTCACGATTCCGTACGACCACACCGGCATGTCGATTGCGGCCAATTCGCGCACCGCGCCCGGGCTCTCCTCGCTCGAGGAGTTCAACCGTCCGGAGATCACGATCGCCGCCCGGATAGGCACCACGGCCGCGGACGCGGCGCAGCGCTATCTCCCCGACGCCGAGATCCGGCTCTTCGAGGCGGAGACCCAGGCAGTGCAGGAAGTGATCAACGGCAGCGCGGACGCGATCGTCGCGTCGGCTCCGCTTCCGGCCTACCTGGTCGTGGACAACCCGAACACGCTGTATCTCCCGCTCGAAGGGACCTTCACGAGAGAGCCCATCGCCTTCGCGCTCCCCAAGGGCGACGTCGATCTCCTCGCCTACTTCAACAGCTGGATCACGATCGTCGACGCCGAAGGGTGGCTCGCCGAGCGTAAGCAGTACTGGTTTGGAACGAGAGACTGGGCGGATCGAGTCGAGTAGATGATCCCCGGTTCGCACAAGCGACGTTTCACCCTGCTCGACGCGGTGCTGATCGCCGCGATGATCGCGGCGGTCATCCTGCTCGCCCGGCGGATTCGCGACGATCTGGTCTACCAGTGGCAGTGGTCGGTCATCCCGCAGTACCTGGTGCGCAGGCAGGCCTCCACGGGGCGCCTGGTCGCGGGGGTGCTGGTGCAGGGGCTGCTCATGACCCTGCGGCTCGCCTTCTGGTCGGCGGTCGGCGCGCTTCTCATCGGAGTCGGCGTCGGCATCCTGCGAATAACGAAGAGCCGATCGGCGCGGGCGATCGGGCGGGTCTATGTGGAGCTCATGCGCAACACGCCGCCGCTCGTCCTGGTGTTCATTTTCTTCTTCTTCATAGGGAACCAGGTCACGACGGCGCTGGGAATCGACTCCTGGGTGCGAAACGCCCCGGAGGGAACGAGACAGACCATCACGCTGCTCTTCTCTCCGCCGGCCCGCTTCGCCGAGTTCCTCTCGGCCACGATGACGCTTGCGGTCTACGAGGGCGCCTACATGGCGGAGATCATCCGGGCGGGGATCCAGTCGGTGGAGAAGGGACAGACCGAAGCGGCGTACGCGGTCGGATTGACCCGCAGCGACCAGTACCGCTTCGTGATCCTTCCCCAGGCGGTCCGCACGATCTCCCCTGCTCTCGCGGGGCAGTTCATCTCGACTATCAAGGACTCCGCGATCGTGGCAGTGATCTCGGTGCAGGAACTCACCTTCCGCGGGCTCGAGCTGATGTCCGCGACCTTTCGCACCTTCGAGATCTGGATCACCGTCACCGTGCTCTACTTCATCCTGACCGGCGGCCTCTCAGCAGCCGCACGCATCGTCGAACGGCGAATGCGCGTCCGCGGTCACTGATCTCATTCGCCCCTGATGCTCCGGCTCACGAGCTTCTCCGTCTCCACGATCAGGAACGCACCCACTCCGGCGCCGACCATCATCAACCAGCGGGACGCCGGTATGGGAGCGGTGCCAAAGAGCGTGTTCATGAACGGCAGGTAGGTGAACCCCATCTGCAGCCCGACCAGCACCAGCACCATCAGGAACGATACCCGATTCTGGAAGAGCCTCCGGCTGATACTCGACTCGTAGAGTTTCCGACATGTGAACAGGTAGAAGGCGTGCGCGATCACGAGCATGTTCACGGCGGTCGTTCGCGCCTCTGCGAGGGCTGCCTCACCGCCGCCGTCGTAGATGAGGGTGAAGGCGGCGAAGGTCAACCCTCCGCTGAGCAGCGACACGAAGAGAACCCGCCAGAAGAAGACCCCGCCCAGGATCGGATCGTCCGGCGCGCGAGGTGGGCGCTGCATCACCATGCGTTCCATCGGTTCGACGGTCAGCGCGAGCGCGAGCGTCACCGCGGATACCATGTTCACCCAGAGGACCTGAACCGGACTGATGGGCAGGGTGATTCCAAGGAGGATGGCGACGATGATCACGGACGCCTCGGCGCCGTTGGCCGGCAGCAGGAAGAGGATCGTCTTCTTGATATTGTCGTAGATGGTGCGGCCCTCTTCGACCGCGTGCACGATCGACGCGAAGTTGTCGTCGGTGAGGACCATCTCGGACGCTTCCCTGGAAACCTCCGTACCCTTGATACCCATGGCGATTCCAATGTCCGCACGCTTCAGCGCCGGAGCGTCGTTCACGCCGTCGCCGGTCATCGCGCACAGCATCTTGCGTTTCTGGAGCGCCTCGACGAGCCGCAGCTTGTGCTCAGGATTGGTCCGCGCGAAAACGCTGTGGTTCGTGACCGCCTCGGCCAGCTCGTCGTCGTCCATGTCGGACAGCTCGGCACCGGTGATTGCCTCTTCGCCCTCACCAATCCCCAACTGATCCGCCACGGCGTTCGCGGTCACCGCGTGGTCGCCGGTAATCATGATCACCCGGATACCGGCTTCCTTGGCCTCACGAATCGCATCCAGAACTTCTTCGCGCGGGGGATCGATGATCCCCACGAGCCCGAGCATCGTGAACCCGTCTGACACGCCATCGTGCTCGATCCGGGACCAGTCGTCGTCGACCTCGCGCATCGCAAGCGCCATGATACGCTCGCCGCGGCCGGCCGTCTTCTCCATTCGCGCCTGCCAGGCATCCCGGTCGATACTCCGCGGCCCATCCGCGGCGAGCTCCTCATCGCAGCGCTCGATGACGCGCTCAGGGGCACCCTTCAGGAAGACTATGCGCGCCTCGTCTACCTCGTTCAGGGTCGCCATGTACTTGTGACTCGACTCGAACGGGATCGCGTCGACGCGCCCGGGATCGAAGTCGGCAAGCCCGCCCTTGTGCGCGAGCGCGACGAGTGCGCCCTCGGTTGCCGTGCCTTCGAGCGTCCAATGGCCCTCGTCGTTCTGATATATCGACGAATCATTGCAGGCCTTCGAACACTGAAGCAGGCGCTGAAGGGCGGGATGTTCCGACGACGCATCGTCCTTCCCGACGATGCTCCCCTTTGGCTCGTAGCCGGAACCGTCGACTTCGTACTCGGCGTCGGAAACGACGATGGAGCGAGCCATCATCTCGTTGCGCGTGAGCGTCCCTGTCTTGTCCGAGCAGATCACGCTCACCGCTCCCAGCGTCTCCACGGAAGGAAGGCGCCTGATGATCGCATGGCGTGCCGCCATGCGCTGCACTCCCAGGGCAAGGGTAATCGTCAGGATGGCCGGGAGACCTTCAGGAATCGAGGCGACCACGATGCTGATCGCGGAGATGAACATCTCGTGCAGCTCGAAACCCCGCACCAGGAGCCCGAAGGCGAAGAAGCCGGCGGCTAGCAGGACGATCACGACGGACAGCACCTTCCCAAACCGGTCGATCTTGCGCAGAAGCGGGGTCTTCTTCTCCCCCACGTCGGTCATCATCTGGTTGATCCGCCCGATCTCGGTCTGCGCGCCGGTTGCCACCACAACGCCCCGTGCCTCGCCGTAAGTGATGGTCGTACCGGAGAAGGCCATATTGCGCTGGTCTCCGAGCACGGCATCCGCGTCGGCCCTGCCGGTGGACTTCTCGACCTCCTCGGACTCGCCGGTCAGCGCGGACTCCTCGGCGCGCAGGTTCTTCGCGGATACGAGCCGCAGGTCGGCCGGAACCTTGTCGCCCGAGCGCAGCACGACGAGGTCGCCGGGGACGACGTTGACCGCGTCTATCGTCCGGCGTTCCTTCTCTCGAACGACGACCGCTTCGAGCGAGAGCATCTTCTTGATCCCCTCGAGGGCCTTCTCAGCCTTTCCTTCCTGGATGAAACTCACGAGCACGTTCACGAGCACGACGGCAAGGATGACGATCGCCTCGATCCACTCGTTGAGCAGCCCCGCCACCACGGCGGCCGCGAGCAGCAGGTAGATGAGCACATTGTGAAACTGCATGAGGAAACGGGCCAGCGGGCCGCGTTTCTTCCGCTCGGGAAGCTTGTTGGGACCGCTCTCCTCGAGCCTCCTGCCCGCGTCGTCCCGTGAGAGCCCGTTCTCGCTGTCTACCTGGAAATGGCCAATGACGTCCTGCTCGTCCATCGCGTGCCACTGATTCCTCGTGTCTTGCTCGCCCATAGGAAAAGGATAGTAAATATCGGCGTTTCGTGAAACGCGTGGGAAAACCGTTTGACCAGGACGGTTCGCCGCGCGATCTTCTGCTCATGGTTGCAGATACATCTAAACTGGCGCGAGGGGGATCGAGGGGCTTGCCGCGAATGGGCTTCCTCGTCGCAATCGCCTTCGGGATCACAGCCGTCGTCTCCGCGGCCCCGCAGGCGGAGCTCTGGCCGCGATGGGAGGCGCACGACACGACGTCCACCCGCACGATCGACCACAGCGAGTGGGGCGACTTCCTCGCCGCGTATGTCGTAACCGGTCACCCGGACGGTGTCAACCGGGTCGCCTACCGTGATGTCACGTCGAGCGACCGCGCGAGGCTCCAGGGCTACATCGCGCGGATGGAATCCGTCCCGGTGTCCGGGCTCAACCGCGACGAGCAGCTGGCGTTCTGGACCAACCTGTACAATGCGGTGACCGTAGAGCTGATCCTCGAGCACTCCCCGGTCTCCTCAATCCGCGACATCAACATCTCAGGTCCCCTCTACAACCGCCATCCCTGGGAAGCGGAGCTCGTGACCGTGGAGAACGTGGCGCTCACGCTGAACGACATCGAGCACCGGATCATGCGGCCCATCTGGGGCGACCCGCGCATCCACTACGCGGTCAACTGCGCGAGCATCGGCTGCCCCAACCTCCAGCCGGAGCCGTTCACCGGGGCGAACTGGGAGCGCATGTACGAGGCGGCCGCCCGGGAGTACGTGAATCACCGGCGGGGGGTCGACCTCTCGGAGAGAAATCCGGTCCTCTCGAGCATCTACGACTGGTACACGGAGGACTTCGGCGGGGATATCGCCGGTGTGATCGACCATCTCCTTGAGTACGCCGAGCCGGAGCTGGCCGAGGGGCTGCGCTCCTTCGCCGACGGCGGGTACCGCGGCCGCGTTCGCTACGAGTACGACTGGACGCTCAACGAACCGTAGAAGCTCCGCTTGACGTTGCGCGCGATACGGTGCATTTTGTTCGATAATCGAAATGGTCGAAGATCGAATTGATGAGCACGCCGAGCGTATCGAACAGCTGCTCCGCGACGTCCACTACCAGCTGATACGCCTCTCGCGGCACGAACTGCGGGACGAAGGCATCACGCCGCCCCGGTTCCACACGCTCTACTTCATCGTCAGGCATGGCCCGATCGATATGGGAACGATGCATACCCAGATGCACCTGAGCAGGAGCTCGCTCACCTCGCTCGTGGACGGTCTCGTGGACGACGGGCTTATCCGGCGCGAGCGTTCCTCGGAGGACCGGCGGCGCGTCGTGCTGCACCCGACTCAGGCCGGGGTCGAGCTCCTCGAGAGACTGCGCCTCACGCGCTGTAGACACCTCCAGCGCGCGCTCGACCGGCTCGAGGCACGCAGCGCCGAATGCGTGGTCGACTCACTGCAGCTGATAGTGGAAGAACTCAGAAAGCGAACCGAAACGGAGGTGCCCTGATGGGAGCGCTCGCACGGCTGTTCAGGTATCTGCGCAACTACAAGGCGCCGGTCCTGATATCACTGGTTCTTACGCTGCTGGCGACCGGGTTCAACCTGGTGCAGCCGGAGCTGATCCAACGCGCGGTCGACTTCGGCATCTCGCAGGGGGAGGTCCGTTCGGTGGTCCTCGCCTCGCTCGCGCTCTTCGTGACGGCGGTGCTCGCGGGAGGGTTTCACCTCGCGAGCGGAGTCCTGCTCGTGCGCGCAGGTCAGGGCATGAGCTTTGATATCCGCAACGATCTGTACCGTAAGATCATGTCGTTCTCCTTCGCGAACCTCGACCGGTGGCGAACCGGCGAGCTTCTCGTGCGCACGAACTCGGACGTGAACACCATCAGGATGTTCGTTCGCCTGGGGCTGCTCATGATGATCCAGTCGGTCATCATGCTCCTCGGCAGCCTCGTATTCATGTTCCTCAAGAACCCGCAACTCAGCCGCGTGATGTTCATCGTGCTGCCGGGAACGCTCCTCATCTTCTTCGTGCTCGCCTCGTTTCTGCGCCCGATGATCATGAAGGTACGCGAGCGGCTCGATGCGCTCAACAACACCATCCAGGAGAATCTCGCCGGAGCAAAGGTCGTTCGCGCGTTCGCCCGCCAGGAGCACGAGAAGTCACGGTTCGAAGAGCGGAACACCGACTTTCTCAAGCTTTCGCTCAAGGTCGGCTACGCGTTCGCCCTCGCCTTCCCCTTCATCTTCTTCCTGGGCCAGATGGCCATCGTTCTGCCCACCTGGCTCGGAGGCGTGCAGGTCATTGAGGGCCTCCTCAACCCGGCCGCGGCCGGACTCACCCTGGGTGAGCTTCTCGCCTTTCAGGGATACGCGCTGCGGGCGATGTGGCCGATCATCGCGCTCGGCATGACCCTCCAGTTCCTCACGATGGCAATAGCCTCGGCGACGAGAATCCAGGACCTCCTCGACGACCAGCCGACCATCGCGGAGCCTGAAAGCCCCGTCGACATCCCCCGCCTCAGGGGCGCGATCCGCTTCGATCAGGTCTCCTTCTCCTACGGCGAAGGGGAACCCGCCGTCGACGGGATCGACCTGGAGATACGGCCCGGCGAGAAGATCGGAATTCTCGGAAGAACCGGATCCGGCAAGACGAGTCTGGCCGCGCTGATCCCGCGGTTCTACGACGTGTCGGCAGGCAGCATCCTTCTCGACGGGCAGGACGTGCGTTCGCTCTCGATCAGGACGCTTCGCGAGCGAGTAAGCCTCGTCCTGCAGGAGACCGTCCTGATGTCCGGCACGATCCTCGACAACGTGAGCTTCGCCTACCGCCGGGACCACCAGGAGGAGCAGATCGACGAGCCTACCGCGGCGATGATCGAGGCGGCGGAGCTCGCCTGCGCCCGCGAGTTCATCGAGGAAAAGGACAACGGATGGCACGAGCACGTGGGCGAGCGAGGCGCGGGACTGTCCGGCGGCCAGCGTCAACGCGTCGCGATCGCACGGGCGATCCTGTCCGACCCGGACGTCCTGATCCTCGACGACGTTACCTCCGCGCTCGACGCCCGGACCGAGCGGCAGATCGTGACCAATCTCTACACCAGTCTTCCGGAGAAGACGGTTCTCATCATCAGTCAGAAGATCAACACGGTGAGACTCGCAGACCGCATAGTCATTCTCGACGAAGGGCGCATCGTCGCGACCGGCACGCACGACGAGCTGCTTGAGAGCAATGCCATGTACCGCGAGATCCACGAGACGCAGAATGCGGAGATACGAGCATGAGCGCAGCGAAGACAGGCCAGAGACCGGCCGGCAGACCGGGCCGCATGCACGGTATGCCGATCGAGACGCCCAAGGACTTCCGCGGCGCGATCGGCAGGCTCCTGCGCCGCTTCGGCACCGAGTGGAAGGCGCTGATCGTCGTGATTGCCGGGATCATCGGCCATTCGGTCCTCACCGCAATCGCCCCGGCACAGATGGGCAATGCGATCACCCGGCACCTCGAGATCAGCCCTGACGCGCGGGCCTTCGCATCGCGGATGCTCGTGGTCATCGTGATCTATGGCGCCGCGTGGATCTCTGAGGCGCTCGGCCGCTCGTTCATGGTCCGTGCGAGTAACCGTCTGATATTCCGACTCCGGCGTGACTCGTTTTCCCATCTGCAGAAGCTCTCCATGTCGTACTTCGAACGGCGCGGAGTGGGCGACATCATCTCGCGCGTCACGAACGACATCGAGATGATCTACAACGCGCTGACCAACGGCATCTCCGAGCTCGTTGGAGGGTTCTTCGCGCTGTCCATCACGCTCATCGCGATGGTGATACTCGATCTGCGCCTGAGTCTCGTCGTATTCGCGCTCCTCCCGCTTCTGATCTGGATCACCGGCTTCCTGGGCAGGATGGTCCGGGAGGCTTTCCGCACGAACCAGGCAATGGTCGGCGAGCTGAGCTCGAACCTCAACGAGTCGGTCGCTGCGGTCCGGGTCATCAAGTCGTTCCACAAGGAGGCGGACAGCTTCGAGCGGTTCCGCGAGGTGAACGGCCGCGCCCGCGACGCGGGCATGCGAGCGGAGATCGTCTCGTTTGCCGTGCATCCCATCCTGCGGATCATCAACGGCATCGCGGCGGCGCTCGTCGTGGGCGTGGGCGGCTATCTCGCCGTGACCGAGGGCGGCGGATACAGCGTCGGCCTGCTCGCAGCCTTCATCATCTACTCCAGCCGTTTCTTCGAGCCCCTTCGCCAGATCACCCAGGTCTACAACCTCGTGCAGTCTGCACTCGCGGGGGCCGAACGCGTCTTCGAAATGCTCGACACGAAGCCTGAGATCGCGAACAAACCCGACGCCATAGTCATGAACGAGATCCGCGGCGATGTGACCTTCGACGGCGTGACATTCGGCTACGACCCCGACCAGACGGTCGTGCACGACATCACGATAGAGGCCAGGAGCGGACAGGTCGTGGCGATCGTGGGCCCCACCGGCGCCGGGAAGACGACGCTCGTGAACCTGCTCTCGCGCTTCTACGACGTGCGAAGCGGCAACATCAGGGTAGACGGCGTCGATATCCGCGATATGGAGGTGAACTCGCTGCGCACACGGATGGGAGTCGTCCTGCAGGAGCCCTACTTCTTCGCCGACACGATCATGACGAACATCAAGTACGGAAGACCAAGCGCGACCGACGAGGAGGCGATCGCGGCCGCCCGCACCGCAGACGCGGACCACTTCATCCGTCGCCTGCCGGAGGGCTACCAGACGATGCTCCTCGAACGCGGGGCCAATCTCTCCGAGGGCGAGCGGCAGCTACTCGCAATCGCGCGGGCAATCCTTGCCGACCCGCGAATCCTCGTGCTCGACGAGGCTACCTCGAGCGTGGACAGCCTGACCGAGGCGACGATCCAGGCCGGGCTCATCAAGCTCATGGAGGGACGTACGAGCTTCATCATCGCGCACCGGCTCTCCACGATCCGAAACGCCGACCAGGTCGTCGTGCTGCACGACCACCGCGTCGTCGAGCGCGGCACCCACGACGAGCTGATGGCCGCCGACGGATTCTACGCCCGACTCTACCGGTTGCAGTTCGAGCGGCCGGAGATCACCGAGGAGATGTCGATCTGACGGAAGTACGCGCAACAATACCGGTCCAGGAGGCCCCCGCCTGGGCGGTGCTCGAACGAGCACTCTTCGAGCTGATGGAGAGATCGGTGGATCCGTTCCTCGAGAAGTACACGTACCCGGACGGGCGGCTCATCTGGAGAACCGGACCCCATGAGACCAGGGATGGAGCCGACGACTTCTACGAGAGTTTCTATAACTGGCCGACGCTCTACCTCCTGGGCGGCGCGGATCGCCTGCTCGACCTGGGCAAGCGGCAGTGGGACGTCACGACCCGTCTGCTCGAGGAGCTGGGCCACCTTCGCAAGGAATACGAGCTGGGCTACGATCAGTTTCACCAGAGCGAGAGCTACATCTA
>SKQU01000180.1 GCA_007118855.1 Spirochaetaceae bacterium
CAATCAGAACGAGAAAGAGCGTTCGGTCGTGGGACGACCGGCCGGTGGAGCCGGAGAAGATCGAGCGCGTGATGGAAGCGGCGCGCCTCGCCCCGTCGGCGCGCAACGACCAGGAGTGGCGATTCGTCGTCGTGACCGACGAGGAGACCCGGACGCGACTCGCGCAGGCGGCGAACCGGCAGACCTTCGTCGGACAGGCGCCGGTCGTGATCGTCGCCTGCGCGCAGACCGACGGCCGCGCGATGTCGTGCGGCCATCCCGCCTTCCTCATCGACACCGCGATCGCGATCGACCACATCACGCTCGCCGCGGTGGAGGAGGGCCTCGGCACCTGCTGGATAGGCGCCTTCGATCCGGAGGCGGTGCGCTCGATCCTGGGGATCCCGTCGTCGATCGAGGTCGTGGAGCTCCTCCCGCTCGGATACCCGAAGGACCCGTCGCCGGTCGAAAAGAAGCGGCTCGCCTACGAGGCGATCGTACACCGGGAGCGCTGGTAGAGACTGACCGCCGCGGGCGATGGAGAGTACGCGTGGGACCCGCGGCCCATGGACTCGCAGGTCGTATACCAATAGGTTTCACTCAGATGGACAGGATTTCGGGATCCGTCGGTTCGGCTGTAACGGCGTTGATCGAGTTCTTCAGCCGCCGATCGTTTCCATTGGTGGGACTCGCCGTATCCCTGACGCTCCACCTGTGGGTTGTCGTGGCGACGGTGCTGCCCGCCGGTCCAGGACCCTCGATGTACCGGGAGGAGTTCGTGCTCGCCGTCGGCCTCGCTGCGGCCCTGGAGCCGGCCGCGTTCGCCGTTCGGCGGATCGCCGTCTTCAGGTTCATCGTCACCGTTCGTCTGGCGCTCATTCTGATCGCGCTCAATCTTCTTGGCTCAAGCGACGTCGTTCTCTCCATCTTTCTGACGCTGCCGCTCCTGCTCGAGATCATCCAGTATGACGAGGGACGGCCCCGGATCGCGATGATTGCCGGCTGCACCGTCGCTCTCGTGCTGGTTACGCTGCAGAACGGCTTGCGTGCGACCACCACGTCGCCGTTGGTCTTCACGGTACACTACGGGGCGAGTGTCGTGATGCTGATCGCCGGGATCACGCTTCTCGACAGGTATCGGGAGCAGATCGTCGGCCACGTACGAACCGTACGGAATCTGGAGTCGACCGTCGCGAACCTCTCGACGGCGAACATCGCGTTCCAGTCCTACGCGGACAATCTGGAGACGGAGTCGGCGGAGAAGGAGCGAAACCGGATCACTGCCGAGTTACACGACACCATCGGATACACGCTCACGAACGTCATCGTCATGATGCAGGCCGGGAGGATTCTGCTGGAAGACGATCCGAACGCCCTGGGTGCTATTCTCGATCGAGTGGGGGAGCAGAGCGACGACGCACTCACCGATGTACGCCAGACGCTCCACAAGATGCGCTCCATTGAGCGCCCGGAGCCCAAGGGATTGGAGGCGATCTACCGCCTGACCAGGGCCTTTGAGGGCGCCACCGGCATTTCCGTGGAGGTAAACAGGGGCAATATACCGCCCAGCCTCGGGAATCGGCTCGACACCCTGCTCTTCCGCCTCGTCCAGGAGGCGCTGACCAATGCGTTTCGCCATGGAGAAGCGACGACCGTGGCCGTTTTTTTCTGGCGCTCTGACGAGGAGATCCGGGTCAGCGTGCGGGACAACGGGACGGGGATCACAGCAGAGACGGAGATCGAAGAGGGTATCGGCCTGAAGGCACTACGTGAACGTCTGCGCGAGTTCGGAGGCACGCTGCACGCGAGGGGACTCGATACAGGGTTCGAGCTTGAAGTGAGAATCCCATTCCGAAGGGGAGGCCTCGATGGGGCGAATCAAAGTACTCATAGTTGACGACCAGGAGCTCTTTGCCTCCGGCATAGAGATCATCCTGACGGGCCGTGGCAAGGACGACCTGCACGTCGTCGGCAAGGCCGCAGACGGCAGGGAAGCAATCTCCATGGTCGGGTCGCTGCGACCCGATGTGGTCCTCATGGATGTGAGGATGCCGGTGATGGACGGCGTTGAGGCAACACGCATCATCCTGGAGCGATACCCGCACGTCAAGATCCTGATACTGACCACTTTTGACGACGACCAGTACGTCCTGGATGCGCTCAATAATGGCGCACTCGGGTATATCCTGAAGAACATCTCGCCGGCCGATCTGATCACCTCCATCAAAGCGGTCCACAACGGGAACTTCTTCGTCTCGTCATCCGTGGGGTACAAGCTCGTGCGTCGCGCAGAGGAAGGCACACGCGCGCTGGAGGAGGCGGACACGAGGTACCAGGGAGAGCTCAACTACCTGATGTCGTGTTTCGACTCGCTGACGATGCGTGAGGCGGAGGTGCTGCACCTGTTGATGATGGACCACGACAACCACGAGATCGCCGGGCGGCTCTTCATCGCAGAGCAAACCGTAAAGAACCGGATCAGCGTGATCTACAGCAAGCTCGGCGTACCGGACAGGGTCCATGCCAAACGGCACGTGAATCGCGTTCTGGCGTCGGTCCGAGGGAGCTGAACCAGGTACTTCACGCTGACGACCCGGTACTCGAGTACCTGCCAGCGCAAGATCGATACCGCTGTACTCTACCGCGGCCTCAGAACCCATGATACCGTTGATGCGTATGCGGGAAATAGTTACCGCCAAGAAATCGGGGACACAACAGGAGCTCGTGTCTCGCGGCCTCTGGGAGCGGATGAGGCGCCATACCGAGCTCTACCTTCTCTTCCTGCCTGTAGCAGTCGTCTACATCGTCTTCCGGTACTGGGACATCTCCCTGGGATTCGTCGCGGTCTTCAAGGAAATGCGGGTGGGCCAGAACGTCTGGGCCAGCCCCTGGGTAGGACTGGATAACTTCCGCATGATCTTCGCGAACCCGAATGTCGTGCGAACCATCCGGAACACGATAGAGATCAGCCTTCTGCGGCTGCTGTTCGGGTTCGCCCCGCCTATCATCCTTGCCATCATCTTCCACGACCTCGTCTGGGTGAGGTTCAAGCGCGTCGCGCAGACGCTCGTCTACCTGCCGCACTTCTTCTCCTGGGTCGTCCTCTACGGCCTGGTCTTCGCATTGTTCTCAACCGGTAGCGGATTCATCAACAACATGCTGGCCGCGCTGGGGTTCCAGCGAGTGGAGTTTCTCCTGAGCACCGGATGGTTCAGGCCGGTCCTCATTGGCTCGGACATATGGAAGAGCATGGGCTGGGGATCGATCCTGTATATGGCCGCTCTCACCAATGTTGATCCCGGACTATACGAGGCTGCGGTCATTGACGGTGCCGGCCCGCTGAAACGCATACGACACATCTCAATACCGAGCATACTGCCGGTGATCGCATTCGTCCTGACCCTCACCATCGGAAGCATCCTGCGGGCCGGCGGCGAGCAGATCCTGATCTTCTACAACGAGGCCGTCTTCGAGGTGGCCGACGTCATAGAAACCTGGGTCGTGCGTGTGGGCCTGGGCCGATTCCAGTTCGGTGTGGGTATCGCCGTCGGACTCTTCCAGTCGGTGGTGGGGCTTATACTGATCGTCATAGGCAATGCCGCATCCCGAAGACTTGCCGGAAGGGGGATCTGGTAGATGGGACTGAAGCCCCGTGGATCTGAGTTCACCTATCAGATCGTAATATTCTTCATCGCGCTGGTAGTGAGCGTCTCCGCGCTGTTCCCGCTGCTCTACGTCGTGGGTGTGTCGCTAACATCCATGCCGGAGCTGATCAGCCGGAACTACTTCGTCATCGTGCCCCGCCATCCCACGCTGGGTGCATACCAGCGAATCCTCCAGAACCCCACCATCTGGAACGCATTCGCGATATCGGTGGCGAGAAGCACCATTGGACCGGTGCTCTCACTCGTTATCATGGTTCTCGGCGCCTACGTGTTGTCGGTACGAACGTTACCGGGCCGTCGCACGCTCCTGATGCTCATCATCTTCACGATGCTGTTCACCGGGGGCCTCATACCCCGGTACCTGGTCATGCGGAGGCTCGGACTCCTGAACAATTTCTGGGTCTACGTGCTGCCGATGCTCCCGGACGCTTTCGGCCTGCTCGTCGTGAAGGTGTTCATAGAAAACCTGCCGGACGGTCTGCTCGAATCGGCGGAGATTGACGGCGCGACCCACACACAGAAGCTCCTGTTCCTCGCGATCCCACTCGCGAAACCTGCGCTCGCTGCGGTCGGGATGTTCGCGGTTGTCAACCACTGGAACTCCTGGTTCGATGCGCTGGTCTTCGTTACGCGGCGCAATCTCCATCCGCTGCAGATGGTGCTGCGCAATCTCATCACGGCGGACAACTTCCACGATGCAGCGATCGACATACTCGGGGACATGACCCGGGTTGACACCGTATCCATGCGCATGGCGACGGTCGTCATCGGGATCATCCCCATGGTCATGCTTTACCCGTTCCTGCAGAAATACTTTGTGCACGGGGTGTTTCTCGGGTCGGTAAAGGAATAGAGAAGCCGGCAGAGACCGGTAAGAAAAACGAGGAGGAAAGAACGATGAGACGAGCAATCAGGCACATCTCAATGGCAGCCGCGCTCGTGGGGCTCGTGGCCACGGGACTATTCGCTGCCGGAACAGCTGAGACGGCAGCGCCGACGGGCGAACCAATCGCCGACCAGTCGTGGAGCGACTGGGACTTCCCGGAGACGCTGCCGGAACGGCCGCAGCCAATGCCGGAGTCGGCGTACGCGTACGTGGACAATACGATCCCGGTCGCCTTCGAGGCGCAGATCGTGGGGTTCGTGAACACCCCGCTGCCGGATCCCGACCCTCTCGCGGAGTACCTGATGGAGAACTACAACGCGACGGTCACGCTGCAATCGTACAGCGCGGCAGACCATCAAACATCCCTGTCCGCCCGGTTCGCCGGCGGCGACGCGCCGGAAGTCGCCTACATTCCGTATGCGCAGCGTGATCTCGCGGAGATCCTCTACGAGAGCGGCCAGCTGCTCAACGCTGCCAAGCTGCTGCCGTACATGCCGCAGTACCGCAACTACGTGACCGAGACCTATGCTCGCTGGGCGTCGTACAACGACGATGAGTGGGTCGGTTTCCCTCGATACCCCATCTTCCCGAACAACTGGGGTCTCTTCGTCCGCCAGGACTGGCTCGACTACCTGGGGATGAATCATCCGCAGACAACCGAGGATCTCTTCGAGTACGCGATGGCGGTGACCTACGAAGACCCCAACCAGAGCGGCCAGGATGACACATGGTTCATGGGCGGTGCCGGTTCCGGTCGCGGTTTCCAGATGCTGGAGGAACTGCGATCCGCGTTCGGTCACCCGAGCTACAACGTGGTCGACGGACGCATCAACCACCCGATGCTCGACGGGACAACGAGAGACTTCCTGCAGTACCTGAAGCGCCTTCGCGATGCAGACGTCCTCTCGCCGGACTGGTTCACGATCGGTTGGGAAGAGTTCAAGGCGTACAGCATCGCCGGCAGAATCGGCATGGTCCGCTATCCGGGGTGGAACCTCGTCAACGAGATGGTGGAAGGGAATCAGAACGATCTTGCCTACAAGGACGTGTGGAACGCGATCGCACCCGTGACCACGCCGGACGGACGAGGAGGTCGACTGCGACCGGCCGGGACGCCGGACGGCATGTTCGTCTTCCGGGCGGACCTCGCCGATAATCCCGACCGTCTTCGCAGGATCGCCCGCACCCTTGAAGCGTTCGCCTACCCGAATCCAAGCTACGCGAACCTGATTCAGGGCGGCGGCCCCGATATCTGGCCGGACAAGACCTTCTACCAGTTCAACGAAGACGACGGTACGAAGGTCTTCACACGACTCTCACCCCTCGAGGATCGCTACGGTTCCCTGGGTGACTGGCAACGCTTCGGTATCACGCTCGTGTACGAGGTCTTCCTCGATGAGCCTGGACTGACCGGTGCGGAGCAGAACCAGAAGGTGCAGGCGATGCCGCGTTGGGAGAACTACGACATGTTGCTCAACCTGGACGCGGCACGTGTCGCCGATCTGCGCGAGTTCACCGGCCAGAACGAAATCGCCTTCGTACTCGGTGAGCGCAGCTTCGAAGATTGGGACCGCTACGTCACGCAGTGGAAGGCAGCCGGTGGCGAGGCGCTTCTGCGCGAGGCTGCAGAACAGCTCGGCGTGCAGTACTGACCAGATACGAAGACAAGCGACACAAATGCTGCCGGCGGAGTTCTTGCTCCGCCGGCCTTTTTTTTGAATCGCGTGCGATCGCACCCCATCGCCTCGTGCACAGGCGCGCTCGCAGCCGCTGCCCGCAGAGGCCAGACTGTGACTTGAGGTTATATAGTATTTGTCATATATTCCATAAATCAAATAATCCACCGGAGGATACCATGAAGATCACTTCACAGGCCCGACCGTATGTGTACGGCGCGCTTGCCGGACTGCTCCTGACGGCGAGCGTGGGGATCGCCGGGCAGTTCTTTGGGACGTCCACGACGTTTCCTCGCGCGGCGACCGGGGTGCTGCAACTCGTGGGGTTTGACCTGAGCAACTGGGAGTTCGCCCAGGTGCGCGACGGCGCGCTCACGGGACTCGCGTTCCCCAACTGGCAGCTCCTGTTCGTCATGGGAATAGGCGTGGGAGCGTTCATCGCCGCGAGGATCACGAGGACCTTCAAGGCGGAGGCATTGCCGCAGATGTGGGTTGACCGCTTTGGCGCAAAGAAGGGCACACGGATCGCCTACTCGATCGTCGGCGGCGTGATCGCGATGATAGGCGCGCGCATGGCCGGCGGGTGCCCGAGCGGTCACGGCGTGAGCGGCGTCAGTCAGCTCGGCGTAAGCAGCTTCATCGCGCTTGCGATGTTCTTCGCAGGCGGTGTCGTCACCGCCCGCATCCTGTACAAAGGAGGTACGGCATGACACTGATTCTAGGACTCATCACGGGAGTGCTGTTCGGCGCATTCCTTCAGCAGGCTGAGGTCATCAGGTTCGAGCGACAGGTCGGTGCGATGCGGCTGATGGACATGACCATCGTCAAGTTCATGCTGACGACCATCGTCGTCGGGTCGATCGGGATCTACCTCCTCTCCGACCTTGGCGCCGTGTCATTCGCCCCGCGCTCGCTGAGCCTTGGGCTGCAGATCGTGGGCGGACTGCTGTTCGGCATTGGATGGGCGATCATAGGGTACTGCCCCGGCACAAGCATTGGCGCGCTCGCAGAAGGCCGCTTCCATGTCGTGTGGCCCATCGTCGGCTTGCTGCTCGGCGGCATTGTTTTCGCGCTGCTCTACCCGGCGATCCAGACGCATCTCGCGCCAATCGGCTCGTTCGGTTCGGTCTCACTGCCCGAGCTCCTGGGCATCAGCCACTGGTTCGTGATCGCGGCGCTCGCCGTTGGCGCCTTCTTCCTCTTCCGGTTCTTCGAGAGGAAGGGTCTGTAGACCGACGCGGTACCGCGAGGAGGCTCGGCGGCGGTTCGACTTCATAAGTTCGGTCCCGCCGTACCGCAGTCCTACTGCCGCTGCGCGCCGAGCGCCGCGGCGCACAGTTCGCGGGCGAGATCGCTCACGGCGAGCGGATCCTGCACGGCGGACCGCCCTATGGCGCGCGAGACCACGCGGCCAGCGTCCCTTGCCTGAAGCTCCTTCGTCATACGCGCCGCAACACCGTTGCACGTGTGGAACCCGCAGACGACGCTGATCACCGGTCTGCCGTCAAGGTGGGGCAACGCTTCGATCATCGACCGCATCGCCGGCGTCATCGACGCCGCCCACACCGGGCCCACAAGAGCCAGGAGGTCGTTGCCGCTCAGATCCGGAGTCTGCTCGAGACCCGCCGGAACCCGCAGGGCCGCAAGGATCGCCCCGCCTACGGCGGTCCTTCCCCGGATCGGCTCGAGGCGAACGAGATCCACATGGGCACCGCGCCCCTCGAGCTCGCGCCCAAGCACCTGCGCCACCCGCTCGCTTCGTCCCGTCCTCGTGAAATACGCTACCGTCGCCTGCACAAGACCCTCCTCAGGATTCGGCGCACACCGCCCCTGGTCCCTTACAGGGTAACCGGCGAATCCGATTCCGTGAAGCCCGATTCGGCGCGGCAGATCGACGCGTTGATCGTGGCCGCAAGAGTCGCTATAATGCCCGTACGGAGGCGACATGGAAGAGCGGGTCAAGGCGGCGCTGGACAAGTTCGAGGAGGGCTACGACTGCTCGCACGCCATCCTGAACGCCTACGCGGATCTCTTCGAGTTCGACGAGCAGTCGATGGAGGCGATTCGCAAGCCCTGTGCGCCAATGCTCGGGAGGACGACGACCGTCTGCGGGGCGGTGGCGGGGGCCCTGAAAGCGCTCAGCCAGAAGCTCCGCGAGGAGCGCGAGAGCGGCAACTCGACCGAGAAGAAGTCGGAGCTGATTCGTGAGTTCAGAGAGCGGTTCGAAGCGATTCACGGCTCGGTCAGCTGCACGGACCTTCTGGGAGTCGACCTGTCTGAACCCGACGGCCAGACCACTGCGCTGGACAAGGATCTCTTTCACGAACGGTGCGTTCGGTTCATCACCGACTCCGCGCTGATCCTCGAAGACCTGATCGGCCTGAAACCCAAGGCGTAGTCCTGGAGGCGGTGCTCCCCTACCCTATGATCTCCCGGTGGTTCCGCAACAGGCTCGAATCGCCTTCCAGTATGAACTCCGCGTTCATCGTGATCCTCGTACTCATCTTCTCGATGAAGGTCTCCGCGACGTGGAGCTTGCGCTTCGAGTGGCGGGCATCGCGCAGCAGCAGGTAGCTCTGCACGAGGTCGGTCGCCATCTCGACCATCCTTCTCGCGTGGTAGGAGACCAGTTCGTCATTCTCAATCCCCTTGATGTGCACGAGCGCCTTCTCGAACCTGTTGCGCGCGGTGAGCAGCCGTTTGTGAAGCTGGGGAGCATGAGAGAAGTCCTCCGACTCGTACTCATCGAGCGCGTTGATGATCGTCCCGGAGGTCAGGCCGCCGATCGCCGCGACGACCTGGAGCTGCGTGGTGCCCTCGTAGATACTGGTGATCCGGGCATCCCGGTAGTGGCGTTCGACGTTGAAGTCCCGCATGAAGCCCGTGCCGCCGTGAATCTGGATCGCATCGTAGGCGATCCTGTTCACCATCTCGGTGGCGTAGCCCTTGATCATCGGCGTGAACAGATTAGCGAGCCGGGCATAGTTCTTCAGGTCCGAGTTTATCTGGTCGGCGCGGTCCGGATGGAGCTCCTTCATGTGCTCGAGCCCCTCCTTGAGATCGACGATGCGCGCCGTCTCGTAGAGCAGCGTTCTGGCCGCCTCTATCGCGATCTTCATCTCGGTGAGCATCTCATACACGGGCGGTAGCGATCTCACCGGCGCCCCGAACTGGACGCGCTCCTCGGCGTACTTGCTCGCTTCGCGATAGGCCGCCTCGGCGATGCCGATGGCCTGTGCGGCGATGCCCAGTCGTGCGCTGTTCATGAGCCACATCGTGTATTTGGACAGACCCCGCCGTCTCTCGCCGACGAGATAGCCGCGGGCATTGTTGAACTGCAGCTCGCACGTTGGTGATCCGTGAATCCCGAGCTTGTCCTCCAGGCGGCGGATGACCATGTTCTCGTCGCGCTCGTAGAGGAAGAACGAGAGCCCGCGAGCGCCTTGCATGTTCTCCTCGCTGCGCGCGAGCACGAGGCCAATCCTGCCGTTGCCGTTGGTGATGAACCGCTTCACGCCGTTCAGATACCACTTCCCGTCCGGTGCCTGGTGGGCCCGCAGGCGCACCGCCTGCAGATCGCTTCCCGCATCCGGCTCGGTGAGGATCATGGAGGAGCCGCACTCGCCGGATGCGAGCCGCGGCAGGTACTTGCTCTTCAGCTCTTCGGAACCGAACTTGTTGAGCGTCTCTCCTATGTCCTGCTGCAACCCGAAGTTGAGGAACGACGCGTCGGCCCGCGCGATCATCTCGGCGGCGATGGTCAGGATCGTGGAAGGGAAATTGAGCCCACCGTACTTCCTCGGGAGGCAGAACCCCATGAGGTCGGCTTTCGCGAAGAGGTCGAGCACTTCCTGCGTCCCCTTTGCGTATACCACCTCGCCGTTGACCAGACGCACGCCCTGTGCATCGATCTCGGCCGCCTGCGGGGCGAGGTTCTCGGCGCACACGCGTCCGATCAGCTCGAGCACCCGAACGTAGGAATCCTTCGCGTCGGCCACACTCTCAGGCGCCCAGGGCGCGTTCTCCTCGTTGCGGAAATCGTCCTCGCGCAGGCGGATCACACGGTCCAGATCGATGTGCTCGAGGTGGAACAGGATATCGTCGTTGTCTGTGAAGAAGTTCTCCATCTGATGCCTCCTTACGCCTTCGCCCTGAATGCCTTGATGAAGCGCGGGATCACGTCTTTCAGGTCCCCGACGATCCCGTAGTTCGCGATCTGGAAGATCGGCGCCTCCGGATCGGTGTTGATCGCGATGATCCGGGCGGACTCATCCATGCCGGCACGGTGCTGGACCGACCCCGAGATACCGCAGGCGATGTAGAGCCTGGGTCGCACGGTAGTACCCGTCTGTCCCACCTGGTGATCCTTACTCACGTACCCGGCGTCGACGGCGGCGCGCGATGCGCCTACCTCGGCGCCGAGCGCATGCGCGAGCTGCTGAATCAGCTTGAAGTTCTCCTTTGAGCCGACGCCGATTCCGCCTGCGACGATGACCTGTGCTCCTTTGAGGTTGACGAGCTTCTCTTCCTTGACCCGCTCTACGATCTGCGACGGGAAATCCTGCGGGTCGAGATCGACCGATTCAGCGATGATCTCCCCCTTGAAGTCGGGATTCGGGTCACCCATCTTCATGACGCCCTCACGCACGGTGGCCATCTGCGGCTTGTGTTCGGGCGAGACGATCGTGGCGATGATGTTGCCGCCGAATGCCGGGCGAATCTGGTACAGCACGTTCTCGTAGGACCGACCCTTCGACTCGTAGCTGCCGATCTTCAGATCCGTACAGTCGGCCGTCAGACCAACCCGGAGCGCCGACGCGATACGCGGCGCGAGATCGCGGCCGGTGGTCGTCGCCCCGTAGAGGACGATCTGCGGCGAGATCTTCCTGACCATCTGGGTGAGCACCTTGGCATACGGCACCGGGGTGTAGTGCTCGAGCCCCTTATGCTCAACCGTGTAGAGCCGGTCCACGCCGTAGGGTATCAGCGGCTCGGCGGCCTTGCCGATTCCGCTGCCAATCAGCACCGCCGTAACCTGGGTCTTGAGCTGGTCGGCAAGGTCCCGGGCCTTGCTGATGAGCTCGACGCTCACCTCTGCAACCTTCCCGTCGTCCTGTTGGACGAACACCATCACGCTGTTTTTCGCTGCCACGGGATTCTCCTTCAGCCCAGGGTGTGGTCTGCGACGAGCTCGTGCACCATGTCGCCAATCGCTTCATCCGAGTTCTCGATCATCCTGATGTCCTCTGACTTGAGAACCACCAGATCGATCGCCCTCACCTTCGTGGGCGAGCCTGCCAGGCCGCAGTGCTCCGGGTCGGCGCCTATGGCGTTGCTGTCCCAGAGGTTGATCGCATTCTCGGCCTTGAGCCCGGCGCCGCCGGTCAGGTAGGTCTCGTCGAAATCGCCCCCGCTCATCGCGGTGGTCGCGTTCTTGTACGTCATCATCCGTATGGCCGAGGGCGGTCGCGGAGTGAACCCCTCGTCGGTAATGGTGAGAAGGATCGGCAGCGACGCCTTGATCTTCTCGTAGCCCCCCTCGATCGAACGCCGTGCGGTGATCGTGCGCTTCTGCGCGTCGAGCTCGACGATCTCGGAGACACAGGTAATCTGGTTGATTCCGAGCTTCTCCGCGGTCTGCGGGCCAACCTGGGCAGTGTCGCCGTCTATCGCCTGCCTTCCGCACAACACGATGTCGTAGCTGCCGATCTTCTCTACGGCGCACTTCAGCGCATAGGAGGTGGCAAGCGTATCCGCCGCCGCAAAACGCCGGTCCGAGATCAGCGCCACGAAGTCGGCGCCCCGGTAGAGCGAGTCCTTGAGCACCTGGACCGCGGTAGGCGGCCCCATGGTCAGCACATGCACTCTCGAGCCGGGGACCGACTCCTTGATCCGCAGCGCCGCCTCGAGCGCGTGCAGATCCTCGGGGTTGAAGATCGCCGGCAAGGCCCCTCTGTTCACCGTGCCGTCTTCCTTCATGGCGTTTCCCGTCACGTTCTGCGTGTCCGGGACCTGTTTCACCAGCACAATCAGGTTCAAACCCACATCGCCTCCTCGGCACAAAGCATACAGCGCCTCCGGACGGACAGCCGCCGTGAAGGCGCACATCCGCATCGATCCGGAAACCGCCGGCTCCGATCTGCCTGATCATCAATCCTGTAGGATGACGTCGGCTATACTAAAGGGAGTTGCGACGAAGCGCAACACGTGCTCGTCGCTTGATCGTTCCGCGCCGGCGCTCACTCGTCGGCCAGATCGCCGAGCTCCTCCCAGCGGGCGGTCTTCCGCTCGACTTCCGCCTGCAGCGCCCGGTAGCGCCGGGTGTCCGCCTCGAGCTTCGCCGGGTCGTGTACCGGCGCCAGGAAGTCCTCCTCGAGCCGCCGCAGCTCCTCCTCGATCTCTGCAATCGTGTCAGGCAGCGAATCGTACTCCTCCCGCTCGCGGTACGACAGCCCGGTCCGGCTTCGCGGCCGATCCGTGCGTCCGGAGGCTCCGCGGCGATCGGGCGACGCCGTGTCGTGACTCCGGGGCGAATGCGCCCGCTCGGCGCGGTACTCGTCGTAGCTGCCCGCAAACGGCCGGATCCCGCCGGCGCCGTCGAACACCAGGAGCGAGTCGGTCAGCCGATCAAGCAGCGCGCGGTCGTGCGAGACGAGCAGCAGGCATCCGCGGAACTCGTCGAGGTACTGCTCGAGCACCCGCAACGTCTCCAGGTCCAGATCGTTCGTCGGCTCGTCGAGCAGCAGGAAGTTCGGGGCGGTCGCGAGAACTCTCACGAGGTGGAGCCGCCGGAACTCCCCTCCGGAGAGCCGGTCGAGCGTCTGCGGGAACATCGAACGAGGAAAGAGAAATCGCTCGAGAAACTGCTCCGCGGACACGGTCGACGTGTCGCTGACCGCAATCCGCTCGGCCTCCTGCTTCAGGTACCCGAGCACCGTCTGGGTGGTATCGATGCTCGCGCCGGTCTGATCGAAATACGCGAAGACCGTCGTCTCACCACGCTCGAGCGAACCGCGGTCCGGCGCTACCCTGCCGGCGATCATGTCGAGCAGCGTCGTCTTACCGGATCCGTTGGGTCCGATCACGCCGACTCGTTGTCGGGGACTGAACTCGTACGAGAAGCCGCGGATCACGGACACACCGTCGTACGCCTTCGCGACATCCCTGATCTCGAGAACGCGTTTGCCCTGCCGTCGCTGCGCCGCGGGCAGCGAACCGATCGTGGCGTCGGTCTCCGCCCCCTCCTGCAGCAGCTCCTCGATCCGACCCCGCCGCCCCTTGTCCTTACCCGTCCGCGCCTTCGGGCCGCGCTCGAGCCACTCGAGCTCTCGCCTGAGAACCGAGACGCGCCGTCGCTCCGCCGCGTCCCGTTCGTTGTGGCGCTCCGCCCGGCGCTTCAGGTAGGACGAGTAGTTCCCGGGGTGGCGGTACACCGTGCGGTCGGCGACCTCGAGAATCGTCGTGCATACGGCGTCGAGCATGCGGCGGTCGTGGGTCACCATGACGAAACCCGCCGTCGTGCCCCCGAGCAGCTGTTCGAGCCAGAGGACCGCGTCAAGGTCAAGGTGGTTCGTCGGCTCATCAAGGGTCACGAGATCTGCGTCCGCGGCAAGGCAACGGGCGATCGCGACCTTCTTCTGCATCCCGCCGGAAAGCGCCTGGAGCGCGGCGCCGAACTGGTCCACCCCCAGTTGCGAGCAGAACGACTCGTATCGCCGGCGCGCGCCTCCCCCGGGACCGTAGTCCCGCACGGTCACGCCGGGGGGAACGGGAGGTCGCTGCTCGAGCGAGACCATGACCAAGTCGCGGTTGCGCGCGATCGATCCCGCGTCGGGTTCGAGATTGCCTGTGAGCAGACCGATCAGCGTCGACTTCCCGGACCCGTTTCGTCCGACGAGCCCGATCCGCTCACCCTGCTCTATCCCGAACGTCACGTCCTCGAAGAGCAGCCCGCTACCGACCGATTTCTCCACATCCTTGACTGAGACGATGTTCACGAAGCATCCCGACGACCCTCGAAC
>SKQU01000005.1 GCA_007118855.1 Spirochaetaceae bacterium
CGCTTCGGCTGTTCGACCCGTCCGTCGATCAGCTCAGCGAGTCGCGATTCCTTGCAGATGCCTGCGACAATGCCCAAATGCTGGATGAGCTTCGTCTCGTGCTTGTTTTCCGACCCTATGGTATGTGTCATGCTGCCTTCCCGCAGAACAGCATGACACAAGACTAGTAACGTAAATACTAGACAGGTGTATGGCGAAATATCTACCAGAAAAGCATTTACACGCCTTGATCAACCCTTGAAGGTGGGCATCAGAGCGGTGGAGTCGAAAACCACCTGGTCAGGAAGCACAAAATCTGCCTTTCTGTTTCCACTAAGTCGAGTATTCGTCGACAGACTGGAATCATATCGACAATCTGCCGGTGCATCAACACTCCAGCCGAAGCTCCGGCGGATATGGATTCTCCCGGGCTTTCAGCCCTTTCAGGTCGCGCACGGGAGAGACAACGAAGACGTAGTCGAGGTGGCTCACAGAAGACCGCTGACCCTGCGCACGGGTGAGTAGAACCCGGCGTCTACCATACGGGCGAGTATTGCGTCGGCCTCTTCCGCGGTGATGGTCCGGTCGATGCAGAGCGCCTTCAGTATCCCGATGGTCCCGGTCACCGGGATGCTCCGCCCGGCACAAGCGCTGCGGGCAGCCCGGTCGTCGGTTGCGACGATTCCGTTGCGATGACCGGCGAGCGCCACGCAGGAGGCCTCGCCGGGACCGAGGATGCGAAGGACTTCGACGAACAGCTCGTTTTCCGGCATCGTCATCGGTTCGGCGGGGAGGATCGAGCCCGCGGCGAGTGCTTGCTCCACCACCTCGAGCTCGGAATACCCGCGGATGCGACCGGCCGCGAGTTCTGCGCGGACTTGCTCGGTCACGCGCAGGGATCGGCCGTATCGGTTCACAAGCAGATCGAAGGCGCCGGACAAGGCGAAGTTCGAGATCGTGACCGTATCAAGGAAGCGGTCCGGGAGCCGGTCAGGCATGCCGATGATCGTCGGCAGACATCACGGTGCCCTGGTCGATACCGTGTTCGGAGAGCCACCGCCTCATCTCCAGAACGTGCATGCCAAGCGACTCGGCCAACTTGCCGATGCTGATGAACCCGCCCTCGAAGGCTGCGAGCGCGCGGGACTGCTCGACCGGAAGCTCGTCGATCGGCACCCGATAGCAGGCCGCGATCGCATCGCGAACAAGCCGACCCTTACTGGTCCCTCGTGCCGCCGCGAGTCGAGACAGCTGCTCGTTCGTCGCAGAGTCTACCTTGATGTGCAGGGTCGTATCATGCGCCATGTCGGCTCCTGGATGGCCAAATACATGGCCATATATACCACATACGGTACATCGCGTCAAGCCGCTGCTCGACTCGCGCATCACGAAGCACTACGCAGGTGCATGGTTCACTTCATCGGCCGACGCGCCGGATAGATCATCCGACTGGCCAACCGCAGCGGCAAACCCGGACTCATGCGATCAGCCTACAGGTTCGCGATCTCCTCCTGCGACAGCCCCGTGATCTCGGCGATCACGGCAACCTCGATTCCCCGCTCCTTCATCGCACGGGCCGTCTCGCGCTTCTCCTCTTGTCGACCCCCCTGCCGTCCTTCCTGCCTGCCTTCTTCGCGGGCTTGCTCTTTGAGGCGTTCTCCGTATTCCCTCAACTTCGTCGCGAACATGGTCTTCGCCTCCGGCGCGCTCCGGATCGGCTCGGTGACGACAGCATCGCCGGCGGCATCCGGCAGGTAGTTCCTCAACCACCGCCCGAATACCTCGAACAGCTCCAAGGCTTCATCAGATAGTATAGCCATAAGCTCATCGGCGTCTGCGTGAGCTGCTGTGGGTCGGCGTTCTCGACGTAGAAGACCGCGGCAACGGCGTTATGGATGCGCAGTAGGGTCTCGGTAGGAATCTCGTTGACCAGGATCGGGTAGTAGGTCAGGTGCGGGATGAAGGCTTCGGGGATTTCCGCCGCGATGAGTTCGCCCGTCGACTGGAACTCGATGAGGAGGAAGAGATAGACCGGCCGTCCGCGGAAGGAGAGCTTCCAGATGACGTCGGCCTCGCGCCGGTCGTGGTCGTCTGCGATACGTGTCTTCTCTTCTGTGTACGCCGAAAGACACCGTGCTGCTTCATTACTGGTGCGCACCGTCTACAAGAGATCGCTGATTCTCCGCACAGGCGAGTAGAATCCGGCGCCCACCATCCGGTTGAGTACCGCGTCGGCCTCTTCCGAGGTGATGGTCCGGTCGATGCAGAGCGCCTTGAGGATCCCGACGGTCCCGGTGACCGGGATTCCCCGCTCGGCGCAGGAGCTGCGTGCAGCCCGGTCGTCCGTTGCGACGATTCCGGCGCGATGACGCGCGAGCGCAACGCAGGACGCCTCTCCGGAACCGAGGGTGCGAAGGAGATCGACGAAGAGCTGGTTCTCCGGCGGCGTCATCGGTTTGGCGGGGAGGATCGAGCCTGCGGCGAGTGCTTGCTCCACCACCTTGAGCTCGGAGTAGCCGCGGATGCGACCGGCCGCGAGCAGCGCGAAGGCGCCGGACAGGGCGAAGTTCGAGAGCGTAACGGTATCGAAGAAGCGGTCGGGCAGCCCGTCAGGCATACCGATGATCGTCGGCCGACAATGCGGTGCCGTGGTCTATACTGTGTTCGGAGAGCCACCGGCGCAGGTCCAGAACGTGCATGAAGAGTAGCTCGGCCAGTTTGCCGATGGTGATAAGCCCGCCCTCGAATGCTCCGATCGCCCGGGCCTGCTCGACCGGCAGCTCGTCGATCGGCACTCGATAGCAGGTCGCGAGGCGGGACAGGTGCTGGTTCGTTGCGGAGTCTACCTTTACGTGTAGGGTCGTATCGTGTGCAATGCCGGCTCGTTTTCGGCCAACTTCATGGCCATATATGATATTCGGCACATCGCATCAAGCCGCTGCTCGACTAGCGGTTCTCCACACCGGTATACCCGGAGAATCGTTGTGGTGCTTGGCTTCTCGTGTTACGTGATGGTCCTTGCATCCGAAACGTCAATACTTTAGTATGTACATGTGACGTTCGAATGGGATCCGGAGAAGGACAGGATCAACCACGAGAAGCATGGATTGACATTCGAGCAAGCCCAGCAGGCGTTCTTCGATCCGCACCGCGTCGTTGTGGAAGACGCGAGGCACAGCGATGATGAAGCGCGGCTCTTCTGCATCGGTATGGTCGAAGGATTGGTAGCGACGGTCAGGTACACAGTGAGGGAAGATCGGATCCGCATAATCGGAGCTGGATACTGGCGCGCTGGAAAGCGCCTGTACTACGGGGAGGAGCTATGAATGACAGTCGTGACCCGCGGGACGATGCCAACTACCAGGATGCTCCCGAGCACATCGAAACAGCTCTTAGGAGCGCAACACGGATCGAAGATACCTTGCCCCCGCCTGAGGAGCTGGTGCGGACGAAAAAGTCGGTGACTATCCGGCTGGATTCGGACATCGTCGAATGGTTCAAGCATCAAGGCGGCCAGTATCAGACGCTCATCAACGAAGTACTGCGCAGGTACAAGGATCATTTCAGTGGCGGTCGAACCCGATAGCTATGAGCTCGTCCATCGAGAGGAATGTCGGTTTGGCCCTCAACAAAGTAGCGAGCGAAGTGCTTGGCCATGTGACGATCCGCAGAGGACCTGAACTCGATCAGCTGGAAAATGGTCCCGGTCACCGGGACTCCCGGCTCGACGCACGAGGTCTCGCCGGAACCGAGGGTGCGAAGGAGATCGACGAAGAGCTCGCTTTCCGGCATCGTCTTCGGTTCGGCGGGCAGGATCGAGCCTGTGGCGAGTGCTTGATCCACCACCTTGAGCTCGAAGTAGGCGCGGATGCGCCCGGAAGCGAGCTCTGCGCGTACCTTTCGACCGTCAGCCTCCTGCTCATGGAGTAAATTGGGTTGTATTTTGGCCAAATCTAGGCGATAATTGCATATGATTCGGGCCATAACCGAAAACCTGCTGCGCTGGAAGCTGATGAAGGATCGTAAACCGCTCTTGGTACGCGGTGCGAGGCAGGTTGGTAAGTCGTGGGCGATCGAGCAGTTCGGCCGCGACCATTTCGACGATCTCATCCTGC
>SKQU01000221.1 GCA_007118855.1 Spirochaetaceae bacterium
ACATTGTGATCGCCGCAGCAAGTGTCGCGGCCATCATCCTTGCGGGCTGTGCCGCCGCCGGCGCCGACGCGGGAACAGGTGGTAGTAACGGCGCCGACGCGCCGCAGGACGACGGCACGGTAACGGTGAGTGTCTCGGGAACTCGGATATCGGTGAGTCTCTCAGGGGCTTCGGGGGACAATTGGTTGTGGGCGTGGCTCTACACGGCGGATGAATGGAACCTGGACGATCCAGAGACCATTCTCGCTGCCGGCTCGCAGCAGATAAGCGACGGAACCGCATCATTCGTCCTCAAGGAGTCCGACGGCAGCTTTGGGTACACCGAGGTCGAATGGCAGGGCACGGGCGGGTCGACGTACGACCTTTATTTCATGACCGCATTGGAGTCGGGGGGGCCGCTCGATGAGGGCATGAAGACCACGGCAGACATGCCGGTCTCCATCACGATGGACGGCGACAAGACGGTAGACGTTGCGATGGTCGACTACGTACCGACAACGGGCACACTGACGGTGACGTTGTCCGGCGCCGTGGCGGAGAATGGCAAGCTGTTCGCGGTCGCGGTATGGGACGAGGGTGACGGCCCGTGGGCCAACGAACCGATCGACGGTACCTTCGAGGACGCGACCATCACCGCCGGAACCGCGACGGTTCAGATCGTGCCGTGGGTCGGCATGCAGGCCGCTACCCAATACGACGTGTTCATATTCATCTTCATGGACCAACGACCCGAAGGGCCCGTCCCGGGAGAGGATATGCTCTACAAGGGAGAACCAGTTGCATGGTGGGTCGACGGAGACCGGACGATGCTGCCGGAATACGGGGACTTCGAGGTGATCCCTGAGCCACAGCCTTAGGAGTAGATCGCGGCGGAGCCCTGAGAATCCCGGCGGGTCGCAGGATACTCGCCGGGATCGGGCGGTCTGATTGCGCCGCGAGTCTCCTGTCCGGGCCCGCCCTTGCGAGCCCCGGCGCGCGGTACCCCATCGCCCGCTGGCCCCGGCGGCGGGCCGCGGGTATAATGGGGCGTGCTGCTGCTCGCCTATCTCGCCGCGCTTGGTGCCGTGCAGGGGCTTTTGCTCTGCGCTCTGATCGTGGGTCGGTTTCGAACCCCCGCGAATCTCCCGCTTGCGCTTCTGCTCTTCGCGTTTTCGCTGCGACTCGGCACAATACCTACGTGGAACGCCGGTGCGCTCCTCGAGTACCCGTGGCTGCTGCCGGCGACGACGCCGTTGCCGTTCCTCTTTGGGCCGCTCCTGTGGTGGTACACGCGTGAGCTCGTCAGGCGCTCGCGCCCGCGGCTCGTCGCGCTCCATCTGCTGCCCTTCGCGCTCGGCGTGGTGATAGCCGGCGCAGGGGTTCTCCTGCGCTCGCCCGACGCGCACGCATCGCTCGTTTCGTCCATATTCGCCGGGAATCCGCCGCTCGGAATGGTGCTTCCGAACATCGCGAAAGTCGCCGTCAACGTCGTCTATGTGGCGCTCGCCGCGAGGATCGCGTTCGGCGTTCATTCGCGAGCACTACCCGCCGCGCGGGTGCGTTGGACGCGCGTCTTCGTCGTCGCCTCTGCGCTGTCCCTCGGGTCGTACGCGATCGTCGCCGTTGATCCGGGCCATACCGCAGCGCTCGTTGACGGCGTCGTCGCGCCCTTTCTGATCGTCGCGGGGGCCATGGCGCTCCTTGTGTACACGACCACCGTCGCGCTCATCGCGACGCCGGAGCTGCCCGGCTGCACCGACGCCCGCGACGCCCCGGGCGCCGCGGCCTCGCACATCCCGCAGGACGAATGCCGGCGCATCGCCGACCTCGTCCGTACGGAGCTCGAGGGCGGCGCCTACCTCGATCCGCAGTTGTCGCTCCCGGGATTCGCGCACACGCTCGACGTGCACCCGAACACGCTCTCCGCCGCGGTCAACCATGTCTTCGGCATGCCGTTCCGGAGAATGGTCAACAGGTACCGCGTGGACCACTTCCGCAGCGCCGCAGCGTCTTGCGAAGAGGAGCGCATCCTGGATCTGGCGCTGGACTCCGGCTTTCCCTCCAAGAGTACCTTCAACCGCGTCTTCAAGGACGAGACAGGCCTCACCCCGTCGCAGTATCTCAAAACGTCGGCGCAGAGCGGCTCCCCGGATCAGTGACGAGCGCCGCCGCCGCTTGCGACGAGGCGCCTTTTCGGTGTAAGAGTGGGATACTCCCCGCGAGCATTCCGCCGTCAGAGGAGCGAACCTTGGCCGTGAAGATTCCCGAGTTCATCCTCTCCGGCATGTTCGTGCGGGGTAGTCTGCAGAGTACCGACGCCGGGTTCGTCTTCTCCCTGAAGAACACCTACGCGCCGGCGACCATCCACGGCTTCGCGCTGGAGGTAGACGGTCGCGCGGTTCCCGCCGATCGTCTGTCGCTGCGGCTCGAGTCGTCGGCCGAACCGCGCGCGGCCGCACAGATCAGCCGCGAGGAGCCCTTTCCGCTTCCGGTCAACACGCTGCTCGAGATCACGGTTGCGCAGACGGAACCCGGCGAAGGGCGGCTCCGGATTCGGGTGGACACCCGTGAGGTGGGCGAGCTCAGCTTCTCCGTCAGGAGCGAAGCCGACGCCCCTCCAACCACGGAGTGGCCCCGACGCAGGCCGCTGCGGCGATTCCTCGCCCGCCCGCTTCGCGCGAGCGTGGAAGTGTCGGGCGCCGCGGTCATTGGAGAGGTGAGTCCGGCAGTGTACGGCCACTTCGTCGAGCACCTTGAACGGTGCGTCTACGGCGGGATCTGGGACGCCGACGGCCGACTCAACCCGGACGTGGTCGCGCTCACCCGCGAGATTGGCCCCACCGTGATCCGCTACCCCGGAGGAAACTTCGCGAGCGACTACCACTGGGAAGAGGGCACGGGGCCAAAGGAGGTTCGGCCGGTCCACTACGACCGCGCGTGGCACGTAGAGGACCCCAATCTGGTTGGGACCGACGAGTTCCTCGAGTTCTGCCGCGCCGTGGGGGCAGAGCCGTATCTCGTGGTCAACGACGGCTCAGGCACGCCCGACGAGGCCGCGAGGTGGGTCGAGTACTGTAACGGATCGCCTGCCACCGCCATGGGCCGGCGACGCGCGGCGAACGGTCGCGCCGAGCCGTACGGCGTGCGCTACTGGGGCGTGGGGAACGAGGCGTGGGGCGAGTGGCAGATCGGCCATACCGACGCGCGCGGCTACGCCGAGCGTGCCGCCGCCTTCATCAGCGCGATGCGGGCCGTCGACCCCACGATTGCGATCGTCGCGGTGGGCCGCGAAGAGCTCGAGGGGGATCCGCGCAACGCCGCCGAGTGGAACAGCACGGTCCTCGAGGCTCTCGGCGACCGGATAGACTATCTCTCCTTTCACGTCTACCAACCGTCGGAAGAGGGCTACCGGCCGTTCTACGACCCGCAGCAGCTCTACGAGGCAATCATCGCAGCCCCGCTCAGCGTGGAGGACGCCATCTGCAGGCTTGCGACACGCATTGAAGCGGCATGCCCGGGAAAAGGCGTCGGTGTGGCCCTGGACGAATGGAACGTGAAGTTCCCGCCGCCGGCCGGCGCGAAGAGCATGCACGACCAGCACTATACGCTGCGCGACGCCCTCTACGTCGGTTCCATGCTCAACGTCTTCCACCGTCAGTGCCGTGCCCTGCGCCTTGCGAATCTCGCGATGCTCGTCAACGTCCTGCCGGCGATCGTCAAGCCGGACGAGGGGCCGGCCCGGTTCACTCCACTCGCGTGGCCGTTCATGATGTACCGGAATATGGAGCCTATCGCGCTCGAATGCCGGATCCGCGCCCCCGCATTCGCCGCGTCGGCCCTTGGGCTCAACATCAGCGCGAAGCCCGGGGTCCCGTGGCTCGACGCGACCGCCACGAGAAACGCGGAGGGCTCGCGCCTCGTCCTGGGGCTTCTGAACCGGCACCCCGAGCGGCGCATGCGATGCAGCCTGGAGCTCTCGCACCTCCCGCCGATGCGCTCAACGCGCTGCCGGCTTCTGACCGGTGCGCCGCTCGCGACCGATGTCGCCGCACGAGCCGTGCGCCCGCCCGCGGTGCGCTCACGTGCGGGGGGCGGCACGCAACTGG
>SKQU01000365.1 GCA_007118855.1 Spirochaetaceae bacterium
CCGGGGTCCTCGCGTACTGGGCGTTCCACAACCTCGCGTGGCCCTGGGTCGTGCTTGCGGTGTACCTGCACTGCTCGTTCTACGGCTTCTTCGGCGGCGGGGCGGGCGGCCACGAGCTCTCGCACAAGAACATGTTCAAGACGCAGGCGCTCAACGAGTTCTTCATGCGCCTGAACGGATTCCTCACCTGGTTCAACTTCATCCACTTCCGCCGCAGTCACGCCGGACACCACCAGTACACGACCCACCACGAGCTCGACCTGGAGGTGATGCTGCCAATCACGATGAGCTGGAAGAGCTGGGTCTGGGCGTTCACGGTCAGCGTCCCGTCGGTACGACATGTGTCTGCGATCGTGTTCCGCTACGCCTTCGGCCGCGAACGGGAGAAGATCCTCGAAAGCGAGTGGGAGCGGCGGATCTTCCCGCCCGAGGACCGGGACGCGCTCCGGCAGCTGCAGAACTGGGCGCGGTTCGTGCTGTTCGGGCACCTCGCCCTCGCGGTTGTGTTCGTCGCCACGGGCAACTGGATCCTGCTCGTCCTCGTGACCTTTGCCCCCTTCATCGCGACCTGGTTCGTTCTGCTCACCCACATGCCGCAGCACATCGGGATGCGCCCGGACGTCCCCGACTGGCGCCTCAGCACACGAACCTATCTCGCCGGCCCGGTCGCGCGCTTCTTCTACTGGAACATGAACTACCACGTGGAACACCACATGTTCGCTGCCGTTCCCTTCTACAATCTGCCCAAGCTACGGAAGGCCATTGAGGCCGACCTGCCGGTCGCCTCCCGGGGCCTTCTTGCCACGTGGAAGGAGATCCGCGAGACGGTGCGGCGGCAGAAGCAGGACCAGGCGTACTGCTACACGCCGGAGTTCCCGCCGACTGCAGGGGCGCCTCGCACCGGCTGAATTGCCACGATCCGACTCGGTGAGACGGCTCTCGTAGCCTCCGAGCAATAGCAACAATTTCGGCACCAATTTTGGGGCTTGACGGGAGCGAAAATCGGTGCTACATTACATACCGACGGTCGGTACATACAAACGGTCGGTCTAACGCCGGATGGCGCCGAGACCGACAGGAGGGGCGATGCACATCGTGAAGGACTACGACGAGCGCAAGGCGGAGTTTCTCGACACGGCGATGGGGCTCTTCCTCGAGCGCGGGTACGACGACACGAGCGTGAACGCGATCATCGAGGCAGTGGGGGTTTCGAAGGGGGCGTTCTACCACTACTTCAGCACGAAGGAGGACCTCCTCGACGAGCTCGCCGCGCGCGCCGGAGAACAGGCGATGGCGCTCACCGCGCCGGTCGTCGAGGATCCGGAGCTTTCGGCGATCGAGAAGATGAACGAGATGTTCGCCCGCACGAACGCGTTCAAGGCGCAGAACCGCGAGCTCATGATCACCCTCGCGCGCGTCTTCTACAGCGACCGCAATGCGCTCCTGCGCGCCCGGATGACCCGCCGGAGCGTCGAGGCCACGGCGCCCGCGCTCGCCCGGATCTTCGCGCAAGGGAAGGCCGAAGGGACCATGTCGGTCGCACACCCGGAGCAGACGGCCGCGCTCATCCTCGAGCTCGGGGCGAGCGTCGTGAGCGGCTTCGCCCGCAAGCTCGGCGAGATCGATCGCGACCCGACGATCGCGGACGAGCTGCTTCTGTCCATGGACGTCTATGTGGAGTCCGTGGAGCGGATACTCGGTGTCGCGTCGGGCTCTCTGAAGCTCGTCGATGACTCGCTCAGGAGCGTCGTTCGCGCAGCGACGCAGACGAAGGGCACGAAGGAGAAGAAGGATGATTGAGGTACGGGAGCTCACGCACGACTACGAGGGGAAGGGCAACCCTTCGGTGAACGAGGTCGGCTTCACGATCGAAGACGGCACGATCTTCGGCTTCCTGGGGCCGAGCGGGGCCGGCAAGAGCACGACCCAGGCGCTCATGACCGGGCTCCTCGCGATCCAGCAGGGCTCGGTCACCTACGACGGGCTTCCCTTGCAGGAGCAGGGCCGACGCTTCTACAACCGGGTGGGGCTCTCCTTCGAGCACCCGAACGTCTTCGGCAAGCTCACCGGGCTTGAGAACCTGCGCTACCACGCGGGGCTCTACTCGGTGCCGACCGAGGACCCGCGACGCCTGCTCGAGATGGTGGGGCTGACCGACGCGGCGCACCGACGCGCGAGCGCCTACAGCAAGGGGATGAAGCAGCGCCTCGTGTTCGCCCGAAGCCTCATCAACCGCCCGTCCATTCTCTTCCTTGACGAACCGACGAGCGGGCTCGACCCGGCTACCGCCGAGCGGGTGAAGGAGATCATCCGCGCGAAACGCGCCGAGGGGTGCACCGTCTTCCTGACGACCCACAACATGCAGACCGCGGACGAGCTGTGCGACGTCGTCGCCTTCCTCAACGACGGGCGGATCGTCGCGATGGACGCGCCGCGCGAGCTCAAGCTCCAGTACGGCGAGCGCTCCGTCGCGGTCGAGCACCGGACGAACGGCTCGGTGAGGAAGGAGGTGCTCTTCCCGGAGAAGAGCGAGGACGCGGCGAGGCTCAAGGCGCTCATTGACTCCGGTGCAGTGGAGACGATCCACAGCCGTGAGGCCACGCTCGAGCAGATCTTCATCCGGCTGACCGGAAGGGGACTCGCATGAGACGCCTTGCCTCGCTCGTACGCCAGGATCTCACGCTCGCCTGGCGAAACGGGCATATTCTCGTCGTCCTGGTGATCGCGGCGCTCATGATCGCGCTCATCGTCTTCCTGCCGCAGGAGATCGCGACAGGGCCCGGCGAGTACGTGCTGGACGAGATCCCGGGCGCCCCGGTGCGGGCGGCCGTTCTCGAGGTTGGCGGTGACGCGTCGGCGCTTCCGCGGACACGCGCAGAGTACGAGGCGTTGCTGGAATCGAATCCGAACGCCATAGGCATTGAGATCGCCGGGTCGCTGGAGGACCCGCAGGTGCGGATCGACGCCCAAACGAGGGTTCCGCGGCAGACAATGAACCTCCTCGTCGCGAGCGTTGAGCTGGCGCTGCGAACCGCCCGGGGCGAGGAGCTTCCGGAACCGGACGTAGAGTTCCTGCGGGCGCAGGCCCGGGTCGTACCGCTCAACCTCGCAGGCGTTCCCATCTTCCTCGCCTTCGAGGTGGGCATCCTGGGCTTCCTCCTCGTCGCGGTCTTCGTCTTCGGCGAGAAGCAGGAGGCAACGATCCGCGCCTACCGGGTCTCGCCCGGGGGGCTCTGGCCCTACATCGTGTCCAAGGCGGTGGTCTTCCTGCTGATTTCCATCGCCTACGGCGTCGTGGTCGTGGCGGCCGGATTCGGGTTCAGGGTCGACTGGCTCTCCGTCCTTGCGCTCGTCGTGTGGGCGAGCCTCTTCATGACGATCTTTGGGCTGGGGTTCGCCGCCTGGTTTCGCAACCTGTCGCACTGGTTCTTCCCGGGGCTGGCGGTGCTGGTGCTGAACCTGCTGCCCTTCGTGAGCTATGTCTATCCGGTCTGGAGTCCCGGCTGGGTGACCGTTGTGCCAAGCTACGCGCTCGTGTACGCGCTTCGCGAGGCGCTCTTCCCCACGGGAAATCCGCAGCTGGTCGTACGGACGCTCATCACCGGGGCGGCCTGGCTCGCCGCGGCGGTCGTCTTCTGCGCGCTCAGCGTGCGCGCACGGCTTCTCAAGGGGGCATGAGATGAAGGCAATCCTCTCGCTCATCAAGTTCGACGTCACCAATGCGCTTCGTGACAGCATGGTGGTCTACATCCTCGTCGCGCCGCTCCTCATCGCCGGCGGGCTGCGGCTCTTCCTGCCTTCCATGGAGGGGTCGCTCGTGCGCTTCGCCGTGGAAGCGCCTGCGCAGAGTACTGCCGCGGCAGGAGGGGTCTCCGCCGGCGGGGTCTCCGCCGGCGGGATCTCGGGCGCAGAGCTTGCGTCTCGCCTCGAGGAATACGGCCGCGTGGAACGCTTCGAGTCCGCGGACGCGGTGCGCGAGCGCGTCCTCGCGACCGACGACACGGGCGGGTTCGTCGCAGGTGCGGATGGCTGGCGGATCGTCCTCGAGGGGAACG
>SKQU01000161.1 GCA_007118855.1 Spirochaetaceae bacterium
GTCTCCGTCTTTAGGCATGCATTCCTCTGTCCGTGATTCTTTCCGCAAAAGTACCCATGGCCTCGTGGAACGTCAAGGCGGCACGTCGGGCGGCACGCCGATCCGCGGATAGCTCACACGATCGGCCCAGAGTTTAGTACTCTCTAGACGGTCGGGAGCAAGGAATGAGTATTGTCCAATTGGAAGAAGTACACAAGGTCTATCCGCTCGGACAGACCGAAGTCCGGGCCGTGAACGGGGTGAGTTTCGGCATTGAGCGCGGTGATTTCATCTCCATCGCCGGTCCCTCCGGGTCGGGCAAGTCGACGATCCTCAACCTGATCGGGTGCATCGACACCCCTACGAACGGGGTCGTGCGCATCGACGGCAGACCGACCGGCGGGCTGTCGGACCGGGCGATCACGACGCTTCGCCACGAGTTCATCGGGTTCATCTTCCAGAGCTTCAACCTCGTCCCCGTGCTCAACGTGTTCGAAAACGTGGAGTTTCCACTGCTCCTCGGCAGGCAGGCCGCCTCGAAGAGGGAGCGGCAGGAGTATGTCGACTTCCTCATCGAGGAGGTCGGGCTGACCCGCTGGCGCGACCATCGACCGAACGAGCTCTCCGGAGGCCAGCGACAGCGTGTCGCGATCGCACGGGCACTCGTGACCAAGCCGCAGATCGTGCTCGCTGACGAGCCAACGGCAAACCTCGACTCGAAGACGGGGGAAGCGATCATCGAGCTCATGAAGAAGATCAACCGCGATCTGGAGACGACCTTCATATTCAGCACGCACGATCCGTCCATCGTCGGGATCGCCGATCACGTGATCCAGCTGCTCGACGGCAGGATCACCGAAAACCGACGGAAGGAGACGCACGCGGCAACGCTTGTCGCCGCAATGACGGCCGGCGGAGACGGAGGGGCGTAGTGCCCGTACTGCTGCGCATCGCGCTTCGCAACCTGATCGAGCATCGCGGGAAGACGATCATCATCGGGACGCTCGTTGCGCTCGGGGTGATCGTACTCGTCGTAGGCAACTCGCTCATGGACACCGCGCGCGAAGGGATCGCGAGAGCCTTCGTCGACAACTATACGGGAGACATCATGATCTCCGGCACCGCTGAAGGGCCGATCAGCCTGTTCGGCGTGCAGTCGGTCGGGGGGATCGACCCCACGCCGGTGCTGCCCGACTATCCGCGGATCATCGAGCTCATCGAAGCGAACGACCAGATCACCGAGTGGACGACTCAGATCACCGGATTCGGCTTCCTGAGACCCGAGGACGAACGGATCGACGGGTTTCGCAACAGCACCCTCACGGTGCTGTTTGGAGCCGAGACGGAGAGCTACCGCGCCATCTTCGACAATGTGCGGATCGTCTCCGGACGCTTCCTGCGCCCGGGCGAGCAGGGCCTGATGATCAGCGCTTCGCGACTCGAGCAGCTCGAGCAGCGGGCAATTCGGGCACTCGAGCGGGAGGAGATCGAGGTCGACTCCTACCCCATCGCGGTTGGAGACGAGATACGGATCATCGGCCTGACCAGCGACGGCCTGCCGAGCATCCGCGTCGTTCCGCTCGTGGGAGTCTATGAAACGACCGGCATCAGCGAGGGTGTGGGCTTCGAGCTCGTCAGCTACATCGATCCCCAGACCCTTCGCGCGATCCTCCGACTCAACCTCGGTCGGGATCAGGGCGTCGACCTCGACCCGAGCCAGACCGAGCTCCTCGATCGCACCGGGTCCGGTCCGGGCATCGATCTGGACGCTCTGTTCAGCGACGAGACTGCCTTCGGCGAATCTGCGCCGGTCGATGATTCGTTTGACTGGGACGACCTTGCCGGCACCGCCTCGCGCCGGGAGGCGGCTGAGCCCGATCCGGCGGGAGACCCCTCGGTGGATCCGCGCATGGGCTCGCAGACCTGGCACTACGTGCTCGCCCGGGCGGCCAACCCCCGCCGCGTCGACGCGACGATCGCCGGTCTGAACCGTTCCTTCGCGGCGGAGGGTATTGACGCGCAGGCGGGCAACTGGGAGGTCGCCGCCGGGCCCTTTGCAACGACCGCCGACGTCATCAGAACGGTCTTCAACGTCGCGATCATCGTCATCGGCGTGGTAGCGGTGATCATCATGACCAATACGCTGGTTATCTCGGTGATGGAGCGCACCAGTGAGATCGGCACGATGCGCGCGCTGGGCGCGCAGAGAGGGTTTGTCCGCCGTATGTTCGTCTACGAGGTCCTGGTGATCACGACCGTCTTCGGACTGGTGGGCGTTGCCGGCGGACTCGGCATCATTGGAGCGCTCCACCTGATCGGGGTTCCGGCGACCAACACCTTTCTTACGGTGCTCTTCGCCGGGCCCGAGCTCAAGCCGGTCGCCTCCGCGATGAGCGTCGTCGGCGCCATTCTCATCGTATGGATCGTCGGACTGCTCGCGCACCTGTACCCGGTCTCCGTCGCGCTGCGAATCGAGCCGGTGCGTGCGATCCAGCAGGAGTGAGCCGTGAAGAAGATGATTCTCATCGCGCTGCGCAACCTCAACCGCCAGAAGCGTCGCACCTATCTGCTCGGCGGCGCAATCGCCTTTGGCGTGGCGATCGTCACGCTGATCAACGGATTCGCGGGCAGCTTCGTGGAGAACGTCAGCGAGAACTTCTCACAGCTTCTCGCCGGACACATCTTCGTGCAGGGGCGTGAGCGGCTGCCCGACGGGCGAGAGCGACGACTCATCGCCGACGACGCGATCCTGATCGAAACGATGCAGGATGTCGTCAGACCTCTGGTCACGCACACCAAGCGAAGTGAGTTCACCGGTGCGTTGATCTTCCAGGGCACGAGTGTGCGACAGAGCGTTGTAGGCGCGGACTGGGACCAGGAGGTGTTCCTGCGCGACAGGCTCGTGCTCGTCGACGGCGCCTTCGACAACATGCTGCGCCGCAACCAGGACGGCCTTCGCAACGGGATCATCCTGACTGAAGAGATCGCGCGCCGACTGCGTGCCGAGGTAGATGACCGGGTCACGGTGCGGATGCAAACGGTCGACGGCCAGCAGAACGTCGGCGAGTTCGTCGTCGCCGGCATCAGTTACGATCCGGGCCTGTTCGGCCAGCTCTCCGCCTATGCGGACCTGAGCTACGTGAACGAGCTCCTTCGCGTGCCGGCAGGCAGCTACCAGACGCTCGGCATATTCGTGCAGAACCTCGGCCAGATAGAGCCCTGGGTCGAGCGCTACTACGCGGCGCTCGCCGGTCGGGTGCAGCTCTTCGAGCGCTCCGCGGGAGACGACGAGGAGAACCCCATCGCGCAGCTCTTTCGCGAGTCCACCGACGAACAGTGGGAGGGCACCAGATACCGCGTCTACACGCTGAACGATATCCTCAGCGAGGTGGACCAGATCGTGGTGCTGCTCAACCAGACCGCGCTGGTGATCCTGATCGTGCTGTTCGTGATCATCATGGTCGGTATCACCAATACCTTTCGCATGATCATGTACGAGCGCGTCCGCGAGATCGGTACGATGCGGGCGCTCGGGATGCAACGGGAACGCGTACTCGGCAGTTTCCTTCTTGAGGCGCTCTTCCTGGCGGTGGGCGGCATGCTCGCCGGTCTCATCGTAGCCGGCACGGTCATGCTCATCCTGAGCCGTATCTACCTGGGGCTCGACTCGCCGATCTTCATACTGCTGAAGAACGGGTACTTCACCTTCAGCGTGTCGCCGCTTCAGGTGCTCGTGAACACCGCGATCGTCGCTTCGCTGACGATACTCGCCGCGTTCGTCCCGAGCCGCAAGGCCGCCCGGATGAAACCGGTCGAGGCTCTGCGTTCGACCTGAGGGAGAGGGAAGGACAAGGAAGGGACCATGAAACACACGCTCATCATGCTTACCGCGGCGATCATCGCCGCACCGGGCTTCGCCGTATCAGCCGATTTTCAGGCAATGCTGACCGAGATCGACGAGCTGACCACGTTCGCCGACGGCGATTTCTCGGCCGTCTATACGATCATCGCCGAGCGCCCCGGCCAGGAACGCGAGGTCACCCAGGCGCGCCTGTTCCGACGCGACATCAA
>SKQU01000101.1 GCA_007118855.1 Spirochaetaceae bacterium
CAGCCGCAGCCGCAGCCGCCCGGTGAACCGCAGCGGCCCCCCGCGCAGCGGGCTCCGTCTCCCGATCCTGAGAAGCCCAACCGGCTGATGGCGGGGCTCTATTTCATCAAGGTCACCGAAGACGGCAGAACCTATCCGCAGCGTGTCGTGCGCCCGGTCTACTACAACTCCGGCCCGCTGACCGAGACCATACGCACCCTTCTCGACGGACCGACCGGCGAAGAGCTGAAGGACGGTCTGCTCAACGCAATTCCCGAAGGAACAAGACTCATCTCGGCGCACGTCGAGGGCGGCACGGCGTATCTCAATTTCAACCAATCGTTCCGGTTCAACGCACTCGGGGCCGAAGGCACGGTTGCCCAGCTGCTGCAGATCATCTACAGCTCCACCGAGTTTCCAACGGTCGACCGGGTCCAGTTTCTCGTCGACGGAGAGCGGATCGACTACCTCGGGGGCGACGGTATCTTCGTGGGAGAGCCGCTCGGGCGAAACGCCTTCAGCTCGTGAGAAGCGCCCTCGTGACGAGCGTCTCGATCCGCGGCAGGCCCGCCTGAGCCGGTGAGCCTTCCTGCGGGTCCCTGACGAGCAGCAGGAACTCCCGGTTGCCCTTCGCCCCGCGAATCGGGCTCTCGCACAGATCCGCCAGGGGAAGCTCTTCCCCGGCAAGCGCGCCGAGCGTCTCAGTGAGTATCTCACGCAGCCGCTCGTCGGGAACCGTCCCGTCGAAATCAGCGGGCGGGCCGCGCCACTCGAACTGCGGCTTGAGCAGGAGCACGGCCCAGTTGGAGCCCGTGAGAGCGAACAGGTGGCTCGCCGCGGTCCGCAGCGACCGGAAGCTCAGATCGGCAACCGCGGCCAGAGCCGGCGGCTCGAGACGGTGGACGTCCAGGAGATTGGTTCGCTCGTGCACGCTCACCCGCTCGTCCGCCCGCAGCCGGTAGTCGAGCTGATTCCGTCCCACGTCGACGGCATGCACGAGCCGTGCGCCGTGCTGGAGCAGGCAGTCGGTGAACCCTCCGGTGCTCGAGCCGGCGTCGAGCATGACGGCGTCGGCAACGGGGAGCTTCCAGCGGTCTATCGCGTGCTCGAGCTTGATCCCCCCGCGGCTGACGTACTGCCTCGTCTCGAAGGACACGGGTACATCCGGCGAAACGAGCGCACGCGGGTCGCGAATGCGCTCGTGCCCTACGCGTACCTCCCCGCACAGGACATGGGCGAGCAGGCGTTCGCGCTGCGTGTCGGGGTAGATGCGACACAATCTGTCGAGAAGCCGGATGCGCGCCATCCCGTTCAGAAGAACGATGTTTCGACGATCGGGGTGATCGCGAGCGCCTTCCCGGTGTCGACGTCGATCTTCACGGCCGCGCCGTGGAGCACGACCTGGTTCCCGCTGACCTCGTTCTTCAGCGGCAACTGGGTGAGCGCCCGTTGGATGCTGATCTGCGGCACGAACCCGATCACCGATTCAGCCGGTCCGCATGCGCCGAGGTCGGTCTGGTAGGCCGTACCCTTCGGAAGGATCCTCGCGTCCGAGGTCGCGACGTGCGTGTGCGTTCCCACGACCGCGCTCACCGACCCGTCGAGGTGCTGCCCGAAGGCCTCCTTCTCGTCGGTAGCCTCTGCGTGAAAGTCGATCAGGACGATACGAGTCTCCCTCTCGAGCGCCCGGATCATGTCCGTGGCCTTGCGAAAGGGACAGTCGATCGCCGGCATCCGACTGCGGCCCTGGAGGTTGAGCACGGCAACCTTGACGCCCCGTACTTCGAGCACGGCCTGGCCGTGGCCCGGGATGCCGGGCGGATAGTTGGCCGGGCGAAGCAGCCTTGGCTCGGAGTCGAGCAGCGAGAGAACCTCACGCTGCTGCCAGATGTGATTGCCGGTGGTGATGATGCTCGCCCCGGCGTCGAAGAGCGCGGAGACGCCGTCGACGGTGACGCCGAACCCCTCGGCCGCGTTCTCGCCGTTGATGACGACCAGATCTGCCGAGACGCTTCGTGTCATCTGCTTCAGCCGGGCGAAGACCGCCCTGGCCCCGGCCTGTCCAATGACATCACCGAGAAACAGGGCTGTGATCGTGTCTTTCGATTCGGCCACTACCGGGCGTACTCCACGATGCGAGTCTCGCGGATCATCGTGACCTTGATCCGGCCGGGATACCGCAGCTCGGTCTCGATCCGCTTGGCGATCTCCTTGGCGATGTCCTTGGCACCGTCATCGGAGACCTGCTCGTGATTCACCATGATGCGCAGCTCTCGGCCCGCCTGGATCGCGTACGCCTTCTCCACACCGCCGAAGTCCTCGGCGATGCGTTCGAGGTTCTCCAGCCGCTTGATGTAATTGTCGAGCGACTCCCGCCGCGCACCGGGCCTCGAGGCGCTCAGCGCGTCCGCGACCTGAACGATCACCGACTCAATGCAGCTGTGAGGCACATCCCCGTGATGGGCGGAGATGCAGTTGATCACCCGCTCGTCTTCGCCGATTCGCTTCACGAGCTCGACCCCGAGCTCTACGTGGTTCGCATCACCGTCGCTCTCGATTCCCTTGCCCACGTCGTGCAGCAGTCCGCCGCGACGCGCGATGTCGGTATCGGCATTGAGCTCCGCGGCGAGCATGCCGGCGAGGATCGCGACCTCCTTTGAGTGCATCAGAACGTTCTGTCCGTAGCTCGTACGGTACTGCAACCGCCCTATACCACGCACGCCCTCCGGCTTCATCTGGTGCAAACCGAGCTCGAAGAGCACCTTCTCGCCCTCGTCGTAGATCGACTGCGAGACCTCCTGCGTGATCTTCTGAACGACTTCCTCGATCCGGGTGGGGTGGATCCGTCCATCGGATATCAGCCGTTCAAGGCTCCGACGCGCAATCTCCTTGCGCACCGGGTCGAAACACGAAACGACCACCGCCTCCGGCGTGTCGTCGATGATCACGTCGACGCCCGTGAGCGTCTCGAGCGTCCGGATGTTGCGACCCTCGCGGCCGATGATCCGCCCCTTCATCTCGTCGTTGGGCAGGGGCACGGAGGACACCGTCACCTCCGCATTGACCTCGCTTGCCATCCGCTGAATCGTCGAGACGAGTATCTCCCGCCCACGTCGCTCAGCGGTGACGTTCGCCTCCTGCTCGATCTTGTTGACGAGTGTCTGCGCGTCGTGACGCGCTTCGTTCTCGAGCGAGCTGATCAGTTGCCGTCTCGCCTCCTCGGCCGTCAGACCGGAGATACGTTCAAGCTCCTGCCGCCAGACGGCCTCCTGTTCCGCCAGCACCCGTTCCTTATCCGAAATCTCCCGTTCGCGATCCGCGAACTCCTGCTGCTGTCTCTCTACGCTCGCCAGCTTCTGTTCTAGGTTCTCTTCCCTCTGAAGCACCCGCTTCTCGTACCGCTGGAATTCGCTCCGCTCTTCCCGGAGTTCTCTTTCCTGCTGGTTCCGTTCCCGAAGGAGCTCATCTTTCGTCTCAAGAATCAGCTCCTTCTTCAGTGCTTCCGCATCTTTGACTGCATCTCGTTTCAGCCGCTCGGCACGTTGCTCCGAAGCGGACAGCTGAAATTTGGCGTATATCCACCGTATTAGCCACCCTAGAATCAGGCCAGTGAGCGGAAGGACGATCCAAAGCAATAGCTGCATCCATTCCCTCCACTACTGTATGTAATGCAACAAGATAGACTACGAGAAAACCTTTGTCAAGAGAATAGATTTGGAGTGAATGGGGATATCAGAGCTCGGGGCGCGTCCCCCTTCGCCTACCTGACCATGTTCTCGAGCGTGAAAACAAGCTCGCCGGAGCCCTCGAGTTCGATCCCGGTCATGATGTACCGATCACCGTCCTCATCCACGAGCATTGCGTCGAAAAGAAGCGTCTCGTACCGGTCGGTGTCTATGGTGATTGTCATGACCTCGCGGAAGTGCATCACCTGGCCGTCCGGAAGGTACTGGTCTGCGAGCTCCCAACCGTCGGCGCCCACGGGCCGCACGTGCACGGCGCGCACCGTGTACCCGGTCTCGTTGACGATCGTGACCCGTGAGATCGCCCGCGAACGGAGAGCCGCCGTGCCCTGCCCGACGTAGGCTTCCCGCGTCAGGGAGACCCGGGCGTCTGCGCCGCGCACCCACCCCCAGATGAGGTACTCGTTCGAGGCCGCGTCAACCGCACGTATATCGTAGCGCTCGTCTGCGGGGCTGAGGCGAACACGAAAGACCGATCCGTCCGGCAGAACCTGTCGCCCGAGGACATCCTCTCCCCAGCTGTCCGAGTTCGACGGCGAGACGTAGAGAAGGAAGATGGAGGCGCCGGTCTGGTTGACAACCACGATCTCGGCCGTCTGCGCGTGCAGCACCGACACCGCCGCGAAAAACGCGGCGAAGGACGCCAGGCACTGCACGATTCCGGTCCGCCTGACTCGTCTACCCCCCACGACGCCTCCCTCGCCCTGTGATGATACCGCAATCTCGAGAACGGTGCACGTGCTGTGTTGATCAAACGCGGGCCGAAGGGTAGCATGGGGCGTGCGCAACTATGTGAAGGCCGACGTGCTCGACAATGAGGTGGAGGCCCGGCTGCTCTCCTCGCTCCTGGAAGAGGAAGGCATCCCCCATTACCTGCGGTCCTATCGCGACTCAGCGTATGACGGGATCTTCCTGCCCGAGCGCGGCTGGGGACACGTGGAGTCAGACCCGCGGCATCACGAGCGGATCGCCGAGCTCCTCGCCGACCTGCGCGACCAGCAGCGATCGTCGTTCGACCGGTGACCTCGCCCCGCGGGGAGCACCATCCACGGATGTCGCGGTATACGCTCGATGGGAAGTGTGGTAAATTCGGCCACCGACCGACGGCACGAGACCGCCGGAGACCGACAGCCCGGAGACGACATGGACCATCTGGATCTGCTCGAGAACACGAGCGTGTACATATTTCGGGAGGCCTACGCGAGCTTCAAGGAGCTCGGGATGCTCTGGTCGATCGGCAAGGACTCAACCGTCCTCCTCTGGCTCGCCCGGAAGGCTTTCTTCGGGCACGTGCCCTTCCCGCTCGTCCACATCGACACGAGCTACAAGATCCCGGAGATGATCGAGTATCGCGACCGATTGACCCGCGAGTGGGGACTGACGATGATCGTGGGGCAGAACGAAGCGGCGCTCGCAGCGAAGGAGACGTATCCCGACGGCAGGCTCACCCGCACCCAGTGCTGCGCCGCGCTGAAGACCAGTGCCCTGCGGACCACGCTCGACGGAACCGGCCCACGCTACCGGTTCGATCACACGACGGATCGGTATGAGCGGGATACGAGCGGCACCCCGTTCACCGGCGTGATCGTGGGGGTGCGCGCCGACGAAGAGGGGTCACGCAGCAAGGAACGGTACTTCTCGCCGCGCGATCAGCGCAACGACTGGAACATCGCCGATCAGCCTCCCGAGTTCTGGAACCAGTACAAAACGGAGTTCGCGCCCGGCACGCATCTGCGTATCCACCCGCTGCTCGACTGGACCGAGCTCAACATCTGGGAGTACATCGAGCGCGAATCGATCCCGACCGTTTCCCTCTACTACGATCAGGGCGACGGAACGAGGTACCGCTCGCTCGGGTGCGCCCCGTGCACCTTCCCCATCGAATCGACCGCGAAGGACGCAAGCGAGATCATCGAGGAGCTTCGCGGCGGGAAGTTGCGTAATGTCGCCGAGCGAAGCGGGCGCGCGCAGGACGCTGAGGACGGCGGGCTCGAGACGCTGCGCAGAAGCGGCTACATGTAGGAGCGATCGATGTCGGAGACCCGGACACAGACAATAGCGCCGCCGGCCGGACCCGCGACCGTGCGCCAGGGCCGACCGCAGATGCAGATGGTCATCGTCGGCCATGTAGACCACGGCAAGAGCACGATCGTCGGCCGACTGCTCGCCGACACCGGCACCCTGCCGGACGGCAAGCTGGAAGCCATACGCGCCGCCTGCGAGCGCAACTCCAAGCCCTTCGAGTACGCCTTCCTGATCGACGCTCTGAAAGATGAGCAGGCGCAGGGCATCACGATCGACTCCGCCCGTGTCTTCTTCAAGACGCCTGCGCGCGACTACATCATCATCGACGCCCCCGGTCACATCGAGTTCCTGAAGAACATGGTCACCGGAGCCAGCCGGGCCGAGGTGGCCTTCCTCGTGATCGACGCATTCGAGGGGATTCAGGAGAACAGCCGCCGGCACGGGTACCTGCTCTCGATGCTGGGCGTACGCCAGCTCGCGGTGCTGGTGAACAAGATGGATATCGTCGAGTACGACCGCAACGTCTTTCGCCGCATCGTACGGCGGTATCGCCGTTTTCTGCGGAGTATCGACGTGGACACCGGGGGAGTCGAGTTCATCCCGGTGAGCGGTCTCGCGGGGGACAACGTCGTGGACCGCTCACCGCGGACCGACTGGTACTCCGGGCCGACGGTGATCGAACAGCTCGACTCGTTCAGGAAGGAGGCCGACCTCGTCGATCTGCCGTTCCGGATGCCCGTGCAGGGCGTCTACAAGTTCACCAGATACGGCGATGCAAGGAGGATCGTGGCCGGGACCGTGGGGACCGGTCGAGCCGAGGTCGGCGACGAGATCGTCTTCTATCCGTCCGGGAAACGGAGCAGGATCGCCGCCTTCGAGCGGTTTGCCGCGGAACCCACACGACACGCGTCGGCCCTGCACGCAACCGGGCTGACGCTCGAGGAACAGATCTACGTCGTGCGCGGTGAGATAGCCGCGAAGGCGCACGAACCGAGCCCGATCGTCGCGAACCGGGTGCGGGTGAACCTCTTCTGGCTCGGCCGCGAGCCGATGCGACGCAACCACGAGTACATCTTCAAGATGGGCACCTCGAGGCAACCGACGCGCCTGCACCGGATCGTGCGCGTGCTCGACGCCTCGAGTCTTCGCGCGAGCCGCAGGAAGGCGGAAGTCGAGCGGCACGACGTTGCGGAAGTCGAGCTCGCCTTTGACGCGGATATCGCCTTCGACCCGGTGGATCGCATTCCGTTCACCTCACGGTTCGTGATCGTCGACAACTATGAGATCCGCGGCGGCGGGATTATCCGCGGTACCGCCGAGGACGAAGAAGCCTGGATTCGCGAGAACGTCCGGTTGCGCAACTTCAACTGGGACCGGAGCGCGATTTCGCCGGTGCTCAGGGCCGAGCGGTACAGCCAGCGATCCACCCTGATTCTCATAACCGGCCGCGAGGACTCCGGCAAACAGGAGCTCGCCAACCGGCTCGAGGAGCAGCTCTTCCTCGAGGGGAAGTTCGTCTACCGCCTCGGCGTGGGAAACCTGGAGCGGGGTCTCAGCGCGGACATCCAGGAGGTTCCGGTCGGAAGGGACGAGCACATCAGGCGGCTCGCGGAAGTCTCCCACCTCTTCCTCGACGCCGGCGTCATCCTCATCGTGACCGGTGTAGAGCTCACCGGGCACGATCTGGATATCGTCAAGGTTCCGGTGAATCCCGACGAGATCCTCACGGTCTGGACCGGGGCATCGGTGACGACCGACATCGACGTGGCGGTGCATATCACCGATCCCGGCGACCTGTCGGGCGGCGTCGAGCGGATCAAGGCGGCCCTGCGGCGCAGCGGCGCGATCTACAATCCGTACTAGGAGTCGGCATGAACGCGCACTACTGCCTGACCTGCCTCGAATCCGGGGCCGAGCTTTCCGACGAGACGCTTCCGCTCAGGAACCCGGACGCGAAGGCCCCGGCGCTCCTGCGCACGCGATACCACCAGACACGATTCACCCCTGGCCCCCCTGACCTGGGCATCTACCGCTTCTCCGATTGGCTGCCCATCCGTCGCACGCTCGCCGGCTCATGCTCGCCGATCACCTTTCGCAGCGAGGCGCTCGCATCGCATTTGGGTCTGTCACAGCTGCTCATCACCTTCTGCGGCTACTGGCCCGAACGCGGGGCTCGGATGCTCACCGGGACCTTCAAGGAGTGCGAGGCGTACAGCGTCTGCGCGAGGATGTGGGCGAACGACGACCGGGTACTCGTGGTCGCCTCGGCCGGCAATACCGCGCGCGCGTTCATCCGGGTGTGCAGCGACAACGGGATTCCCCTCGTGGTGGTCGTCCCGCAGCGCAATCTGCCAGCCGTCTGGTCTATCGGCCCGGTGGCTCCCTGCGTCAGGGTCATCGCCGCCGCGGGCGACTCCGACTATTCCGACGCGATTGCGCTCGCCGCGATCATCTCGGACCTGCCCGGGTTCGTCGCCGAGGGCGGCGCCCGGAACGTGGCGCGCCGCGACGGCATGGCGACCACCGTGCTGTCCGCAGTAGACACGACCGGGGAAATACCGGCACATTACTTCCAGGCGGTGGGAAGCGGAACCGGCGCGATTGCCGCCTGGGAGGCGAACCTCAGGCTGATCGACAGCGGTGACTACGGCGACCGCAAGATGCGGCTGCACCTGAGTCAGAACGCGCCGTTTGCGCCCATTCATGACTCCTGGATGAACCGCTCGCGCGATCTGGTTCCCATTGACGAGGATGATGCGCGCAGGAGGATCGCGCTGATAGGCGCAAAGGTGCTTGCCAACCGCGAACCTCCATATGGACTCCGGGGAGGACTCTACGACGCGCTCGCGGACACCGGGGGGACGACCGGCGTCGTCGACAACGAGACGGCGGCGGCGGCGGCGAACCTGTTCGAGCGACTCGAGGGCGTCGACCTGGAGCCGGCGGCGGCCGTCGCGGTCGCCCATCTGAAGGCAGCGGTGGAGGCCGGTCAGATCGGAGCGAGCGAGGCGGTGATGCTCAACGTGACCGGCGGCGGATACCGTCGGATCGCCGCCGAGCTGGACAGGCGCGCTATTGCTCCAACGTGCGTGATCGAGCGCGACACCTTCAGACCGGACGCCGTTTCGCGGATTATGACCGAACTATTCGCTAGGAGGACCTATGCTTGAGGACCAGAGCGTCGCGACTGCCGAACAGGACACGAGCCGCGACATTTTCGCCAAGTGCCGCACGGACAAGGGCTACTTCGGCATCATGCGGGCACAGGACGACCACTACTTCACCCGCCCGACTCTGCCGCCGATCGCGAACCGGCGCATGGAGTACGACGGGCGCGAGAAGATCATGTGGAGCGTCAACAACTACCTCGGCCTCGCCGATTGTGAGCAGATCAAGACAGTCGCGGCCGAGGCGGTGCGGACCTACGGCGTGAGCTCTCCCATGGGCTCGCGCATGATGACCGGAAACACCGCGTATCATCAATCGCTCGAGGCCGAGCTCGCCGACTTCGCACAGAAGGAGGCGGCCTTTCTGTTCAACTACGGCTACCTCGGAGTCATCGGCACGATCCAGTCGCTCGCGACACCCGAGGACACGGTCGTCATGGACAAGCTCGCGCACGCCTGCATCGTGGACGGCGCCTTCCTCTCGCGCGCCCAGCTGCGGGTCTTCAAGCACAACAATGCGGAGAGTCTCGAGAGCGTGCTGAAGCGCGTCAACCGCTCGCGCAAGGGCGGGGTGCTGATCCTCACCGAAGGCGTCTACGGCATGACCGGGGACCTCGCGATCCTGCCGGAAATCGTCGACCTCGCACGGAAGTACGAGGCGCGGCTGTTCGTCGACGACGCGCACGGATGGGGCGTGATGGGTGAGCACGGCCGTGGCGCCGCCGACCACCTCGGCGTGCAGGACAGGGTGGACGTCTACTTCGGTACCTTCGCCAAGGCGTTCGCGTCGATCGGCGGTTTCTCGGCCTCCACGCGCGATGTCGTCGAGTGGATCACGTACAACGGCCGCTCCCAGGTCTTCGCGAAGAGCCTTCCCATGGTCTACGTCGAGAGCCTGCGCAAGACGCTCGAACTCGTACGCGCCGGCGACGAGCGGCGGCAGCGGATGTGGCACAATTCGCGTCTGCTGAAGGACGGGCTGCGTGAGCTCGGGTATCACGTCGGTCCGGGGGAATCGCCCATCTGCTCGGTGTTCATACCTGTGGGAGAGGAGACCGTGGAGACCGTGGGAGTGCGTACCGTCTCCTTCCTTCGCGAACGCGGCGTCTTCGTGACCGCGATCACCTATCCGGTCATCCCGCTCGGGCTCTGTATGTTCCGGATGATCCCTACGGCGAACCACACCGAGGAAGATATCAGCGAAACTCTGGCCGTGTTCAAACAGATGCGCGACGAGGCCGGGATCAACCCCACGATCGCCGGCGAGGACCTCGTCAAGGTGAGGAAGGTCTTCGGAACGTGAAGCAGCTCGGCGAGTACCGCGAACAGACCGCCGGCATGCAGGCCGCGCTGCTACTCGAATGGGCCGGACGCACCTTCGCCGACGAGGTGACGATCGCCTCCAGCCTGGGCGCCGAGGATCAGGTGCTCGTGCACCTGGTCTCGAACCTCGGGCTGCCGCTTGAGGTGTTCACCCTGGATACCGGCCGGCTGTTCAACGAGTCGTACGATCTGATCGCGCGTAACGCTCTTGAGCTCGGAGTGCGGGTGCGGCCCTACTTCCCGGACGCCGCGCGGGTCGAGGCGATGGTGGGCGAGCACGGCGTCAACCTCTTCTACGAGAGCGTCGAGTTGCGTAAGCGCTGCTGCCACGTGCGGAAGGTGGAACCGCTTCACCGCGCGCTCGCCGGCAAGCGGGCCTGGATCACGGGGCTTCGACGCACGCAGTCGGTGACCCGCTCGTCGCTCGACACCGTCGAGTGGGACGAGCAGAACGGCCTGTACAAGCTGAACCCGCTCGCGGACTGGAGTGACGACGAGGTGTGGGACTATCTGCGCTCACACGAGGTGCCATACAACCGGCTTCACGACCGGGGCTTTCCGTCGATCGGTTGCGCGCCGTGCACACGCGCCGTGGCTCCGGGGGCCGATCCCCGCTCCGGCCGCTGGTGGTGGGAACAGCCGCAGCAGCGCGAGTGCGGCCTTCACCTGCACGACGCGGGGGCGCCCCAGGTTGATGTGGCGCCGCTACTTCACCCGGGCGAGACCGAGCAGCCTGATCATCCACCGCGGTAGGGCGCGCTCGGCCGGCCGCCGCGTGAGGTTGAGCCCGAGCCCGAGGGGCTTGAAGATCGGAAGTTTGTGCGTCTCCACGAACTCGATCAGCGTGCCGTCAGCGTCTTCGAGGTAGCTGAACCGGCCGCCCGCGTCCCCCATGTCGAAGGTGCCCGCGCTGTCGACGGTGAACGCGTGTCCGGCCTGCGCAGAGCGGGCCGCCAGCTCGTTCATGCCGCGCACGTCGAAGCAGAGGTGGATGAACCCCAGGTCTCCCCAGTAGCGACCGGCGAAGATCGCAGGGCGACCGGCGTCGCCCGACTGGACGAGCTCGACGGTGGTCGAGCCCATGAGCTCGCTAAACGGTCCGACCCGCGGTTCGCTGTGGCCGAGGAGGACCCGTCGCACCTCACCCGCGCCGCCACGCAGCGACGCAAGGTCCGCGAAGGTGCCCCGCTCATCGTAGAGGACCGCGTCGTACCCCAGGACGTCGCGGTAGAGCGGCAGCGCCCGATCGATGTCCGTGCAGCCGATGATCGCACCGCTCACCCCCCCGATCACCGCCGGGGCGCCGAACCAGTCCGGCGACGGGGCAATCTGGAACACGTTCCCGAAAGGGTCGGTGACGAACAGGCGCTCGGCTCCGTCGGGTCCGGGCGTCGGCCTGCTCGCCTCGGCGCCGAGGGCGAGTAGATGGTCGTACGCTTCCCGGGCTGAGCGCGTCTTCAGCACCGCCGCGAATATGCCGGGGTCGCCGAGTCGGGAGGGGTCCACCGCCGCCGTGGGAGTGCGGCTCGTATACTGCCAGATCTCGAAACCTCCGCCGCCGCTGAGATTCATGGCGAGTACGGCGTTACGGCTCTGCACCTCTCCTCCGGTGTATCTGACCATGAGCGGCGCCTCGGCCGCCTCCTGGAAGACCGGAACGTCCATGCTGAACGCTTTGCGATACCATTGCCAGGCCGACGAGAGGTCCGCAACACCGACGCCGATCTGCTGGATGCCGCTGATGATGTAGCTCACAGCCCCAGTTCCTCCTTGACCGCCTTGAGCTGCTCGACTGTGTAGTCGAGCTCCTCGCGCGAATGCGCGGCGCTCACCTGCGTCCGGATCCGCGCGGTCCCTTGGGGGACCACCGGATACGAGAATCCTATGACGTAGACGCCGCGGTCGAGGAGGCGGTCGGCCATCTCCGTGGCGAGCTTCGCCTCACCGAGCATGATCGGGACGATCGGGTGCTCGCCTTCGGGCACGTTGAGTCCGATCGCGGCGATCTTTCGCCGGAAGTACGCGGTATTCTGCGCGAGCCTGTCACGCAGCGACGTGTCGCGCTCGAGGAGATCGAGCGCCGCGATGCTCGCGGCGACGATGTTCGGCGCGACGCTGTTCGAGAAGAGGTAGGGCCGCGAACGCTGACGCAGCAGCTCGACGACCTCTCTGCGCGACGCCGTGTAGCCTCCGGTCGCTCCCCCGAGCGCCTTGCCGAGCGTACCGGTCATGATATCCACCCTGCCCATGACGTCGTGGTGCTCGTGGGTCCCGCGCCCCTGCGCTCCGAGGAACCCGACCGCATGACAGTCGTCGACCATGACGAGGGAGTCGTACTTCTCCGCCAGGTCGCAGATGCCCGGCAGATTGGCCACCGTGCCGTCCATGGAGAAAACTCCGTCGGTCGCGATGATCCTGATTCGGGCCGACTGTGCCTCCTTCAGCCGTTCTTCCAGGTCGTGCATGTCCGACGTCTTGAAGACATGGCGCCGGGCCTTGCACAGGCGTACACCGTCGATGATACTCGCGTGGTTCAGCGCGTCGCTTATGACCGCGTCTTCAGGTCCGAGCAGGGTCTCGAAGAGCCCTCCGTTGGCGTCGAAACACGAGGCGTAGAGGATCGTGTCCTCGAGTCCCAGAAAGCCCGAGAGCCGCGACTCGAGCTCCTTGTGAATCGACTGGGTGCCGCAGATGAACCGGACCGACGAGAGACCGAACCCCCACTCGTCGAGGCTGCGGCGGGCCGCTTCGACGATCTGTGGATGGTTCGACAGCCCGAGATAGTTGTTCGCGCAGAAGTTGATGACCTGCGTGCCGCCCGAAACGGAGATCCGTGAGTTCTGCGGACTCGTGAGTATCCGTTCGCGCTTGGTGAGCCCCGACTCGCGAATCGAGTCGAGCTCTGCTGCGAAGTGCGCCTGTGCACCACCGTACATAGTTCCTCCCGGGCCGAGCTTGAATGCATTCTACGATGCGCCCGGCCAAGATACAATCGCGGCAGCCCAGTTTCCAGCCACGAGGGTGACCATGAGGATCGCGCCGAGGGAGCTGGTGCGTCGGCGTGGTGCGCCCGTCTCCTCTTCAGAGCCGTCGTCGGCTGAACCCGCAGGATAGAGCTCGAGGAGGATCTCGTCGACGCTCTCGACCAGATGCGCGGCCGACACCCGCCTGCGGGTATCAAGCACCCGCTCGAAGTAGTAGAACAGACGCGCGAGTAGCCCGCCGAAGGCTCCCGGCAGCCTGAGATCCGGACGAACCGTAAAGAGCGAGATGAAGACAAGCCCGACGATCGCAAGCCCCTTGAAGAGTCCCTGCTCCAGCGCACCGGCGGTGATCCGCAACGGTCCGAGCTCGTAGAGCACGCGGCCCACCGGCGTGAGCAGGTTGAAGAAGGTGATGGAGGCGATCATGATCAGGAAATAGCCCCAGCGGATCCTCTTGCCGGCGAGCGTGGCGAGCACGGCGAAGAGCAGGACCTGAACCGCACGCACCGGAAGGCTCGACTGCAGGAGAAACGCGACGATGACCAGCGAGCCGGTCGCGAAGATGTGCAGCGGCGCGGTGTGCCGCTCAAGGCGGTTCGCGGGACGCCTACGAGCCATGGAGCAGCTCCTCCTGGCTCGCGAGCCACCGCGATCGCCGCCGGAACCTCTCGGCGAAGACTCCCACGACGAGACCGCTCACCACGCCGAGCCCCAGGAACGGCGCCGCGATCACCCAGGCGCTCGAACCGAAGATGAAGGTGACCGACAGCGTGATCTGTACGACGTTGCTCGCCAGGGCCCCGAAGAGACTGACGCCGACCAGGGAAATCCATCTGCGCCCGGC
>SKQU01000166.1 GCA_007118855.1 Spirochaetaceae bacterium
TCCGTCGTGACGGGCGGCTCGCTGAAAGACCCTGCTCAGGCAGGGTCTTTTTTTTGCCCGGAGGTTCGTATGGATATCGACAGAGAGGTACAACGGCAGATTGACGGCATCGCATCCCGCGCGCAGGAGATCGTTCCCCTGGACGAGCTCGCGGCGCTGCTGCGAGAGGCGATCGGGGCGGGGAGGCCGCTGCGCCGAGCGCTACGCCGAGCAGCTGTTCACCGTCGTCGACGAGAGCCGGGCGGAGCTCCACTTCCAGTCGAGCTGGTTCGAGGGTTTCGCACTCGACGAGGTGCTGCGCCTGCTCGCCTCGTTCTCCGTCGCCCAGATGATGGGGCACGAGACCTTCCGCTCGCGCCTCGATTCCGGCAACCGACTCTCGCTCCACGAGCTTCTCTACCCCGTGCTCCAGGCGTACGACTCGCTCATGGTCCGCGCCCATGTGGAGCTCGGCGGCACCGATCAGCGCTTCAACTGCCTCTGCGGCCGCGACCTCCAGCGCTCGGCCGGCGAGCGGCCGCAGGTCGTCGTGACCGTGCCGCTCCTCGCCGGGCCTGATGGACGCAAGATGAGCAAATCGACGGGTAACCACATCCCGCTCTCGCTCCCCGCACCCCAGGTGGTCGGCAGGGTCATGTCCATCCCGGACGCGCTCCTGCCCGACTACGTCCGCCTCGCAACGCGCTGGGATCGCCAACGGCGGGAAGGCGAGTTGCGCTCGCTCGCGAACGGGACGCGCCACCCCCGCGACCTCAAGCTCTCCGTCGCCGGGGAGATCGCCGCCGGTCTCCACGGTGAGGCCGCCGCCCGCTCCGCGACCCAAGAGTTCGAACGGGTGTTTGCATCCGGTGGTGAGCCCGACGACATACCCGAGCTCGCGATCGCGGCCGACAGCATCGGCATCGTCGACCTCCTCCTCGCCGCGGGCCTCGCCACCTCCAGGAGCGAAGCGCGGCGGCTCGTGGGGCAGGGCGGCGTTCGCCTTGACGACGAGACCGTCCCGGACCACGAGGCGGTGGTGGACCTCGCCCACGGGCAGCAGCGCCTCCTTCGCGCGGGGAAGCGCAGGTTCGTGAGGGTCTGTCGCACGCCGTAGCGCCTTCCTCCTCGCGATGGTGTTCGTGCCCAATTTGCCCACGCTGAGGGACAACGGCGACGAGCGCTCATAGGTCCGGCAGTTTGGGCGCTAGAACACCCGTCGACGGACGCCGTGACGGTTCGACCGTACTCGCTCATGGTCCAGGCCGGTGGCTCAGAGGCGTACCTGTCGCGAGAACGCTCAATCCCGTCTTGCCCGCGGCGACAGGAGGCGCTCCTGCTGTCAGCGCGGCGAACTGCTCGAGCGATGTCTGGCCGCAGCCGCCGGATGCCATCGCGGAAGCCGGTTCTTCTCAGGCGACGATCTCAGAACGCGGGAACGGCACGGATCCTGGTCAGCCGTGGATCGAAGTAGACGAGCATCAGGCCGTCCCTGGTCTTCACAAGCTCCAGATCGCTGACGGGGACCTCAGCAGTTGCTCGTCGATCCAGCTCGATGACCTTCGTATCAATAAGACCATCCATCGCGAGGTGATAGGTCGTCACGACGGGCCACTGCTGAACCGCGGCCACGAGCGAGGTGCCGGTGCCAGATGAGGCAAGGGCCGACGCTGAAACGCGTCCGGAGCTCGCGGCCTCGGCCAGAGTGATCCGCTCGGTGCCCCCTGCTGCGGGCCGGTAGAGTCGCACGGCCGCGGAATCCGCGGCGAGCAGAAAGACCTTCCCGTCTGAGACGGCAGCCGCGGCGTGGTTGCCCACCGAACAAGCTGGTCCGTCGACACGCACAACCTCTGCTTCAGCGTTCGTCGTCGAGCCGGCTCGAATCGTGGCAGTCACGAGTGACCGCCCGCGTCCGGGGCCATCATACGCGCCGCTGTAGACGAGCACCACTGTGTCCGCCACAGTGTGAACCGACAGGTACTCTCCTCCACGGCTCGTCGCATCGTCATCTACGACTCGGACGTTCCTCACCGTGACCGGCTCCTGCTGGAGATCGACCACCGACTGCATGACCGCGCCTGCGTCTCCCGCGCTGTACACGAGGAGCAGGTCCTCGCCGACGAACACGAGACGATGGGGACCGCGCGGCTCGGGAACTCCGTTCACCACGCCGACACGCCACGAGGTCCCCTTGTCCCGCGACTGGGCGAGCCGGATCGTCCTGTCGGAGGCGTCGTACACACCGACCACGAGCGCCGTCTCCCGCGCCGCACAGCTCATGACCGGGTCGCCGGCGAGCCCATGTATGATCGCAACCGGCGTCCCCCGCTTTTGGCCATCCGGCTCGAGCGGCTGGTAGAACACAGTTCCCTGCACGTCGGCGTAGCACAGAGCCAGGTGCAGACCGTCTCCGTCGACGGCGAAACGAGGCCGCGTGCCGGGAGGTGTCTCAAAGAGCATCTGCTCGGGCCGCACGCACGCGGACGTGATCGCCATCACGAACAGCGTGAGCGTCGACGCAGTCCTCACCGCTCAGAAGATGTCAAGATCGTCGAGGTCGAATGCGAAATCGACATCCTTTCCCGAGACGGTGATGTTGCGGTACGCGACGACGTTGTCGTAGCAGTCATACGGCATGAAGAACCAGAGCGTGTGTTGGCCGTCTTCCACATCGTCGAATACCGCCGCTCCTCCGGTTGCAGAATTCGTACTCACCGGAGTTCCGGAGTTCAGTACGACACGCCAGTTCGAGTCCGTGTGGGATCCACCACACCGCAGGCGAACGGAGACGGTGGACGCCTCAGGTCTGAACCAACCGCATCCAGCCAGCAGCGCAAGAGCCAGCACAGGCAGGATCAGGAACACGAGCTTCTTCATATCCATCTCCTCGCGACAGACCGGGATGATGCCATTCTACACCCTCCACATCCGGCGCAATACCCTGGATATGCCGGCGGTGGCCAAAAAAGCAACAGAAAGCGCGTAGAGGCTCTCGAGGCAGACGTTGATACGCTGATCTGGAACAGATGCGCCATCTCCCCCACTGTCGTGTCCAGTCCGGGGACGATCTTGAGCGCCAGCGCGCTCCTCATGGTTGCATAAATCTGACAGATATACTAAGCTAATATAAGGGACAGTGGTGCTGCAGGTGCAGACCTGCGGCTGCGCTGAGGAGGTTCTGTGTCGCGCATCCTGGCGAACGTCTGGCTCGACTCGGCGGCCGAGCAGGCCGCCGCGTTCTACACCGCGACCCTGCCTCAGACGCGCGTCACCGCGACGATCCGATACCCGGAGGCAGGGCGGGAGATCCACGGCGGCACTCCCGGTTCCGTGATGACGATCGACCTTGATGTGGCCGGATTCGGACTGACGCTGCTGAACGGTGGCCCGCTCGTGCGGCCGAACCCGTCGATCTCCTTCTTCTGCAGCTTCGCCTCGGTAGCCGAGATCGACCGTGCCTGGGCAGCACTGTCGGACGGAGGTGCAATTCACATGGAGCTCGACACCTATCCGTGGAGTGAGCGCTATGGCTGGGTCTCCGACCGCTACGGCGTCTCGTGGCAGCTCATCCTCGACTCCGCTGTGAGGCCGCGGGTATTCCCGTCGTTGCTCTTCGTCGGGGCGCGGTGCGGGCAGGCCGAGCCGGCGCTTCGTCTCTACGCGTCGGTGTTCCGCAATGCCCAAGTCGGCGAGATCGCGAGATACGGTGCCAACCAGGCACCCGACCGGGAGGGCACCGTGGTGTACGGCCAGCTCCAACTCGAAGGGCAGCAGCTCGTTGCGATGGACAGCGCGGGCGATCACGACTTCGGCTTCACCGCGGGCGTCTCGCTCATCGTCGACGCAGCGACGCAGGAGCAGATCGACTACTACTGGAGCAGCCTGTCCGCTGTGCCTGAGTCGGAGCAGTGCGGATGGCTCAAGGATCGCTACGGCGTCTCGTGGCAGGTCTGTCCGGTTGCCGAGATGAACCGGCTGCTTTCGCTTTCCGATCGCGCTGCAGTGAACCGCGCGATGGAGGCGATGCTCGCAATGAAGAAGCTCGACA